>JAGDWR010000076.1 GCA_023269865.1 Candidatus Methanodesulfokora sp.
TCGAGGGGTCGGCAGCCACAAGCTGCCCTCTCAGCCGGGTTTCCCCAGCTCCCCCTGCGCCCATTAATTGCTCAAGAAGAAGTTAAAAAGTTTACCTTTAAAAAAATAAAAGAAAGGGGAGCTCAGTGGGCCACACCGAAGTAGGTGTAGGAGACGTATATCAGTATCACCAGCAGTATCACTGCTAGTATCAAGCTGTATGCAACAAGCTTCTTCTCCACTGGGAGCAGCGGATGGTATGCCTCTCCCTCCTCAGCTTTTACCTCAGTTGCATTCACCAGCTTGGAGATCAGGAAACCTAGGAACAGATTCCAGAACATCTATATCACCCCTTTGCAAGAGGAACTGGAACATTGTGGAAGAATATCCACGATATGAAGAGCCCTATCCATAGTATGAAGCCGAAGAGGCAGATCAAGTATACCAGAATCACCTTTCCAAGTCCCTCCTTCTTGAAGACCCTGAAGTCAGTCACAAGCCCTATTGACAGGAATGTAAGAGCGAAGAAGAAAACCCTCAGTGGATCAATCTCTCCCATTGCCGCGCTTGACAGCTTGGCCATTGCGGGGCTGGATGCAGCTATTGCTAGCATCACGAGGAAGGTTATGAAGTATCCTATTATGAACTTTGGAAATCTAAACCATATCTCCAGCTTTCTGACCTTCTCCCCCGGCTTCCTCTCTATCCACGTGACCCATATCACTGCAAGCACGAAGGCCCACACGCCTATGAATATGTCTATGAATATCTTTGTCGTAACCGCAGCTGTCAGCATCCACCCTTTATCTAGCTTAAGACCCATTCCAGCGGCTTTAGCCACTATCAAGGCATCCACCAGAGCTCCTGATGCAGCTGCTGCTCCATCTGTCTTCACAGCCAGTCCCATCCATGCTCCCATCACCATCCCGCTGAAAGTTGGATATAGAGCCACGGAAAGCCATGGAAGTATCAACAGCTCAACGACAGCAAATACAACAATTATGCTGGAGAGTGTTATCGGTATGAATGGTCTTGATTTCACGGCAGCTCCTGTTGCTATTGCCGCTGAAACTCCGCACACAGCTATACCAGATGCAAGAGGAGCAGCCCATTCTTTTGTCATTTTGAAGTACTTCCTTGATATAAAGTAAACTAGAGGCCAGTATATCAGATATGCCTCCACTATAGCACATAATCCTCGGAATAAAACTGTCATTGCATATCCAAGGGCTCCTGCTGCCTTAACTCCTATCGTAGTTCCGAGCAGGACTATTGCTGTCTTTATGTACCACTCAGGCCTTGCTGCATCCAAGAGCTTCTCTGCAAATCCCCTGAAGAAGTTCCTTATTATCAAGCCAACTATAAGTAGGTATATGAAGCCTCCCTCAGGAGTTAATCCCAAGGAGAATGGAAGGATCTCTTTTCCGACTTTTGGAACGGCTTTTTTCAGATTTGGATCCCATGTTGGAACAGCTGCGCTGTATCCCCAGCATCCAATTATCCAAACTATGAGAGTGAGGAAATAGATCACTGTGAAGCCTGCCGCAAACTTCTTCACATTGTACTTCATTGCATAAGCTCCTATGCACAGAAGAACCAGTAGGAATATGTACTGAAGTATGACGGAGCCCCATCCCAGCCATTCATATGCCTTGTTGTTCGGCGATACTGCCTTTGATATATCAAGCCACACATTTCCGTGCCAGTTCCACCCTATTAGGCTTATGTTTGCAAATGGGCCTAGGCCGAGGAAGAAGATCAGAAGACCGATCCAGAGGGCCCACCAGTCCTCCTTCTTCCACATAGCAGTCCAATCTATTTTCTGTTGCTGGGACATAGTCCCACCGGGATGGAACTGAATAAGAGATCATTTAAAGGTTGACATAGAAATATAGAAAAACAATTTTTTGGTAGAAAAATTCTAGAAAAAACTATAGTTATAAACAACAGCTAAATCATTTTTAACTCCTCACGAATTGTTTTAATGTGACAAAGGCCTTTTATCCGAGGAGGAAGTTCAGATCAATAAGCATAACTGGATATAGCTGCCAGCTAAACTGCGAGATGTGCAGAGGAAGATATCTGAGGGGCATGATTCCTGTTCCCTCTCCATTTTTGCTCAGAAAGATTATAGGGGAGGAGATGAAAAAAGGCGTAATAGGATTTTTGATAAGCGGGGGATTTAATGAGAGAGGTGTCCTCCCATTCAGGCCATTCTTAAATGAGATTTCTGAAGCAAGAAAAAGAGGAGCTATAATAAGCATTCATCCAGGCTTGGTGAATGAGGAGGAATCCTCTCTTCTCAGGGAGTCTGTGGACATAGTTGATTTCGAGCTTATATCAGGAAAAGCTGCTTATATAAAGGGAGGAAATCCGAATCTCTATGAGAAAAGCTTCAAGGCTTTGATGGAAAGAGGGCCAAGGATAATAGTCCCCCATGTGATAATAGGAATGCCATTCTCATCATTTGAGGATTTCAAGCACTCTGTGGATCTTTCCTATGAATACGGAGCTGAAGAACTTGTGGTTTTAGTCTTCATCCCGACGCCAGGGACTGCTTTTCATAACCTTACTCCATCCCTTGAGCTGATAAAGAAGTGCATTTCTTACGCAAGAAGAAGATCCGATATTCTTTCTCTTGGCTGCATGAGGCCTAATAACATGAAAAAAGACATAGATAGAATTGCGTTCGAGGAGGGAGTTGATAGAATTGTTCTGCCAAGCATGAACAGCGATTTTCAGCTATTCGATGCATGTTGCTCAGTCCCGGAGAATATGCTATATTTATTTAAGAAAGATTAAATAGGAAAAACAGATATAGCGCATTTATGAGGAAGCTAATTATATTGCTTCTTCTCTTAGTTTTAACAGCTCAAATCGTAATATCATCCCCTCAAAAAGTGTATCAAGTGACAATAAGCGCCCCTGCAGTAATGCAGACTGAAAACGGAACTGTAGGAGTTCTTAGCAATCTGACAGTTACTGTTTCATATCCCGGCTCAGGGAAGGTTTACTTTTCAGCCGAGCCCCTAACAGATATTGATACCCAGGGATCAGCTAGAGTTGCTGCTTTTGTTGCATGCTATCTGCTGGGAAAGGACTTCAACAGTTACGACTTCTTCTACCTGATGTCATCAAAGAGCACAATAATAGGAGGGCCGAGCGCAGGAGCTGCCATGACAGTAGCTACAATGGCTGCTCTCATGGAGACACAGCCCAGAAAAGACGTTATAATGACGGGGATGATAAATCCAGATGGGACAGTAGGACCTGTGGGAGGAATACCCGAGAAGCTGAGAGCTGCTGCAGAGGGAGGAGCAAAAATCTTTCTTATACCAGCTGGACAGAGGGTTGTAACTGAGAGCAGAGTTGAGAGGACAACCATAGGGATAATAACAATTATGAGGACTGTGCAGAGCACCGTGGATCTAGTGGAGCTTGGAAATAAGCTGGGCGTTAATGTAATAGAGGTATCGGATGTTGCTGAGGCCTTCAAATACTTTACAGGAATGAAGATAGAGGTGCCAGAGATCCAGAAATTGGGACTTCCAGAAAGCGCGAAGAGCACCATATCTTCATGGGTGAAGATGTACTTGAACAACGTAAGCTCTATGAACGAAAAATCAATCAATCTCTCATCGAAGCTCAGCTCAAGTCAGAGAGCTTATATAAGCTCTCTAGTTGGAGATTCTAGAAAATATGCAAAAAATGCAT
>JAGDWR010000093.1:0-1237 GCA_023269865.1 Candidatus Methanodesulfokora sp.
TAATAGATGTGCCCGTGCCGAGGAAGAGTATCGGCTTTCCCAGGACATAAGATGACTGAATAGCTGCTGCATATCCTCCTGCATCAACTTTTGACACTATTATCGCATCTATTGGCACAAATTGGCTGAATCCAATGCATTGATTAACTACGTCGGAGCCAGCAAGTCCATCTACCACAAGCACGTTCAAATCCGGCTTTGTTATCCTTACTATCCTCCTGAGCTCCTCTCCAAGGTTTTTGTCCATAGCTCTTCTTCCTGAGGTATCGCCTAAGACGACATCAAACCCCTTGGAATGAGCTCTCTGCACGGCATTATATATTACAGCAGCAGGATCTGCTCCCCTCCCACCCTTTATCACTTGAACATGGATCTCCTTAGCATAGCCTTCTAACTGTTCTTCTGCCGCTGACCTGAATGTATCTGCTGCTGCTATCAGAGGAATAAACCCCTTTTTAATCAGGATATCGGCTGTCTTGACCAAGCTAAGTGATTTTCCAACTCCATTAAATCCAAAAAATAGAAATATTGGTGTCCTCCCTTCTTCCTTAGCTCTTCTTATGATAATCCCTAGATCTGGAGGTTTCAATTCTATTCTCTCCAATATATGCTCCTTTATCTTTTCCCTCAAAAAGGCATCATCCACCTTATCTCTCCCTGATAGCTCCCTCTTTATATGCTCCTTTATTCCATCCAAAAACTGGACAGATAGACCTGCCTCTAGAAGTTCTAACTCAAGCTCCAAGAATACTTTATCCAGATTTTTTCTTCCAGCGCTAGCTATTCTAGAGCATAGATCTGATAGTATTTTCTTAAGTTCTCCTGGCAACTCTACCGCCCTGCTCTGCTGCTATTAGACTTGCTTCTATTTGTCTCAGGTTCACCTGTATTTGTATCAACTCCTTTCTTATCTCCTCAAGCTTCCCTTTTAGCTCCTCTATTGCCTTATCTGGGCTCATCTCCGCATATATATTGGCTCCCATCTGAACTAGTACTTTATCTGTTGACACCTTGTTCAGCATTATGGAGAGAAAAGCTCCTATTGGAAGTATCACCGGCCCTAGTTCCTGCTTTTCCAGTTTTGACAAGGTCTCCAATGTCTCTATGCTCCTCTCCACATCGCTGTAGAGAATGTTCAGTCTGCTTGACTCATTCAGGAGGAGCTGATATGTGGTCCTAAGAGCTGCAAGATCCTGTTCCCTCTGCTGGCCTGACATTTCACCACCTTGACTTATAG
>JAGDWR010000093.1:1337-5810 GCA_023269865.1 Candidatus Methanodesulfokora sp.
TAAGGTGGCAGTTTTAAATAGGGTTGTATCTCTAGCTGGGACCCCGATGGTTGAGATGGTGCTCGATATAGCAGATCCTAAAAGTGGTAAGACTTATCATGTAAGGATTGATTCCACTGCCCTAATAGGAAAGAGAATAGGAGAAGAGATAGCTGGAGATCAAATAGGGCTTCCAGGATACAAACTTAAGATAACGGGAGGAACTGATAGAGATGGTTTTCCACATCACCCAGGAGTTCACGGGATGGGAAAGATCAGAACCATACTCTCGGGCCCTCCTGGTTTTCATCCAAGGAAGAAAGGCGAGAGAAGGGCTAAGATGGTAAGAGGGAATATAATATCAGAGTATACAAAGCAAGTTAACCTGAAGATTGTTGAATACGGGGAAAGGAGCTTGGAAGAACTAATTAAAAAGGAGGAGAGTTGATCCTTTTTCCTTCTGTCTGAAGGAAAAATCATAATAGTGTATTATTTGAAACATATGTAGTGCTAATCTTATTTCTATGAATTGGAGATGATAGACCACAACCTTTAAAAACCGTGAGCTGACAAGCTCTTATAAGGTGATTCCTTTGGTCTCAGCGCTAGACATAAGAGCTGATCTTTTGATAAACAGATTAAAGGATACTCTGAAGACTATAGAATCAATAAAGCCTCCTGAGTGGGCTTTATTTTCTAAAACAGGCTCCGGCAGAGAGAGACCTCCCGAGCAGGAAGACTGGTGGTATATAAGAGCAGCTAGCATACTCAGGACACTCTATGTTGAAGGTCCTTTGGGCACGGAGAGATTGAGAGCAAAGTATGGAAACAGGAAAAGCAGAGGAGTTAGCCCAAGTAGAAGCGTGAAGGGAAGTGGACATGTGATAAGAAAGATATTACAACAGCTTGAGGAGGCAGGTCTCGTCGAGAAGGATGGCAAGAGAGGTAGGAAAGTATCCGCTAAGGGCAGATCTCTGTTGGATAAGATAGCTTCTGATATAGCGAAGGAGATGAAGATAGAGGTAGGAAAGGTGAAGGTACCATGAGTGACGAGGAGGATGAGGAGCTAAGAGCCCTACAGGAGAGGCTTGTCGAGGAAGCTGAGGCTAGAAGAAGAAGGGAGGAGGAAATAAGGGCTAGAGAGAGGCAGATAGAGATTATAGTAAAACAGTTATTGACGCCAGAGGCCTGGGAAAGACTTAAAAGAATAGAATATGTGAAACCGGAGCTTGCAAGCAGCGTCAAGACCCTCCTCATTCAGCTCTACAATTCAGGTAAGCTTAATAGAAGGCTTACTGATGATGAGTTGAAGGAACTCCTGGGAAGATTGAGTGAGCAGCTCAGGAGGGATTTCAGGATAAAAGTTGTTTGAGGTGATTTTATGGCCAGATATTGGACTCTTTCAAGCAAGCTCAGGTATGCGAGGGCGATGAAGGAGAATAAGAGGGTGCCGCTCTGGGTTTACCTCAGAACGAACAGAAAGGTCAGAGCTAGACCCCTGAGAAATTGGAGAAGGTCTAGGTTGCAACTTTGAGGTGATTTTATGGCTGAGGAGAGGAAGATCTCCCTGAGGCTTGGAAGGATAGTTCGAGAAAAGTATCCAAGAAGAAGGAGGGCAACGGGAGAAGTTAGAACCATAAGGAGAATTGTCGCTAGAATCATGAAAATAGATCAGGAAAAGGTGAAAATAGATCCTCTGCTAAATGAAATAATATGGTCTAGGGGCAATAACCCTCCAAGAAGACTGAGGATATCCGTGGAATATGATGAGGAGGAGGGCCTTGCCACCGTTAAACCTCTCTTTGAGTGATTAACTTGCCGCTAATTAGAACTTCTATCTGGGGAAGCCCAAACCTCGGCATCTATCTGAAGGTAGTCGGAAATTATCTCCTAGTTCCGCCTAATGCCAAAGATAAGTTTGTAAAGGAATTAGAGGTAGCTTTAAATCTCAAGGCTGTGCCAGCTAGAATATATGATACGAATTTGCTCGGTGTCTTTATCGCTGGAAATGAAAATGGAGTTATATTACCAGCTGTTGCAGGAATAGAGGAGATAAAAGCTCTTGAAAGCCTTGGAATGGAGCTTGAGATAATAAACTCCAAGATAACTGCGTTGGGAAATGCTATACTGGCCAACAGTTATGGAGCTCTTGTCCATCCCGGCATGTCTGATGAGGATATAGAGCTCATAAGGAAGACATTAAAAGTTCCTGTCGTGAGGGGGAGGATATCTGGCATACCCGTGGTCGGATCCCTATCTGTCATAACAGATAAGGGGGGAATAGTAACACCATCGGTAAGTGATGAGGAGCTGAAAAATCTCAGGAGGCACTTCAGTGTGGAAATCTACCCAGGAACTGTTAATGATGGTGTTAAATTCGTGAAGTTAGGCCTAGTAGCAAGCAAAGAGGGTGTAGCAGTAGGTGCTCTGACAACTCCTGTCGAAATAGATGTCATAACTCAGGCTTTTGGCCTTTAATATTCCTATTAAGATTTCTTTTTCATTAGTTCGGAGGAAAGGAGGGGCTCCAAGAAAAAATAAATTCCTCTAGTAGAAAAAGTAATGAAAATTATTTTATATTAATTATATTTGTTATTAGCATTAAAGGTTTTTAGGAGGTGAGCGCATAGCATCAGATGCCCAGCTTTCTCGCAGCAGGAAACCTGTCAAGAGATTTGATAAAAACATCGGCAGGAGAAAGCATCAGACTTGCTGGTTCGTCCATATATGCCGGTGTCGTCGCAGCTAAACTGGGATTTAAAGCAGTTTTGCTTGCATGTTATGGTCAAGAATCCGATCTAGATGAGATACCCAGAGATCTATCTTTAGAAGGCTTAATAAGGAGAGGCAAAACTGCTTCTTTTGAGCTTGTTTATCATGGAGAGGACAGAGAATTGAGGCTTCTATCAAGTTCAGAGCCGATATATCCATCTGATGTGGAGAAATTGGGTTACCACGACATATGCCTCTCCTCTCCCATATACCATGAGATTCCCCTGGAGACTCTGAGAGAGCTTAGAAGAAGATGTTTTCTTCTAGGACTTGATCCACAAGGATACATAAGAAGAGCAGATGAGCATGGTAGAGTGAGCTTTTATGAATTCGATGGATCGAATTACTTTTACTTAGCCGATGTGCTGTCGACCAGCAAACCAGAGCTTCCGTATATAGCAAAGGGGGAGAGAGATGAGGCGAGGGCTCTAAAGCTGTTATGGGATATGGGACCCGATATAGTTATCATGACAAGAGAAGGTGGTTCGGATCATTTCTCGATATTCTTTGATGGAAAGCTTTTCTCCTTACCAGCTGTTCCTCCATCAAAGATTGTGGATCCTGGCGGTGCTGGGGATTCGTCTACAGCTGCTTTTTTGGTTGAATATTACATGACAGGGAATCCCTTGTGGTCTGCTCTATTCGCGAGTTCTGTATCAAGCTTCATATATGAAGGATTCGGTGCTGAGAGGGTTCCCTCCAGGGATGAGGCTATAAGAAGGCTAGATGAGTTTTTATTAAGGAATGCCCCAGAGCTCAGAGAGATCATGAGGGAGTTCCTATGAGGCCCAAGATAAAGGAGAAACACTGGTCACCCGATCTTGAGCTTGAGATACAGAGGATATGGCAAGAGACCGGCATATATAAGTTCAGAAAAGAGAAGGGAAAGGTTTTCTCAATAGACACACCTCCCCCTTATGCCAGTGGGAAGTGGCACATTGCTGCTGCAATACATTACGCCCAGATAGACATGATAGCCAGAACCATGAGGATGATGGGCTATGATGTGTACTTTCCATTTGGAGTGGACAGAAATGGTCTTCCAGTGGAAGTAGAAGTTGAGAAAAAGAACAGAATAAACATGTTTTCCACGCCGAGAGAGGAATTTCTGAGACTATGCAAGGAGTACTTAGATGAAGCCGAGAAGGACATAATAACTATATCAAAGAGACTTGGATTAAGTGCTGATTTTGATAATTATTTTCAAACGGATAGCGTTCTTTGGAGGACACAAACCCAGAGGACATTCATAGAGGCCTTTAGAAAGGGCTTGGTCTATGAAGATGTGAGACCGAACAACTACTGCCCGAGATGTAGAACTACGCTTGCTGATGCAGAGGTGGAATACAAGGAGATGGAGAGTATTTTAGTTTATCTTAGGTTTTCCGAGAAGGAAAGCGGAAAAAGTGTGGTGATAGCTACTACAAGGCCTGAGCTTCTCCCTGCATGTGCAGCAGTTATATACAATCCGAGGGATGAAAGGTATAAGCATCTTCTCGGTAAAACTTTAGTAACCCCTCTGGGAGACGAAGTCAGTGTAATGGAGCATCCTTCTGCTGATCCAGATTTTGGCACCGGAATAATGATGGTGTGTTCGTACGGAGATTATGATGATGTGAGGTTATTCAGAGAACTAAGCCTTAAACCGAAGATAATAATGAATGAGAATGGTGTATTAAATGAGCTGGCTGGGAAATATGCTGGAATGAGACCTGATGAGGC
>JAGDWR010000093.1:5910-20990 GCA_023269865.1 Candidatus Methanodesulfokora sp.
GGCTATTTTAGAGGACTTAAAATGGTATATAGAGAGGGTGGAGAGGATCGTTCACAGAACTCCCGTCTGCTGGAGATGCAAAACACCCATAGAGATAGTGCCCATGAAAGAGTACTACTTAAAGCAGAAGGAGTTTCTCGAAGACTTGAAACAGAAGGTTCTCTCAAAGGCTAGGTTTTACCCAGATTGGTCAGTGAACTACTGGTTGGACTGGGTAAACTCGATAGAAACAGACTGGCCTATATCTAGAAGGAGGTACTACGGCACTGAGATACCTGTGTGGTACTGCAAGTCATGCGGGAAGCCTGTTCTGCCTGAACCCGGCAGATATTACAGACCATGGAAAGAGGAACCTCCTTTTGATACCTGTCCTCACTGTGGATCAAAAGCTGGTTTCATAGGAGAAGAGAGGGTGTTTGATACATGGATGGACTCGAGCATATCTCCTCTTGTCTACAACGGATATGGGTGGAATGAGGAACTCTTCAAAAAACTTGGACAAAGCGATCTAAGGCCACAAGGAAAGGATATAGTGAGAACTTGGCTCCATTACACGCTGTTAAGGACTTATCATACCGTAGGAGAGCCTGCATTTAAGCATATATGGCTTTCGGGGATGGGACTTGATGCGAACGGAAGGCCGATGCACAAAAGCCTTGGTAATATAATATATCCATGGCCTCTCCTGGAGAAATATGGTGCTGATGCTGTAAGGCTTGCTGGAGCCTCTGAAGCACATCATGGTTCGGATTATAGGATATCTGAGATGAGGATAGCTGGTGCATTCAAGTTCCTGCAGAAGCTTTGGAATGTCTCTAGATTCATCTCAAGCTTTCCATTCCCAGAGGAAGCAAACCTAAGCCCGACAGATATCTGGATACTTGGAGAGCTCAATAAAACAATAGAAGCTGCTTTAAATGGTTATAAGAAATTTGACTTCTTTGATCCAGCTACATCCTCAAGACACTTTATCTGGGAAGTTTTTGCCCCTCATTATGTGGAGATGGTGAAATGGAGAGCATACGGGCAGGGGAGTGAGGATGAAGCTAGATCAGCTTGGTGGACTCTCCATACAGCCCTTAGATGCATCCTCAGAATATTAGCACCGATAACTCCTCATATAACTGACGTTATATGGAGAAGAATTTATGGAGGAACTGTGCATGAGGAAAGCCTTCCAGAACCTGAGAAAAATTGGGAAACTGATTATGTTAAGCTGGGAGATAGGATTATGGAGTTCAACAGTTATGTTTGGAGGATAAAGAAGGAGAGAGGAATTTCGTTTAAGGAAAGCATTAGCCTGAGCATACCCGATGAGCTGAGGCCTTTCGAGAAGGATCTTAGAGCTCTACACAACATCAAATAAGCTTATCTAGGATAGATGGGAGCTCCCATATTCCATTTAGCACCAAATCCGCCCCATTCCTCAACAATTTTTCCTTAGATTCAAATCCAGTCAACACGCCTATTGCGATAACGCCCTCCTCTTTTGCTGATTTCATATCAGTCCAATAATCGGCTATAAGAATTGTATTAGCAGCATTAACTCTAAATTCCCTTATCACGTGCCTTATAATTCCTCTTTTGGACCAAAGAAAACTGTTATCGGGTGAGCATGATCTTGCTGAGCAAATTAGATCGAAAAAGCCTGCTAAGCCAAAGTAAGATAGCTCTTTTACGAGCTCCTCATTGAGACACCCTCTTCCAGTAGCTAAAGCTATTTTTATGCCATTTTTTCTCAGCATGCTAAGCACATCGATAGAGCCTGGGAACAGCCTATCTTCTGGTTCTATTCTTCCACACATCTTCCTACTGAATTCATGCCAGAAAGCATTTATATCGACTTCTATGAAATTATCCAAGGAATCCTCTATATAAGCATTGATAAAGTCCTCCCATTCAAGCCCTTTGAGGTGAAATGTCTCCATAGTCTCATTAAAGCATCTGTGAAATCTATGTATGGTGTCCACAATAGTCTGATCTAGATCCACTATAGCTGCATCTATTTTATAGACCTTATCTTTTAGGAGAATTTTCAATCCCATAAATTTCCCTGCATCCACGGAACTGCTAATTTTAATCATTCTGCTCCTAAAAGGCCTTTTTTATCGGTTTTAAACGGTCTCCTATTTATACCCTCGCACATTTTACATTTAATTACTATATGTGGATATCTTTTAGATCTGACTCTGACCGTTGAGTTTATTCCAGGAAACAGAAGTTTTTTGCACTTTCTGCAGTATCTCCACTTGTACTCCGCTGGAATATTCACTCTAGTCCTCATGGATATTCTTCTAGCAAGATCTCCATATCTCTCAGCAAGCTGGATATCCTGCACGCATATTGCATCAGCAAGGTTTAGCAGAATTCTTATTCTCTCTCCAGCTATCTTCTTCTGTCTCTCCCTTGCCCTCCTCAGCAGACCACCTCTCGGCATAGTATATAAGGGATAAAAATATGGCAATAGCAGCTGAA
This sequence comes from Candidatus Methanodesulfokora sp., assembly GCA_023269865.1. Lineage (GTDB taxonomy): Archaea > Korarchaeota > Korarchaeia > Korarchaeales > Korarchaeaceae > Methanodesulfokora. The sequence continues at coordinate 8,386 of JAGDWR010000093.1, forward strand.
GCCGATAGGGATAAATCTGCTAACGAGAGCTCAATATCTGATTTTTTCATAATATTAGGTGGCAGATCTCCTCTGTGAAAACAGCCGACCAGAAGGACGTAGTCTAAGTCTCTAATACATTTTATCATATAAAGTGGGTCCACAGCCCTGCCTCTCTCACTTAAAGTTATTACTAGATCAGCCGAGGATAAATGTTTGTCCAGATTAGAAGTTTCATATATAAGTGGGCTATTTTTTGGGCCCACACGCCCCTCTTTTAGAAGCTGCTCCATCAGACCGCAAAACCGGATATAATTTCTGGGAGGCCTTATTCCTCTCTCAACTTTGAAGATCCTTCCTTCAGCAGTATGTATATACACATCAAAAGGCTTCGTCCTATATACTGGGCTATCTGTTATTGCTAGGAGAACCCTGTGGACTATATCAGGTCTTCCCTCCTTTCTCCAGTCCTTTCTGATTGAGGAATCAATTAATTTCCCCTTTGGGTCTAGAAATAGCAGACTATTTATGAGGACTATAGAGAGGGGCATCTTTCACCGTATCTGTAGACGCAAGATAAGGGTTTCGAGTTACATAGTCTTTTGTAGATGTAACCCTTGGTCTTTACCAGAACTTGTCTCCCTTAAGTTCATCAAGAACTGCATCTTCCTCCAACCCTGTCAGGGTTGAACCCACTCCAAGCCCTCATTAGCTTCAAGCTTGGGGAAAGACCCTCCATCTGAAGGTTCACTGGTGCTCCCTTCGGGGCATTAATCATCCCACATCTGGAGCACTCTTCAGAAGTAAAAGTTGCTATTTATTTAAATCTATCTGTTTTTAAACTGCCGACCACAGCTAAAACAGGTATTCTAAATAGATACATACACCAAAATAAGTCTGATTTCTTGAATTTTGGAGGAAGTGGACCGAGGGGGATTCGAACCCCCGGCCTCCGCCGTGCAAGGGCGGCGCGCTACCAGACTGCGCTATCGGCCCTCTATAAAAAGATTCCATGGAATAAAAACCTTCATTTTATTTATCAATATCATTCGTCTTTTGTCTAAATAGCTACCGCAATTACTTTTTATATAACGACGGTATGCTTAACTGGCAGGTGATGATGATTGAGATCCCTCGCCAGAGAGGTTCATAAAAGAGTAGAAGAGTATGAGCTGCCCAAGAAGGTGGCACCAGAGGATCAAGAGCTTCAAGAAGTGGTGAAGAGATCGAAGGCAAGAATAGTCATAATGGGAGTGGGAGGGGCTGGGAGTAACACGATAACGAGGTTAAATGCTCTAGGTCTCGAGGGAGCTGAGACCATAGCAGCGAACACTGATGCTTCCCATCTGCTCATAACAGTGGCAGATAGAAAGATCCTCCTTGGACCGGAGTTATGTGGGGGTAATGGAGCAGGAGGAGATCCAGATATAGGAGAACAGGCTGCTAGAGAGAGTGCTGAATATCTAAAGGATGTTCTGAGCGGAACCGATATATTATTTGTGGTTGCCGGCATGGGAGGAGGAACTGGAACTGGAGCTGCCCCCATTGTAGCAGAGATAGGAAAGCAACTGGGCGCAATAGTAGTTTCGCTTGTAACTCTTCCCTTTTCCGTCGAAGGAACCAGAAAGAAGGAGATAGCATCAAGAGGTCTTGAAAGGCTTTCAAAAGTGACAGATACCTTAATGGTAATAGCAAATGATAAAATATTAGAGATAGCAAAAGATCTTCCGCTTCATCAAGCTTTTCTGCTCTCTGATGAGATAATGGCTAGAGCTTTGAAGGGCGTTGTAGAGCTTGTGTCAAAGCCTGGATTGATAAATGTGGATTTAGCTGACTTCAGAGCTATAGCACAAAACGGAGGGCTTTCAGCAATATTGTTTGGGGAAAGCGATGGGGAGAAAAGAGCTGTTGAGGCTGTTGAAGATGCAATAAGTAACCCATTACTTGATATAGATATATCCGGAGGAAAGGCAGCTATAATAAACATAACATGTGGCACAGATTTCTCTTTAGATGAGATGAGAGAAGTTGTTGAAACTGTTGTTAGCGCACTTGATCCAAATGCAAATGTAATATGGGGTGCTAGAATAGATGAATCCCTTAAGGGAAGTGTACAGGTTCTCATAGTGGTCACAAACGTGAAGTCTCCTACCGTCGATATGTACTTAAAGGGAGCAGAAGTAAGAGAAGAAAAAGTTCCAGCTAAGGTCGAGATCAAGAGAAAGGAGGGAATAATAGCCCCGGATGAGCTTGGTTTTGACAGTTTGTGAGGTGATAGAATGTCCGAGAAGCTAAAAAGTTTCTGGGAAGACGTGAAGAGGACTATCAAGGTTGCTAGCAAGCCCACGTATGATGAGATATGGCAGATGTTTAAGATAACTATAATAGGCTTTCTCATAGTGGGCCTGATAGGCTTCGTCTTCCAGCTCGCAGGCTCTCTTATGGCGGGAGCAGCACATCCATGACGGTGATTTCATGGTCTTTTTTGCCCTAAGGGTTTCATCTGGGCAGGAATTAAGTGCAGTTAGGATCCTAAAGGCAAGAGCAGAGTCTCTGGGGATACCAGTTAAATCAATGGTCTTCATACCTAGGATGAAGGGTTACCTCTTTATTGAGGCGGATAGAGCTCATGATGTCAGCAGACTTGTTAGAGGTGTCTCCAGGGTGAAAATGCTACAGACAGACCCAATTTCTTTTGATGAAATAAAATCTATGATAATAAAAGAACCTGAAAAGATCGTAGTTAAAGCAGGAGACATAGTAAAGATAATAAAGGGGAACTTCAAGGGGTATCAGGCAAGGGTGCTGTCCGTGGTGGAGAGCGAGAAAGGAGTTACATTGAACTTAGAACTTGTCGGATTAGGAAAGCCATGGGAGATAAGACTTCCGCTGGAACATGTGAGACTTGCTGAATCCAAGGAGGTGGAGGAGTAATGCCTGAAAAGGTTGTGAATGTGATGGTAGAGGGAGGTAAGGCTACCCCTGGTCCGCCCTTAGGACCTGCGCTTGGAGGATATGGTTTGAATCTGGGACAAGTTGTCAAGGAGATAAATGATAAGACCAAGGAATTTGAGGGTATGAAGATACCCGTTATTATATACGTGGATCCAGAGAAGAAAAGTTACAGAATAGAGATAGGAACACCTCCCACCTCAATGTTGTTGCTCAGAGAGATGAATAAGGACAAGGGATCAGGAAATCCAAAAAGCACAAAAATAGGTGATATAAGCATGGAAAAAGTTGTAAAGATAGCGAAAATAAAGATGAAGGAAATGAACACATCGGATCTAGCTAAAGCAGTAAAGCAAGTGCTAGGAACTGCTGTGAGCATGGGAATAACTGTAGATGGAAAAGACCCAAGGGAGGTGCAGAAGGAGATAGATAAAGGAATGTTGAATTTGGGGTGATATCATGGAGATAATTGAGAAGATAAAAGAGGTCCTGGAGAAGAGCCCAAAGAGAAGGTTTAATGAATCAGTAGACCTCTCAATAGTGCTTTCTGGAGTGGATCTCAAGAAGAACCCAAATTTGAAGATAAATGAAATAGTTGAACTGGAAAATCCTCCTAGGAACAAGGAAATAAAAGTGTGCGTCTTCGGGACTGGTGAATTTGCTTTTAGAGCCAAAGAAGCTGGTGCTGATCTTGTAATGGATCCAGAGGAGTTGAAAAATATGAGCAAGAGAGAGCTAAGGAAACTTGCCAATAAATATGACCACTTCATAGCACAAGCAGATGTGCTTCCAAAGATAGCGAAGATAATAGGCCCTGTCCTAGGGCCTAGAAATAAGATGCCCGTAAGCCTTCCTATCACCGCAGTTGACAGGTTGCCAACAGAGATAAAAAGATTGAAAAAATCCGTTAGAATAAGAATGAGGGATCAGCCCTATTTTAGCGTGAAAGTAGGATCTAGAGATATGAGCGCTGAGGAAATAGCCAAGAATGTAGATAAAATCATCAATTTGGTGAAGAACAAATACGGAGATCTAAGCACGATCAAGAAAGTGTATATAAAGACCACTATGGGTCCTGCTTTTGAGCTTCCATTGAGGTGATCTAGATGATGATGCTAAGCAAGAGGGAGAAGAAAATAAGAACAGCAGAGCTCATAAGGAGACTTTCTGATGAGTACCAGAACATACTCTTCGCTGATTTCTATAGAGTTCCAGCTGATCTAATGCAGAGAATAAGAGCATCGCTTAGAGGGAGTGCAAAAATACTTGTTTCCAAGAGAAGGATAGCTGAGAAGGCTCTTAAGGATAAGAAGGGGTTTAACAATGTTGGGGGGCTTCCGAGAAATCTTGCATTAATATTCACAAATGAGAATGTTTTTGATATTTATTCCAAAATATCTAACATGACAACGAATGTGTTCGCCAGGCCTGGAGAAATTGCTGAATCTGATATTGTTATACCAAAGGGACCCACTGATTTAATGCCAGGTCCTGTTCTGAACGATCTCAAGGCAATGGGAATCCCAACTAAGATAAAAGGAGGAAAAGTGGAGATAGAAGAGGATACCGTCGTCGTGAAAGCGGGTGATTTGATACCAAGACATGTAGCAGAGGTCCTTAGAGCGCTTAAGATTGCTCCAATAGAAGTGAGGCTCAGAATAAAAGCAGCTCTAGATAGAGATGGTGTCGTGTACAGAGAGGATGTCCTCAGCACGACGGAGGAAGAGATATGCAGAATGGTAGCAGATGCGTCTGCAAGGGCTATTGTTGTAGCAATAGAGCTTGGAGAGCTAAATGAGCGCACTGCAAATGTGTTAATATCAAGAGCGTACATGAATGCGATAAATATTGCAGCTGAGATAGGTTTTATCACAGACAAAACAGCTGAAATGCTTCTGATAAAAGCTATCATTAGAGCAAAGGCCTTAAGTTCCTACATTTCTTGATAAAAATTCTCCCCAGGCCACAGCACTACACTAAAAAGCTTAGATATCCTCTAAACCTCCTTTTGTTATGGTGAAAACAGCTTCAGCCTCTGGCAACTCTGAAGAGTCAACTATTCTCAGTATTCTGGTGCTTCCAACTCCTTTTCTGAGCCATAGAACAAGATCTGGAAAGTGTCCGATTATATAGCCGCCTGCAGCCAGATCCTCAAAGGATTCAGAAATCTTACCTATAACATGATTGGTGAACAGTACTGATGTCCCCATGCTTGATATCTCCCTCAGTATCTTTAACACCAAGGAGAGCTGCTTCTGTCTCTCAGCTAGCATTTCCAAACCTACATACTCAGATCTGAATATAGAGAGAAGAGAATCCACTATTAGTAGGGATATTCTCTCCTTCCTTGCAAAATCTCTAGCTGATCTTATGGATGCCCTCAGATCATTCACAGAACCGGGGCTGAAGACTAGTATTTTGGACAGAATTTCATCCGGATTCTTCCTGAACCTGAGGGATATATCCCTCAATCTGGACGGGGAAAAACCTCTTTCTGTGTCTATGTAGATTACTTTTCCAAGATCTACAGCTATAACTGCCATTTGAAAGCAGAATTGGCTTTTTCCTGCTCCAGCTCTTCCATATACCTCCGTTATACTTCCTGCTTTTATTCCTCCTCTTAGTATGTTATCTATGCTCCTCACGCCAGTGCTAATCCTAGTTTCGGGACTTTTCATGATGTCCAAAGCTGTTCTAAATCCAACTCTTTTCTCCATCAAGATATCTATTATCCTTCTTGCATCCCTTCTGCTTATGGATAGCTTCTTTGACAGCTCTTCTTCAGTCATTCTAACTACATCCTCTACCCCCAGCTCCTCTATCTTACCTATGATTTCATCGTTAATACCGGCTTTCTTCAGGGCATGCCTCAGGCTCATGAGGACATCACTTAAGGTTGAGCTTCCTAGCAATAAAGTTAGTCATTTCATATAATATTGGTGTTATAATTATAAGAAATATTATTTGCTCCGCTGATAAAGGATCGTACCAAAAGCAGAACAAGATGGAAAACACCAGAAAACCCTCATGATCCAGCAATATCGCGTTTCCTCCTGGAGGTATGTCCAGTCTTCTTTTTATAAAGGAACCCACTAAGTCCCCTGTCATAGCTCCAGTTGAGAGCAGAACTCCCTGAATGGGTCTTAGTTGGATCAGGCCGATGACCGATCCAACAACAATGCCTGATATCAGACCTCTGAATGTCTTATGATCACCGAGAACTCTCTTTCCATCTATCCAATTCCTGCCTTTATCAATCGGTGAGCCTCCTCCGAACACAACGGGAGCCATATTAGCAAAGTATGCGGGTAGTATGTACCAAATGGTTAGAATTATGCTCCACAGATCCATCATGAACTTCCATGTGGAAAATTAAAAAAGCTTAAGGGAAAGCTTAGTTCCACTATTCCACTCCAGATTCAAAAAATCGCCGGACCTCTCTAACTTTATCACTGAATCGACGTAGTTGGACACCAGCTTAAGATTTGCTGGTATTTCATCTGATATCAGAGCAAGCGTCTTGGAGAAGTTTCTAGCCAGATTGGAGAGAAGAGATATCCAGAGCAGGATATCTCTCATTCCGGTAATTGAGTAGAGAAGCTCCACAGGGATCTCATCCACTACAACAAGTCTAAAACCTCTTCTCATCGCACTTCCAGCTAGAATTAGACTGTTGGCCAGATTGCTGTCATCTAAGGACAAAAGAACTATTCTTTCTGTTTCAGCGGAAAGATTGGATATTGCTGAGGGATGATTGAACATATAGAGGACTTTCTCGCCTACTCTTGCTAAGTGAATTGATATCTTGTTCATCATAAGGCTTTTTCCAGTTCCTGGCCTACCATAAATCATTAAGGAGTTTTTTTGTAGCAGAATACTAGCAAGAGAGCTTATTTCAGTCTCCAACAATCTGATGAGAGGATTATGGAATTTAAATTTGTCAGGTTAAATTTTTAGTTATGCTATATCAAGTGCATTTACTGTTTTGTTATTAATCTAAAAAGTCCAGATAAACATATGCCTTATTATTAGTATTCCAATTTATGAAAAAGCCTACTTATATATCGTGTTTGTTATCATCCCATATGTCAGAGAGAATTATCCTTGTCCCAAGCTATCTCGCTCATCGAGATGAGTCCTTTATCTTTATCTCCTCCGCTTCTGAGTGCAATAAATGTAAACATAGACCAGCATGTGTGGAGGGCTTGATGCCAGGAAGAGTGTATCGAATAATTGAAGTTAGAGAGAAGACATTCGAATGCTCGGTGCATGGGGAGGTTAAACCCGTCAAGATAACCATGTCCGACTTAAGAGCTGCTTTGCCTGAAAAAATAGCCATAGAAGGTGCTCTTGTGAACTTTCCTTCTATTAAATGCAACGACATGAGGAAAAGAATGTATGATCTTTGCAACCCTCCAGGGATAAAGCCTGGCGATAGAGTTCTCATCAAGAAGATCGAGGGAGTATTGGGGGAGTACGAGGGAGAGAGGCTAGTTCTATGTGTCATAAGACCCTATTGACCTTAATAACCTCGAAAGAATCTCAGTAAGATTTTGACAGTTCTACTTAACAAAAAGTTAATCTGGTCCGTATCCTAACAGTCCAGTATAGCTATACATTATTAAATGATATGGATTATTGCTATATCCAGAAGTTTCGCTCCAAGGATACCATGAATAGCTTCCTTAAGAATCCTTAGTTCTCATTTATATCCTATTTTGCTAACCTCAACATTTAGCTTACTCCTTTAATAGATATGCTTTTTCATCTCAAATCTTAAACTTGTTTCTCTGAAAGTTTCTCTAAAATGTAAAAGTATTGATCAATCCCTGGGCAAGACATGCTCCTCTTTGAATACAACTTTCTTTATATCGGTATATTTCATTATATCGGATAAAAATCTGAGCTTCCTTGCTGTCGCATCCTTTTTTGTATATGCTATCGACGGAAGGTTTATCTCCACCTCATTTTCCACCATTTTTACTTCCACCTCAGCATCAAATGGGATGTCAAAGCTCCTTATTAGAAGAGCCTTCACAATGTCCTCCTTATTTTTCACTTTTTTGACTATGTGGACATCTACTAACAGTCTCTTTCCAGCCAGAGGATGATTGAAATCAACTCTCACCCTTCCTCCGTCAACAGATATCACGGTTCCTCTCTCTCCATTCATCCTCAGTACATCTCCCTTCTTCACGTCCTTTATTCCCTCTTTTTCCAGTCTTTTAGCTGAGAAAACCCTCACTTTGCTTGGATCATACTGGCCGAATGCCTCCTCTGGCAGCAGCTCTATTGTAGCTTTGGCTCCTTCTTCATTTTCCTCCACAAAAAGCTCGACTTTTCTCAGTCCACTCTCCCCAGGTATTAAGAGGACTGGTTCATAGGAGTAGTTCTCATCATATATTCCCTCCTTTCTTGCCACTTCCTCATCAGTAGTCTCGTATACCTTTCCAGTCTGGGCATCCCTGAAGGTCAAGTTTACCCAAGCGAATTGCTTTTCCGCCATGAGATCACCTTATTGTTGAAAAAACATCTGTATAAAAAATTTCCAGTTTACCCTTTGACGACTCCTATCGGTGTAAGCCTCACAACAAGTTTGGCTATCCCTGCCTTGTGAGTTGCCATTGCTACCTCGTCAACGTCTTTATATGCTCCAGGAGCCTCTTCTGCGGCTACTGCAAGCGATGCAGGCTTTATTATTATCCCACGTTGAGCCAAGTTTGAGACTATCTCAGATCCTCTGTATCTTCTCTTTGCCGCCTCTCTACTCATCACCCTTCCAGCTCCATGAGCGCTCGTTCCAAAGGATATCCTCATTGCCTCCTCTGTTCCGAGCATTATGTAAGAGGCAGTTCCCTCTGAACCTGGTATGAGAACAGGCTGCCCTATCTGCCTGTATTCAGGTGGGACATCCGGATGTCCAGGTGGGAAAGATCTAGTTGCTCCTTTTCTATGCACAAACACCTTTACCCTCTTTCCATCGACATCATGCTCCTCGAGCTTCGCTATGTTATGAGCCACGTCATATATTAATTCCATTCCCATATCCTCGGGAGATCTGTTGAAAACCTTTGAGAAGGCCTCTCTGACCCAATGGGTTATCACTTGTCTGTTTGCCCATGCATAGTTTGCTGCCCCTTTCATAGCACTGAAGTACCTCTCAGCTAATCTTGTCTTAGAGTATGCACACACAAGCTGCCTATCGACAAGCTTGAAATCGAGCTTATTTGCCTCACTTAGCATTACGTCAAGGTAATCGGATGCAACCTGATGGCCAAGACCTCTGCTTCCTGTGTGTATCATCGCCGTTATCTGTCCCACTTCGGTTATCCCTATTGCTTTTGCTGCCTCTTGATCGTATATTTTGTCAACTCTCTGTACCTCCAAGAAGTGATTACCACTCCCCAATGTTCCCAGTTGAGAGGCACCTCTCGACTTGGCCTTCTGACTCACTGTATCAGGATCAACTCCCTCCATCCTGCCTCCTTCCTCAGACCTCCTTAAATCAGATTCCCATCCATATCCATTTCTGACGGCCCATTCAGCTCCTGATATGAGAACTTCATTTAACTGGTTAAAGGAAAGTCTCAGACCGCTCTGACTTCCTAAGCCTGATGGAACATTCGAGAATATCGCATCGACCAGTTTTTTCAGATGTGGCCTAACTTCATTCTCCGTCAGATTTGTCCTAAGAACTCTCACTCCACAATTAATATCAAAGCCCACCCCTCCTGGGCTTATAATCCCGTTATCATAGTCGAAGGCAGCAACACCACCTATTGGAAATCCGTATCCTGTGTGTATGTCAGGCATCGCAAGCGAATACTTGTATATCCCTGGAAGAGTTGCTACATTTGCAAGCTGATCTATGGACTCCTTCTCTATCCCCTCAATCAGTTTCTCCGTAGCTATCACTAGTCCAGGAACCCTCATCCCCTGCCTATATGACTGGGGAAGAAGCCACTTTGTTTCATCTACTTTCTTGAATATTCTCTCGCTCATTGAGAATAGATAAAAATCCGGGATATAAACATAATGCATGATGAACTTGAGGGAGGAAGCCATAGCTCTGATGAACTATCTTGGGATAAGGCCTAGAAAGAGGCTCGGACAGAGTTTTCTTGTATCAAGGGAGGCAATAATAAGAATATGCGATGCAGCTGAGATATCAAAAGAAGATTCAGTCGTGGAATTGGGAGCAGGCTTCGGTTTTTTATCAGAGGAGTTGATAAGAAGAAATCCAAGGAAGTTGACTTTGGTTGAGCTGGATAGGAAGATCTGCTCTTATCTTATGAAAAAATTTGGGGAAAAAGCTGAGGTTCTTTGTGTAGATATGATGTCGCTTCTCCCATTGGATGAATACAGCAAGATAGTATCAGTTCCTCCGTACAATATCTCATCAAAGCTCATACATGGGTTGGTAAAATCAAATTTCAGGAAAGCTGTCTTAGTTCTCCAGAAAGAGTTTGTTGGCAAACTTAGAGCAAGACCTGGAACAAGAAAATACACGTGGATATCTGCTCTCTCACAAGCTGTTTTCCATCTGGAGATAGCTGGCTATATAAGCAGGTTTGACTTTATTCCGACGCCCAAAGTGGATTCATTCATCATATCCCTTGTCCCCAAAGGTGTAAACAGGAAAACAGCTGAAATACTCTCCAGAATAGTGAGAATTGCTTTTTCTAGAAAAAGGAGAAAAATTGGAAGTATTTTATCCATAAAAGATGATAAAATTGCCGAAAAAAGAGTAATTAACTTATCTCCAGATGAGCTCTTGGAAATTGCTTTATCTGCAGGTGATGCCATTGAGAGATGTCCTGATAATCAAGCAGATGCGCATAGAGATTCCTGAAGGTGTATATAGGCCAGCAGAAGACACATTTCTCCTCCTTGATGCGCTGAATAATGCTTGCATAAGAGGAAAAGCGTTGGATATGGGAACAGGATCTGGTGTTATAGCTGTATATCTAGCGAAAAAAGGATTTGATCCAGTACTGGGGGTCGATATAAATCCGGTCTCGGGAATTGCCCTCAGGATGAATAGCATAAAAAACAACATTGATAATACCATTTTTGTTAATTGTGATCTGTTTTCTTCGATTAGAGGGAGATTCGATCTGATAGCGTTCAATCCTCCCTATCTTCCTGAGGAGATACGCGGTCTCGCTAATGTCGCTTGGGCCGGCGGCCTTCCCTCTGGAAGGAGGGTCATAGATAGATTTCTCTTGGATCTCAGGAACTATTTATCTCCTAAGGGAGAAGCTTATTTGCTTCAAACAGAGAGAAATGGAGTTCAAGAGACCTTGGATCTACTTGAGAGAAGGGGGCTAAGAGGGGATGTTGTTGCAGAGACCAGATTGATGTTCGAGAGATTGATAGTCTTTAAAATAAAGCTCAGGTGAGCCCTTTTCTAGCCTTTTTTATCATGTTGTAATGTTTTTTGCAGACCTTTATAGGGGCTTTCTCGTCCTTCAACCTGAGTTTTAGGGCTTGTATCACTGGGATAACAGATCTATCCAGTTCTTTTTCGGCAGGTTCATTGCATCCATATATACAGCATTCCTGTGACATAAAAAACTGTTCTGTTGAGAGAATAAAAAGTTTGCCACGGTCAGTAGTTTCAAGAACAGATTTAAATAGACGTGAGTAGTGACACTTCTAAGGAGTGCTCCAGATGTGGGAAGATTAATGCCCCGAAGGGAGCACCAGTGAACCTTCAGATGGAGGGTCTTTCCCCAAGCTTGAAGCTAATGAGGGCTTGGAGTGGGTTCAACCCTGACAGGGGATGATGAGAGCTCCGATGAACTCGAGAGGAGCCCTAGGCTGGGTGAATCCCAAGGGCGACATATGTCTAAGATTGTGTAGCCCAGAACTCTTCTTGTATCTGCTTAAATTCCCACTTTTAAATGCCTTCTTCTACGCGAGAAAGGCATAAATTTGGCAGGTTTAGGAACTTCCTATGAGACTAGCTGTGACTGTGAATTCCTGCCTTATTGTTGTAGATGTGCAGAGAGATTTCATGCCAGGAGGAGCTCTTCCTGTTCCTCAGGGAGATTCCGTTATAAGCCCGTTAAACAGTTTAATTGAACTCTTCTCGTCCAAAGGGCTTCCTATTGTATTTACGAGAGACTGGCATCCGAGGGATCATATCTCCTTTGTAGATAGGGGAGGACCTTGGCCGCCTCATTGTGTGATTAACAGCGAAGGTGCTGAATTTCATCCTAATTTGATAATCCCTCCAAAAGCTATAATAGTGTCGAAGGGAACTAATAGAGATAGAGAAGCATATTCTGGCTTTCAGGGAACAGATCTTCACAGCATATTGCTGGAGAAGGGTGTGAAGAGGTTGTTTGTAGGAGGGGTTGCGACGGAGTACTGCGTCAAATCCACTGTAATAGATGCGCTAGAGATAGGATTTGAAACTATTGTCGTGGAGGAGGCAGTCAAGGGAATAAATAAGAGGGATGAGCTATCTGCAAAGGAGGAGATGATAGATCATGGAGCCATCTTGGTGAAGATAGATGAGATAAAGCTCTGACATAATTCTCTAAAAAAGCATTTACCTAAAACGGGCCCGGCGGGACTTGAACCCGCGACCTACGGCTCCGGAAGCCGCCGCTCTAATCCTTGCTGAGCTACGGGCCCTTAACATTAGTTTTAAACTCAGTGTATCC
>JAGDWR010000019.1 GCA_023269865.1 Candidatus Methanodesulfokora sp.
GATGAAGATGAAGGCGGTAAACCACAAACCAATGATCCGCCCCAAGGGAACCCTCGTCCTTCAGGGCGGGAAGGAGGTCAGACCATCAAGCTTGTATGATAAAAGGAAGGCTGAAGAACTGCACAAAAAAGGCCAGAAGGATCTTCGAGACCCTGTTGGCATATGCGGAGGAGGTGTATGGAGTGAAGCTTGTTGATTAATAGCTGGTTAACAAAAAATTTAAGTATTGGACCGACAAAGGAGGTCTGATGTCAAGCTTGGAGAAGGGAACTGTGAAGGATGTGGCTCACAGGATAATAGAGCTAATAAGAAAGGATGAATGGTTGAGGGAGCAGCCTTTGGGGAGGATCATGCTTGCATTTCTCCTCCTCGCCTCTGGAATAGTAGAGGTGCTCAGGGAGGAGGAGAACATAGATTTGAGCAGGGACGTCCTGGACATAGCAAAAGTTCTATTCAATACAAATAAAGATCCGCTAGCTGAAATGATGGTCACATGAAGTGAAAAAAAATTAAGGCTGCCCCAGCGCATATTGGACAGCACTGTATGCATCTATTAGGCCATAGCCGGAGAACACATCGAATCCAGGGTTTCCAACATCAACTGCTGTTTTTGTGATAGCCTCATATGCTTGGTTGAAGGTGAGAGGCTGCTTTCCATATGCCATTCTCATGGCTTGTATCAAAGCTATTGTGGCTGAAACATGAGGAGTTGCCATGCTAGTTCCTGAAAGAGTGGCATAACCTGAGTTCTTGTAGGTGGAGTATATGTTCACTCCAGGTGCTGCTACATCCACCTCTGGCCCATCGCTGCTCCAGCTCGGCACGTTGTAATTTGAGTCAATTGCGGCAACTGCAATCACCTCGCTGTATCTAGCTGGATATGCAACATTGTCCGTTGTGGGATCTCCATCTCCCTCGTTTCCAGTCGCAGCAACTATTATTGCATTGTTGTTGTACGCCCATATCACTGCATCATGCAGAACAGAGCTATCTGAGCTCCCTCCTAGGGACATGCTCAGTATCTTAGCGTCATCTGCAGTTCCAACAGTTCCATCAGGTCCCTTTACAGCCAATATTATCCCCTCAGCTATATCACTGTAGGTTCCATAGCCAGCATTGTTAAGAACCTTTACAGCATATAATGTCACATTGGGAGCCACTCCAGCATTTCCAACGTTGTTTATTGTGGATGCTATTATGCCTGATACGTGAGTGCCATGTCCATTTCTGTCGGCACAATTGCTCAACTTTGTTCCGGTGTAGGTCTTTGTGCCAACAGTGTATGCGCACCATGCCACCTTTCCAATGAGCTCTGGATGAGTGTAATCTATTCCTGTGTCAAGCACAGCCACCTTAACTCCATTTCCCAGGGAGGACCAGCCGACAACAGGATAGTAGGAATCCCATACCTTGCTTGCATTTATCATCTTCACGTTCCAGAGGACATCCTGATATTCAGAGAACTCAAGAGCTCTTGCTATATGATCCATCTCGACATATCTGATCCCTTTCATCCCCCTTATCTTGTCGATAGCTTCCTCCGGCACTGCTAACACCGCAGCTTTTATCTCATGTATTATTTTTAGTTTTTCAACACCTGGAATTTTCAACAGATCCGCCAGCGAGCTCTCGTCCTCAAAGCCCACAACAACCCTCTTCTTGCCCTCAGATTGAGAAAACAGAACTGTCATGAGGAGCAGGCAGATGAGGACATAGCTCCACACTTTCATGTAGGATCAAAAACTTTAGGGCATCTATTATTTAATTCTTTCTATATAGAAGTAAGTATTGCGAAGCCTTTTAAGCTCAACTGACATTTTTTCCTCATGGCCGGACAGAAAGCTGAGTATAAAGCGGTCTTTCACATAGACAGGGATGAAATATCAACTTTTGAGCTTATGATAGCAAATATAAAGAATTTTCTTGCTGATGTGAATGATGCTGACATAGCTGTCGTTGCTAATGGGCCTGCAGTTAGGATATTTACTAAGCTGGATGAAAAGTCTGAGGAGGAGTTAAATCTGCTCCATAAGAGAGGAGTCAGATTCTTCCTGTGCAGAAACGCACTTAGAGTCCACAAAATAGATGAGCAGGATGTCCCCAAGTTTTGTGAGATTGTGCCAGCTGGAATAACAAAGATAGTTGAGCTGCAGAGGGATGGATACTCCTACATAAAGCCTTAAGCACACATCCTCCTAGGATCTTCATGAAATCAGATCGGAAATCTTATCCCCAGTTCCTCACCTATCTTCCTCAGCATCTCTATTGTCCTCCTGTGCAGAGGAACTCCTATCTCCTTCCTAGTCCTCTCAGTGAGCCACGATTTCTCACCGGGTATCCATATCCTCTCTGCCTTTGGATGCACCTTCCAGTTCTTCAACGTCATCTTCAGGAGCTCCATTCTCTCCCTGAACTCATCCACAGGGATGAAACAATCGATGTTTATTGCTATGAAGAAGTGGCCAACATTCGCTGGAGCGGGGCCCTCAGTAGCTCCAACAAAGGGGCCCCATGCAGCTCCTGTCAACACTCCTGATAGTACGTCAACTGCCACTGATAACCCATATCCCTTGTGCCCTCCCATCTCCTCCCCCAGGCCTCCCAGTGGGACTAGAGCACCTCTCTTCAGCACATAATCTGGATCCACTGTTATGTTTCCCTCCTCATCTATCGCCCATCCCTCAGGTATCTTAACCCCTTTCCTGCTTGCAACCTCTATCTTTCCTATTGGAGCTGTTGATGTCGCCATGTCCAGGACGAAATGGGGCTCCTGCTTGCATGGAACTGCTATTGCTATAGGATTTGTCCCTATAGATCTTCCCACTGCATGAGTGTGGGCGGCCAAAGGCCTTGAGTTCGTCAGGCTTATTCCTATCATGTCGGGAAGGGCCATCATCGCATAATACCCAGCTATTCCATAGTGATTGCTGTTCCTCACACCAACAGCTCCTATACAGTTGTTCTTCGCCTTCTCCATCGCTATTCTCATTGCTTTATATGCTATCGGCTGTCCAAGCCCGAAGTCCCCATCCACTAATGCAGTTGATGGGCTCTCCTTAAGCACTTTCACATTGGGTCTTGTCTTGACAACCCCATTTTTTATCCCATCTACATACCTCTTCAGCCTTGAAACACCATGGGATTCTATTCCCCTCAGGTCTGCAGCAACTAGGTTGTCAGCCGTTATCTCAGCATCCTCCTCCGGAACCCCTAACCTCAGAAAAACCTCCTTGACAAAGGACTTTAAATCCCGATATCCCACTCTTGTGTACTCCTCATCTGGCACATGCTTCTCGTAAAGCATCCCTCTTCTGCGGAGGTAGATATAAAAATGTTTGTTCTAAACATTACTTATTAAATATTATTTATATAGCTCTTCAGCTTTATATCCTCCTCTGTCATGATAAAGATGATTTCTCATAGCATTTCTCATAACTCTCCTTTTCAGATACTTTCGAACAATGTGAAACGGTTTCAAAGGATAGAGTTATATTTTTCGTGACTCACTGTCTTGA
>JAGDWR010000054.1:0-1624 GCA_023269865.1 Candidatus Methanodesulfokora sp.
ATGGCTGACAGGATAGTAGAGCTCTTCTCGACACATCCAAACATAGTTAAGAGGATAAAAGCAATACTGAGCTATCAGAGCTGAGAAAACTGAGCAAAGCCTTTTTCCTTTTTTTCTTATTTTTTGGTAGAAAAATTGTGGAAAAAGATTAATAACCACAAAGCCCATTTATCATGTGCCAGCTGCATTCCTATACTTGTTCACAGATGAGATCTCAGCTAGACTTGAGAGAAAACTACCTGAACTTGAGAAGGCACTGAGAAAAGCTGGATACAGCCTTAACATAGAGAGAATAGTCCCTCCTGTAATAGATGCTGCCACAAAAGCATTTCTCGAGGGAATAACAGATTTCCCAGCGATAAAGATAGAGGGAAGGGTGTACCTGAGGGGGGATGCAGAGAGGCTTGCTGACCTCCTCACAGCCGGAGTGGAGCTCAAGAAATTGCTTGGGAGCAGGATAGTGAGCACATCCCAGATAAAGGAGAAAGCCAGGAGAATAAAGGGAATGGCTTTATCCCTTGGAATAAGGCTTCCAGAGGATTTGTCCAACAAAATAGGAAGGGTGGAGACTTTAGAAGAAAGAGTTTTCGAGATGGAGCTCTCTGATTATGAGAAAGCTGTTGAAGAAGCAGAGAGGATAATATCGGAGGAGACAAAAACGAGATCTGAGCTGGAGACATTGAAAACAAGGGTAAATGAAGCGAGAAAGGAGGCAATAAGGGCTGTTGAAGAGCTCTCATCATTTGAAATGCCCTTCTCAATTGAGCCATTCATAACATCGATGAGAAGGAGAGTTGAGGGGATCGGATCAGATTGTTCCGATGCAGAATGCCTTAGAAAAGCAGAGGAGGAGATAGACAAAACAATAAGAGAGATTAACTCGCTCAGGGAGAGGATACTGGAGCTTAACCCAGTTATAAACGGGATAAGGGAGCTTGAAAGAGTTGATCTCGATGCTGTTGCAAGCTGGCTCGATTCTGGCATGAAGACAAACATATTCTCAAGGTTCTTTAACGAGGAGAAGAGGAGGATACTCTCAATAAGGGGAAGAATGGTTCTGAGCAGGGAGGAGCTGGAATCATGCCTTGAGGAGATAGCTTCCCTCAAGGAGATTGCAATGTGCGCACCACAGCTGAGATCCCTGATGGAGATAACAAGCGTTGAGTTCAGCAAGGTTTTGGAGATAGCCAGATCCAGGGGAATGCCTGATTTCAGCAACATTCTTGAGGACAGCTCTATCGACATAGGGAGGAGGGCATGCTCTGTTGTGAAAACTCTCTCAAGCTACTCCGAGGCCATCCTCTCATCAGCAGATCTTGTCAGGGAGGCGATGAAGATGATGCCTGTGTACGAGAGATATGTGATGTCAGTGCTGAATGAAAAACGCGTTGTCAGAATGGATGACCTTGTGAGGATACCTCCTCACATAAGGAGGATAGTGATAGATGAGCTGGCGAGGAGGAACAAGATAATCAGAATTCCGGATGAAAGAATAACAGGGGAGATCACAGAGGAGGTAGTGAGCATGCTTGCAGATGAGGTTGTATCAGAAGCTGAGAGGCTCGAGAGAATCCTGGAGAGGATCAAGGCTGTTAGGCCTGATGTAGCTGAGAGATCGAAAGTG
>JAGDWR010000054.1:1724-3464 GCA_023269865.1 Candidatus Methanodesulfokora sp.
GTCTTTTGATGAAGTTCTTAAGGCTAAAAATGCGATAGAGAGCATAAGAAAGGAGATAAGGGCTGTTGTCTGATGGGCAATTGGAGGAATTGAGGATGCCGGACTTTTGACACTTAAAGCTTTTCGCGCTAATGTAAAATAGAAAAATTTCGCTTTTACTTCAGCTTGCGCTCCTTAGGCCTACAGGATTTGAAAAGATCTTTCACATGTTCTATTAGCTCTTCTGCTAGCTCAACAACAGTTCTTGCATCCTCCTCTCCTATATCGGCTCTTGCATCATACCTGGCTCTGTTCCTTCTCTCAAGGGAGAGGCTTAATAGCCTGCCCAACCTATTCTCGATCCTTCCAGTAAGCACATATAGCCTGCCAAACTCCCCCACAATCCCTCCATGGCTTCCAGGGATATCATATCCATCCCAGAGCATCAAAGCCTTAACAGCGAGCTCTGCTGCATTATAAGCCTCGTCCACTGCACCTCTGTACTTTTTGTTCCCCATGAGGAGCTTTGCTATATCTAAAAACTCCTCGGCTAGCATCAGAATGTCGAGAGATTCCCGCCTCCTGGCCTCCTTTTCTCCACCATCAGGGTAGACGAAAAACCCATCCTTTCTGCACTTCTCCACTAAATACCCATCTCCCCTGAACTCAGACATGCTCAAGACTATTGGCTCCACTCCAATGCCCAGCTCAGCTGAGATCTTAAGTGCTGCCTCTGCTGCTGCTTCCTCAGCTCTCTTCTCATCAGTCCTGTGGAGGAGGATCAAGTCGTAATCGCTGTCCTCTCTATACCCTCCCCACACCCTGCTTCCAAATGCGACAACAGCAAGAACCCCATCTCCCAGGATCCTTCTCACTTCCGAGAGAAAGCTCAAAGCAACTCTCTCAACTTTGGGATCTGCTGGCCTCAATGGGCTCACCTTTAATGTAAAGACAAATCGGAATTATAAACTTGAGAGAAGATAATCAGCTCAGAAGGAAGATGAATCAGCACGGTTAAGCAATATTAGAGGCATTTAGGGAGATCAGCTCTTCAATCCAGAGCTGATTTGAAGAGATCCATTGTTGAGGACGGGCTTATCTCATGAGCTAGCTGAACTAGTTTGTCTTTATTTGCATTTAGTTTATTTGAATTTTCTCACCTTCAGATATCTCCGAGAGCAATCAAGGATTTTCTAAAAGCTTTCAGCTCAAATCAAAGCAGTCTATTGTTAAACCTTTAACAGGAAATCATTCCTTCTTAATCTTTATCTTGGCCCTTAACTAATTTATTTGCTTCCTCAACCATCTTCTCAACACTTGGAAATCTCGCCTTGATATCCTCTGCATCGAACTTTGCCTCATGAAATCCCCAGACATGTAGAGTCCATGCCTGATCCCATGCACTGCTGAACCAGCTTCCAAGCCTTTCTGAGATTCTCAGCACAGCTTTCTCAAGCTCTGTTGCACTCCACCTACCTCTCTCCTCGACCTTCCTCAGAATCCCATCGAAATTGAAGTGCACTGCCAAGGCCTTAACGCACTCCCCAGCAGCTTTGTACAGCTTTTCGCTGGCCTGCACGGGGTCATTATCGATGAGCCTTCTGCCCTCCTCAAGATATCTTCCAGCAAGCTCCAACCTGGCCTCAGCTAGTGCCTTGGGATCCATTTCAGCCAGCTTGGCTAGGGCATCTATCACTGCTTCCTCCAGGCTTATGTCCTTCTTCTCCAGCTCCTCAGCTATCCTCCTTGGGATCACCAGCA
>JAGDWR010000094.1:0-1368 GCA_023269865.1 Candidatus Methanodesulfokora sp.
CTGATGACTTTAGGCAGCTTGTAAAAATGAGTGCCACAAGCAGAACTGCAAGAGATGCCCTACTGGCATGGAACAGAGCAAGAAGGATAGCTATAAACTCTGAATCAAAGCTGAAAGCTCTAGAGAACCTTCTATTAGCACATAAAAGGGATAAGGTGATAATATTCACTGAGTTCAACGATATGGCTAAGGAGATAAGCAAAAGGTATCTAATACCCTTGATAACACATAGAACTCCTGAGAAGGAGAGAAATGAGATCCTTCAAAACTTCAGGGATGGGATATACACGAAAATAGTCACATCTAAGGTCCTAAATGAGGGGATAGACGTGCCCGATGCAAGAGTTGCGATAATATTGGGTGGAACAGGGAGCAGGAGGGAATTCGTGCAGAGGCTGGGAAGAGTGCTTAGAAAGAGAGCAGGAAAGAGGGCGGTAATCTATGAGGTTGTATCAAAGGGGACAAAGGAGGTCTCGATATCCTACAGGAGGAGAAGGGGAGTGAGCAGTTAATGCTTCCTCTTCAGCTTTTGAGGGCAAGAAGATCAGGAAAAAAGCTAATCCTGAAGTTCTGTACTGGAAAAGATGTTGAAATGGAGCTTGCAGAGGAGCTCATCTCCGTGTTCAGGGAGCATGTTGGCAGAAAAGTTGGTGATCTTGAGAGGGAATTGGAGGATCTGGAAGAAAGATACGAGGGAATTGGAGTAGATTTCAAGCTTGTTAGAGGATTGTCCACTCTTCTGGAGAGAAAATGCGTTATAGAAACAAAAGAGACTAAAATAAAGCCGGATCAAATAAGAAGAATTGTGTTCGAGAGAGCAGCTAAGTTCGGAGGCTTTACAATAAACGAGAGGGAGGAGATCATAAAAGAAACAGCAATGGAGCTTAGTTTAGATCCATCTGAGGTTGAGGAGCTCATGTGGGCTGATTGGGATGAGAACAAGGAGATAAAAGAGTTCAGTGCGCCCACTGCAGCTGAGCTTCTGAAGGAGTACAATCAATCCCTGCTCCAAACAGCTCTCTTTCGGGCTATAAGAATGGATCTGTTTGTAAAAGGAAAATCTGAGGAAATAAAGCTGTTGATAAGGGATATAAAAGCAAAGGGTCTCATGTACTATGCTGAGAGCCTAAAAGATGGAATAAGATTCCTGATAGATGGTCCTGCTTCTGTCCTCAAGCTGACAACAAGATATGGAACATCCCTTGCAAAACTAGTTCCAACCATAATTTCAATGGATTCCTGGAGGATAATAGCGGATTTGAGGATGAGAAAACCCCTGATACTTGAAATCTCTGATTCCTCCAGAGATCTATTTCCAGTTCGTGAAATCATCGCTGTGGAGTACGATAGTTCTCTTGAGAAGCAGTT
>JAGDWR010000094.1:1468-3456 GCA_023269865.1 Candidatus Methanodesulfokora sp.
GGGTGGGAGGTCATAAGAGAGCCGTATCCAATAGTCTCAGGAGGCTCTATTTTCTTCCCAGACTTCCTGATAAAAAAGGGGAATGTCAGGATGCTTGTGGAGATAGTGGGCTTCTGGACTCATGATTACATAAAGAAGAAATTGCAGAAGATGAAGCAGATTTCGGATAGAATGCTCCTGATAGTGGATAGAAATCTCAGTTGTAGCAGGTTTTTTGAGGAGCTGGGTGATATATTCTATTTTGATGGAAAGATAAAGTACGTAGAACTCGCAAAAAAGTTATCTGAGATAGAAAGGATGAGAGGAGAGGCGGAGATCCTTCCATCAGATGTAGGCGATATATCTTCACTAGATGAGATCTCCTCAAGACTGGGATTTGATAAGTCTGTTCTAATAGAGAAATTGAGGGAAAAAGTGCCAGCTGGATATGTTTTTACGGGAAATCTCCTGCTGAAAGAGGATATCCTGAAGGAGGCTAGGAGCTTAATAGAAAGCTGTGAAAGAAGGGATTTTAAGTCAATATCCAGCATTCTCTTGGGAAAGGGGATTCCAGAGAGGTATCACATGGCTTTAATAGAGGCAGCCGGTTTTAAGGTGATCTTCAAGGGGCTTGATGAAAGCAATGCAGAGATCATATAGTTTGACAAATATTTAATAAGTTCTTTGACCCTTTATGTATAGATGAGCCTAAGATCAGCAAAAGAGGCATCAGAGGAAGATTTTCCGATAATATCTAGGCTTAAATGTCCTAAGTGGGAGAGAATTCCCAGAGATGGCAGAACTTTGAGATGCTTGGCTGTCAGCAGTAAGGAGAACTACCTAGCATATCTTGATCTGATCAGGTCATCTAGAGGAAAGATCCTTCTATTGCCTGATGGAAGGGGATTCTTGGAGGTGGTTCCGGAGACAAGCAGGAGCAGGATGGGAAGCTTTGCTTTTCTGGTGGACTTCAGCTTTGATGATCAACAATCGAGGGATTTATTGCTTGCAGAAACTAGAAAGGAATTTCCCGACATGCCCCTGGATTGTCTGGTGAGGGAGGATGCTGTTAGATACATGACATCAGCTGGATTCAGGGAGATAGAAAGGATGATAAGAGTTTTAGCACAGACAAGGCCTTCCTCCATTCAGTACGGGGAAAAGATGCTTGAAGAAGGGGATATTCCGCTGAATTTAGTCATATCTGCAGGACAACAGGGGCCTTCAGGTTTT
Organism: Candidatus Methanodesulfokora sp.; assembly: GCA_023269865.1. Classification (GTDB taxonomy): domain Archaea; phylum Korarchaeota; class Korarchaeia; order Korarchaeales; family Korarchaeaceae; genus Methanodesulfokora. The sequence goes on from JAGDWR010000094.1 coordinate 2,681, forward strand.
CTCTGGAATCTCTCATGGAAAAGAGATAAAATAGGTTTTCCGAGGGCAATAGGGAGAAGAATAAAGGTGGGAGCTGAAGAAACGCTTCTTATAATTAATCCAACAAGAGATGGTAGAGAAGCAGATCTTATCCTCTGGACAGAGCCAGATGTCGGTGCTGGAGAGGTGTTTGAAACAATAGAGGCTGCTATGAGGATATCCTGGGAGAACGGAATAGAGATACTAAGATGCCTAGTTTTCAGAGATCTATTGGATGTGTTCATGGCGTCTGGATTCCAGATAATTGGAAAAAAGATATGGATGAGGCTTGTCTAATCAGATCTGATACGCCTCGGCGTAGATCTTCTTCTCCTCCTCTATTTCTTTCTCGCTCTCATAGATGTACATGTAAGCTCCATTCTCTCCTTCCTCTACTACGACTATTACAGGGAGCTCCTTTTTTCCCTCAAGAACCGTTCCGACGTATATTACGAGAGGAGGAAGATCCATATCGAATATTCTCTTGTATTCCACGACCCTCAGGTCCTCAAATCCTGTAGGAGGACTGGGGAAACCGGTCCAATAGATGACCCTCGGCATCTGCACCACCAAGATTTTATGGCGGAAAACTAATATAAACGCTTGCAAGCATTTGTCGAACTGCCCCTCTGCTATCGCTCGACGCAAGCAACAGCGGGCAGAAAAGTAATTTATTCTATAAGCTCAACAGCAATAGAATGAGCCCCTCCACCACCATGGCATATTGTCGCTATTCCTCTTGTTCCTCCCCTCTTTCT
>JAGDWR010000008.1 GCA_023269865.1 Candidatus Methanodesulfokora sp.
TAGTTTCCTATTGATGTGAACAAGAAGTCATAGCAGCCTATATGCTTCGTTATATTGAAATTCCATGTGTCGTTGCTATTGAACACATAGAATGGAGTTCCGCTCCACCAGAAGTCCCAGAGGTATGCCTTGACGCTCCCATCGAACCATGGGAACACTGCGGATGACCAGTAGTACGTTATATTGTAGAGCGGCATCGTCCAGTTCATCGTTAGTGCAAGGCCTTTAACTGGATATGTGACGCTGTGAAGCCATCCAGGGGTTAAATGCGTGACCCATATGCTTGCAGACCATGGATCGCCATACCTGCTGTATATATCCTCCGATAGGGCATACTGAGGCAGCTCAGCTGATGTGATATTAGCTAGTATTACGTTAAAACTAGGAAGTACTATCCAGTTCTTCTCTGGGCTAATTGTCATGTCTATCCTGAACTCAGGAACTCCCTTATGCCCCTTATCTCTTATGTAATAATCCCCTACTGCGACGATCCTGGGATCCCCTGGATAGGCATCAGGGTTGAAGACGAAGTCCGAGGGAGGGGAGCCGGGTGTTATGTTCAGATAAGCCACTATGGTTCCATCTGGTGCTAAGAGAAGGCTTGGAGCATATCCCCCAGAGGTATTAACTTTCTTCACCAAGATCTTGAATCCTAGCCACGGTATGTTTATCTCCTTTCCTTCAGAGAGCTCTATTAGGCCTGTGTTCAGGTAAAACGTGCCCGTTGTATTGTCATAAACGACTCCCTTTATGTCCTTAATGCTCGCATTTATCCCAAGCAGATATGGGAAGGATGCAGGATAGAGGCTCATTTTGTCCAGTGGAGTCAAAACAAAATCGTTCTCCAGCTTGCACTCTGTTCCTCCCAGGTTGAATATGCCTCCTGGTACAACTTCAGTCCCTATTGTCCTGTCAGTAGCATTCCAGTAGAGATAGCGGTCGGGCGGGGGCAGAACAGGGCCTAGAGATGGGCCAACTAAGCTCAATGTGACCTTCGATATGTTGTACTCACTTGCACTAAATTCGCCATGGTAAAGAGCTATTCCATGCTTCTCCGCATCCTCAATGCTTACATATGGGGCGTTCTTGTAGTACAAATGCGAGCTTATCTTTAATGCAAGCATTGCAGCTCCTATCATGTCAAAAGTAGCAGCTTTGTCTCCAATTATTATGGCCATTGTTGAAGTTCCGTTCCCCATGAATATCGTTCCTCCTCTGACAAACGGACTTGGGAACAGAGATATTGGTTGTGCCGTTACCACCACTGGAGATGTCACTATTATTGCTGACACTAACGCTAATATGACCTTTCTCCTCATTTTCCCACCTTTTCAGAAGCCCTTTCGGGCAGTTTGTTGTACATGAGTATTATTTATAAAGTTTGTTTCTGAAACGTTTCAGAGAGAGATCAAATCAGGACTGAAATATCATAATATGAATTCTATTATTGAGAGCAACTTAAAAAGAAACTAGAAATCAGTTATATTTTGATCTCATGTATATTTTCTCCTGAGGATTAGAGCTGCTGTTATGAATCCCAGAATAAACGAGGAGACAGCCACTAGAGGGGGCTCCAAGACACCTTTCCTGGAAAGGTTCTCTTCTGTGACATTTCTCACGGGAATCGTGATGTTCCTTATAATCTCCCGCTTAGGACAGGGAATTGTCAAAGCTATCTCGTTTCCATCCGATCCCTCAAGATTTCTGGTCTCCGTGGATGCCACCTTCAGCTTGAAAGTGCCGCACATTCCTGTCCTTATGCTGAAGCTGAAGGATCCATTTTCAGCACGTGACTCCCTCAGAACAGCCCAGCTCTCGTTGTCAAGGCTTATGAGAAGCCGAACTCTCAGGTCTGGATCCGCAGGAAAGATCCTTCCCTGAACCAGCACAATACTTCTATTTTCATCCATACCCAAGGAATAATTGTAGCTTATCTTTGGAAAATCCTTTACAACAAAACTTAGTGCATCAGTGACCGATGGAAGATAGCCCTTCATCCCGGGGAACCTGGCGTACACCTTCCACTCTCCTGTTTCATTTGTTTTAAATCTATAGGAGAAAGCTCCCTTCTCATCCGTCTGCACATTTGCTGAGAACTCCCTTCCCGACTTGACGAAAACTAGCTCCACTGTTGTCCTAAATGGAGGGCTTATAGATCCATTTATCACTATTGTATCGTTCACATGGTAGATGTTCCTGACGGATATCCTCAGGAATGTTATCACATCAGCAGCCTCTATCTTTAGCTGGGCTGATTTATTCTCCTCTTTCTCCTCAGATCCTCCCAAGGGCCCTGAGGATGAGGAAGAAGGTGATGATGGAGGCTTGCTTGGCTGGGATGGGCATCTAAGCACGAGATCTATCCTTACAGATCCCTCAACGCCGGATCTCGATGTGGATGCAGAGCAGCTTCCCTTGCTCGCAGATACGCTGACTGATGTCGGCACCTTATCGACGTTCAGGGTCACCGAGTATCCCCCGCTCCCCCCTGCTGATGTCCATTTTGAATCCCCTCCTCCGGATACGCTGACAGATGCCCCTGCTGCCGGGCTTCCATCCGGCATGTACACATATCCGTACACAGCAACAGGAACTCCAGCCCCGACAAGAACTGCTGATGCTATGAGTATCGACACAAGGATCAGGATGAACACCATCTTCAAGGCTCACTCACCTCCACAAGCTTTCCTGGTGATGATAAATAGATAAAGTAACCGCTCCCCAACTCTATCCTGAAGTCGTCCTCGGGCCCGCTGAACCCGGGGATGTAGCTGAAGTAGTCCTGCTTGATGGGATCCCATCTGGATATCAGGGTTATGGATGGCAGAGCTACTGATAGATCTGATGCCCTATAGTTCTTCCTGTTGAAAATCAAGGATATGAGATTATACCTTGCATAGAGAGTTCTCGTGCTGAAATAAGCTTTTACCCAGGGTCCTTTTTCGCCCATGGAATCCACTCCTCTCACGTATATTGTGTGAATTCCATCATCATATTTTTTGCCATCTATGTTTAATGTCATGTCCTCTGCCTTCAGCCCCAGATAGCACCTCTCCTCCTCGATGGAGGAGGTGTTATCAACTGCATACTCTGTCTTATTCAATATGTTTGGAGCTATTACCGTCAAATTCAGCTCTATTTTGCCTGATCTCACATAGCTTCCTGTAATTAGGACTATTGGCTCTTTCACCAAGGAGAATCCGAATATTGAATGTAGATATGACCCGCCTATGCTGTAATTTGTCCATATTATTCCGCTGTAGTAGTTTTGAGGCAAGCCTGTTGAGTTTATGAAGACAGAAATTGACCTGCTTCCATTGGGTGGTATGCTAATCATGCTAGAGTTCAGGTGCACTGCATTGTCAAAACTCCTCCCCATCATATCGTACAAGAGAGGCTTAAAGGAGATGTTGATGCTCTTATCCCC
>JAGDWR010000067.1 GCA_023269865.1 Candidatus Methanodesulfokora sp.
GCTATTATTACCCACTCAGCGAGCTCCCCCCTTCTTACTGTCCTGGATTCAGTCAGAAGAAGATCCACATTATTATCGGCCAATATTGTAGCTACTTTTGCCAAAACCCCGGGTTTATCCAACATTAATACCCTGAGCTTGTTTACCTTTGCCTGAGTTCCAACGATAGGAATTATCCTTATCTCTTTTCTGCTAGAATTAGCTGCGATCATGAGCTTCATCCCCTCTTTTATTCCAAGAAGCTTTCTTATCCTGAGGGGTATTGTTATCCTGCTTTTAGAATCAACAACTACAAAATCATATATATCAGCTCCCATTGTCCCACTTATGAGGGATTTGAGAGGAAAAGCTTATAAAGTCAAACAATTTCTCCCACCAATGTGGGAGGTGGGTAAAAAGTGGGAAAAAGGGAAATAGCTGCTATCTGCATAATAGTAGGCCTCCTTCTCGGATTATTTCTGGGAATTGGATATAAAAAGCCGGAACAGCAGAAATGCGCATATGGGATGGGAAAATTCACAGAACAGCCAGGGCAGGAGGTAGTGATAGTGTATGGATTTGATGCAAACTATCCTCCATTCACCTTCCTGCTGCCAAACGGGACTCCAGCTGGATTCGATGTCGATGTAGTAAATTTAATAGCCAAGAAATATGGTTGGAAAGTGATCTACAAGCCCTGGGACTGGTCAACTATAGTCACAGCTCTTGAGAGAGGGGATATAGACATAATAGCCTCGGGAATGACTTTCACAGCCGCTAGATCCGAGAAGATCTGGTTCTCTGTTCCTTACTACTCATATATCCATGAGCTTGTCGTAAGAGCTGATGAGAATAGGCCAGCTGATGAGATACTCAACTCCAATGAGTATATAGCTGTCCAGATCGGTTCTACATCAGATGAGTGGGCCAACAGACTGATATCTCAGGGATACAAGTTCAAGAAGCTTGGCTTGGATTCCTATGTTTCGGCACTACAGGCATTGCTCGATGGCAGGGCTGTTGCGCTGATAACAGATTCTGCATTTCTCGAGCCATATCTCAAGAAGAATCCTGAGTTAACAGGCAAGCTGAAAGTAATTGAGACGCTAGGTGCACCTCAGTGTTATGCAATCGCCACTAGACCCGAGGATAAATGGCTTAGAAACATGATTAACAGCGCTCTAGAGGAGCTGATGAACAGCCCTGATTGGAACAAGTTGCTTGAGAAGTGGGGCCTCGGGTGAAGCTATGACCTCCTACTCTTTTTTCTTCAGCTATATTCCCTTCATAGTAGAAGGAGCTTTATGGACAATTTGCTTAGTGGGAGGAGGTCTTGGACTTGGATTTTTGATAGGAGTACCTGCTGCCTTGAGCCAGGTTTATGGAGGAAGGAAGCTCAAATGCATGGTGGAGTTTTATCTGAGGTTCTTCAGGGAAGTCCCCTTGCTCGTGCAATTGTTCCTCTTTTATTGGGGGTTGTTTCCCTCCATTGGACTTAAGCTTGATCCACTGAGGACCAGCATTTTAGTGCTGGGATTGAGAAGCGGGGCATACCAATCACAGATATTTCGCAGCGCAATAGAATCCATTGAGAAAGGCCAGCTGCTTGCAGCCATGTCCATTGGAATGTCGAGAAGCCAAGCACTGCTTTACGTGATATTACCTCAAGCATTCAGAATCTCCATCCCTGGATGGGCCAATGAATATGCAGTAATACTAAAGGACTCTGCTATTTGCTTTTCCCTCGGAGTGATGGAGATCTTAACTAGGACCAGATATGTGACAATAGCAACAGGTATGGCTCTGTTGCCCTATTTATTTGCTGGCATCCTCTTCATCTTGCTCACCAACTTCGGAACAGGGATATTAAACATGATATATAAGAAATTCAGAATACCTGGATTGATTGGGGTGTAGTCATGCTTAAGGTGGAGGACCTTTACAAGAGCTATGGGAATGTAAATGCCCTGAATGGTGTTACATTTAGCCTAGGAAAAGGGGAGACAAAAGTTATAGTTGGACCAAGTGGTGCTGGAAAGAGCACACTGCTAAAGTGCATAAATCTTCTGATAAAGCCCGATAGAGGGAGGATTTTCTTGGAAGGAGAGGAGATAACAAACCCGTCTACAAATGAAAATAAAGTCAGACAAAAGATAGGATTTGTATTTCAGGAGTTCAACTTGTTTAATCATTTGACTGTTCTGGGAAACGTGATGATAGGACTCACAAAGGTCAAAAGAATTCCAAAAGAGGAGGCCCTAGAAAAAGCTAGAGAAGTCCTGAATATGGTGCATATAAGAGAGGATCTTTGGAATAGATATCCATCACAAATATCTGGAGGAGAAAAACAAAGAGTTGCGATAGCTAGAGCTTTAGCAATGGAACCAGTCCTGATGCTTTACGACGAGCCGACATCTGCCTTGGATCCACAGTTGGCGGATGAGGTATTGCAGGTGATAAAGGAGCTCTCAAGAATGGGTATGACAAGCCTAATTGTGACTCATGAAATGAACTTCGCCCTAGAAGTGGCAGATGAAATCCTCTTCATGTCTGATGGAAGGATAGTACATACAGGATCGCCTACAGAATTGCTATCTAGTCCAAAGCATGATCTAGCAGTCAGATTCCTCAGATTGGGTGGTATAAATGGATTTCTGGACTGAATTTCTCGGATCTTTGCTGAGTGGTCTCTTGACAACATTGCAGATGATCCTCATAGCGGCGCCTGCCGGTATTCTGATGGGCTTGTTACTAGGAACAATGCGAGTTTACGGTGGAAGGGTGCTTTCATCATTAGCTCTTTCCATAACAGCAGTTTTTAGGGGATTTCCCCTTTTAGTCACACTTTTCATCCTATTTTTCGGGCTTTCTGAGATCAAAATATATTTGCCTCCTTTCTGGGCAGCAGTAATAGGCTTTGTGCTCTGCAGCGGGGCGTACATATCGGAGTATGTGAGGGGCTCTATCCTTTCCATCGAGGAAGGACAATCCTTAGCAGCTAGATCAATTGGCATGACAAAGTTGCAAGAAATCCTGTACATAATACTTCCTCAGGCCATTAGAAGGGCCCTTCCAAGCATATCAAATGAAATAGCCTACATGATCCAGTATTCTTCCTTAGCCTTTGCAGTAGGTGTTCAAGAGATATTTTCAATTTCTAAAACTTTTAATTCTATATACTTTAAGTCCATAGAAATATTTTCTGTACTTGCTGTCATATATATAATACTTGGAGAAATTTCAACCTATATATTTAGATTTGTGGAGAAAAGAATCCGCATACCATCATGATCTTAACCCTCTAATTAACTCTATAGAGCCAGTCCAAGCTTTCCCGTAATGCAAGTTCTGATTGTTTCAATCAGATGGGTTCTGAGCTATGTAGTCTTTTTCAGACATAGCTCTTGGTCTTCA
>JAGDWR010000033.1 GCA_023269865.1 Candidatus Methanodesulfokora sp.
ATCTCATCCTTTGAGCCCTCCACTATTATCCTAGCTATTATCAGGGAGTATATCTCGCTTGCTGGATCAAGAAGATCTGGCTGCGAGAATGCTGACCTCAATACAGCTCTCTCAAGCCTCTCCTTGGCCATTTTTCTCGCTTTTGAAAGAAGGGGATCGTATGCAAGCTCCTCTATTGATAGATTTTCCCTCTCCACCAGCTTTTTTGCCTCCTCTGAGAAGGGATATTTCGCCAAAAAATCCAAAGAAGTCATCTCACTGATATGTGAGCTAGATAGTATGTTATCCCAGCATCTGGTATTCCGCCCAATGGATAGAAGAGCTTCATGGGCTTATCTGTTGCTATCTCCATCCTCAGCTCGCTTGCTATCTTTGCCGGCTCAGACATCCTATCTAAGTAGGATATAGAGTATGTGCTCCTTGAAGGCTCTGTGCTCCATATGTCCATGACAACTGGATCATCCCTGGAGAGGGTTATCTCAGCCTCACCCTTGTCGCTCTGCACTCTGAACTCAGCTTTCTCCGAATCTATGGATATCTGGACGTCCGTCCCCATCAGCTCTATGTCGGATATTATCTCAGGAAATCTCTTGCTCTCCATCCTTATCCCTGCTTTAAATTCTACCTTCGGGCTCTTCACCTCAAATGGCTCTCCAGCTAGCAGGGGGAGCTTGAAGCTCTTCTTGTACTCACCCACAGTCCTTATCACAAACCTGCTCTCCTCAAACTTGAGCTCAACGCTGCTCTCCCCTTTAACCCTCTTTAAAGTCCTCTCAAGCTCCTTGAAGTTTATCGAGTAGAATCCCTCGTTCTCCACCTCGAACACAGAGAAGAGATCCCTTGGAAGCATCAGCTGGACCATTGCTGTCTTAGCTGGCTCAAGAGCTGAGAGAACAAGGCCTTCCTTTGGGCTCAGTTTTATTGTAGCCTCATCAACAATGGCGGATATTGCTGAAACTATCCCCTTAAGGGATTTTGCATCATCAAACACGACCCTCATCTCACATCCCTCCTCATCATCTCCCTCTCAATATCATAAACTTTAGCCATCAACACCCTAACCTCTGATAGATCCTTAAGGCTTATGCCGGATACATCAACAACAGCTTCTGCTTCTATCTCCCTCATCCCCTCCTCTGCAGATCTAACCATGCCTGCCACCAAAACAGGGGTCTTTGGCCTGAATTTTGATGCTTGATCTGAGTAAACCCTTGCTTTTCCAGTGCCATCATCCACTATTATGTAGTTCTCAAGCGATTGGACAACTATGCCAATTAGAAGGGCTTTTTGCCCCGGGTATATCTCAGATATGACTGATATCCTCATGAGATCACCTCAGAGGAAGCTTGATAGCCCAAATTTCCTCGGCTTCTCCTCCTCAAGAAGCTCGAGCTTCGATTGATTTCCCCTTGAGAACATCTGATCAGCCTCCTCCTGGAGGAGCATCACCCTGTGCTCCAGGTATCCCTTTATTCCATATTTATTTATGATCTCTGCAGTTGGAATTAGATATTTGATGGCAGTTCCCCTGTGCACCGTCAGATTGAGCTCTCCTCCGCACTTCTCGCACCTTCCGCTCAGGGGGACCCTCCTGTACTTTGCATTGCACCTCATGCACCTGAACTGCTGCTGGGAGAACTTCCTCAGGTTCCCGGCTATATCCCTTATGAAGTGATGGGAAAGAGCTCTTGAGAGAGAGTCCTCAAGGTCAACAGCCCTTATTTTAGCCTCAAGTGCCACATGAGCCTCGAGCTTTTCAGCCATTGTGTTCAGCTTTCTGTACCTGCAAATCCTTGGGGCCTCAAGGCTTCTTACAGGAACTGTAAAGGACATTTTAACCTCTCCTTTCTTAAAATCAGATCCAACAGTCCTTATCTTTACATTTGATGGATCCTCATACCTCCAAGTTGCCTCGAAGAACTCAAGGGGGTATCTGTCAACTGTCTCTATGTTGTACGTCTCATCGTCCACATACTCAAGGTCTATCTGGGTGACCAGAAGCAATGGCGCATCCTCCCTTCCTCCAGGCTTGTTCGGCAGATAGCTCCTGGAGAAGTTCAAGAGGGCATCCAGCCCCAGGATTATTGAATCCTCATCCCCATCAGCATTTCTCCTCTTAGCAGCATGGATGAAGGGATGGGCCATGACTACAGATGCATCCGTGAAGCCTATCAGCCTGACGGCATTTGCGACGAATGTGTGGGGCGATATAGTGAGGAAAATGTGGCCTATCAAATCCTCCGGCTTTTTAGCATTGTAATAAGGTTCAAGACCATAGAATTTCTCAAGAAGCTCATCTATGAATCCAGCAACCCTCAAGAAGTGATCTCCTGCCTCTTTAGGCAGGATTATGTCCTGAACTTTCAGCTCAAGCAGTTGATCATCTGATGTGAGCTCTTTTCCATATATGTCATGAGTGTATCCAAGCTCCCTGAGCTTCTCAACAGAGGTCCCTATCTCCCTGGGCTTGAAGTGCGTCAGCACAGTGTTTGTTGAGTCAAACCTTATGGTCCCATCCTTAAAAACGCTCAGCCCATACTTAGCCCTAAGTATCCCCTTTTCCAGTGGCTCAGGGGTTTTATCCCTGCTGGTCAGCCCTATCACTCCCTTTAGGCCGCTGATGTCATATCCCTGTCCTAAGCTCTCAAATGCCTCCTTTATCAGCTCCCTGATGTCAAGCATGATCTGCCTGTAGCGGACGACATCTGCATCAGGATGCTGAGAACACTTTTCCCTGACCTCCCTCCCACACTTGCTGCAGAACAGGAGGGGTTTTGTCCTTGATCCACAGCAGAAATACCTAGTTGTTGTTCTTCCGCATGATTCGCACCTCCTCAATGCCACTTCCACTGTTACAGCTCCATTTGCCCTGGATACCATCCTGCTCCTCCCCTTCAGATTTCCAACTGGGAAGAGGAGGTTCACAGGAGGCTTCATCTTCCTCTGCTTCGCTTTCTCAGGCCTTCCAACTCTCATCCCAACGTAATATGTTGCTTTTTGCATTATCCTGAAGGCAGCTATGTCATTTATGGCATCCATTGTGCTTTCATACTTGCTTTTTTCGAATTTATCCATTCCGCTCAAACTTGCTAGAAGTGCTTTTGCATCATCCCCCTCTATCACAATTTTCCCATCCTCAAGCTTATGCGGTATGCATAGCTTCTCCAGAATTTCCTTAATTTCCTTTACTCCCTCCAGAATAAGCCTTCCGTTTGAGCTCTCTGCTTTTCTGACAGCCTCTATCAATGAAGAGAGCTCATCTAGAGTTATATCATGCCAGAAGTAAGTCCATCTTGG
>JAGDWR010000075.1 GCA_023269865.1 Candidatus Methanodesulfokora sp.
GTCTCATCATCTATTATCCTCTGCATGGTCATCTGAGCAGTATGCGGAGAATTGTATTTAAAAGTTGGTATGGGAGTTTCAGTTATTCTCAGCTGTTTTAGAGGTAAATAAGAGCGAAATATAGCTGCTTTTGTCAAAAATTTTTGACAAAATACAGACCTTTTATTTGTAAATTGTTTTCGTGAAATTGCCTCAGATATCGATTTTCATTATGTATAAATCAATATGCTATTATCCTATAATAAATAAGCGTTTGACAAAAAATTTTTACGCTAACAATGGAAAAGTTATTGGTGGTGCAATGCTGGAGATAAGATGGCATGGTAGAGGGGGACAGGGCGTTTGGAGCGGGACAGCTGTTTTAGCACTCGCTGCAATAAAAGCTGGAAAATTTGCACAATCATTCCCTGAATTTGGACCCGAGAGAAGAGGGGCTCCTGTAAATGGATACAATAGGATAGACGATAAACCGATAAGAATGCACTGCGGCATATATGAGCCCGATGTGGTGATGGTAATAGACCCCACTCTTCTGAAATACAGGGATCTAATTCTGGGAGGTCTTAAAAAAGGGGGAAAGATTGTGGTGAACTCGGAGAAAAAACCGGAAAAATTAAGGGAGGAGCTGAAGGTTGGCAAGGAGATGGAGATATGGGTTGCAGATGCGACCTCAATAGCCCTCGAGGAGGTAAAAAGGCCCTCAACAAACACAGCAACACTTGGAGTTCTGCTGAGGGCAGTGCCTGTTGTCCCAATGGATAAGCTGGCTGAGGCCATCATGAGCAGGTGGCCTGGGGACGTTGGGGAGAGAAACGTTAGAGCGATAAAAAGGGCTTATGAGGAGGCGATGTCCGGATGATGAAGTGGAGAGAACTTCCTATAGGAGGTGTTCCCCCTTTAACCTCCTTGGAGTATAAGACAGGGGATTGGAAGGTTTTCATGCCGAAGATAGACACGAGTAAATGCACTAAATGCGGGCTCTGCTGGATGTATTGTCCAGATTCCGCTATTATCTGGGATGGGGAGGGATATCCAGAGCCGAACTATGAGTACTGCAAGGGCTGTGGGATATGCGCAAACGAATGTCCTGTGAAGGCAATAGAGATGGTGAGGTGATGACATGATAACACAGACTTTGATGGGTTTAAATGGTGATGAAGCTGTTGCCTGGGCTGTCAAACAGAGCAATGTGGACTTCGTCTCAGCTTATCCAATAACACCTCAGACGATAATAGTTGAGAGGATATCCGATTTTGTGAACAATGGAGAGGTTGATCTGGAGTTTGTGGCAGTTGAAAGTGAGCACAGTGCTCTAAGCGCATGCATAGGAGCAGCAGCTGCTGGTGCAAGGACCTTCACAGCAACAGCTGCGAATGGATTACAGCTAATGCATGAGGTTCTCTACATAGCTGCAAGCTTAAGGCTTCCAATAGTGATGGCTGTAGCAAACAGAGCTCCTTCCGGGCCGATAAACATACACTGTGATCACAACGACAGCATGGGCCAGAGGGATTCAGGATGGATCCAGATATATTCGGAGGATGCACAGGAGGCTTATGACAACACAATACAGGCATTCAGAATAGCTGAGCATGAGGACGTGCTTCTCCCAGTTATGATCATGATGGACGCATTTCTCATAACCCACACGATGCAGAACATCTACATATTGCCAGATGATGTTGTGAACAAATTTGTCGGCACCAGAAGAGTTGAAAAAGTAGCTTTGCCCAAGATACATGGGGAGAAAGAGGTTTACAGGATGCTGAATCCAAAGTATCCAATCACATTTGGTCCCCTGGACCTCTACGATTACTACATAGAGCACAAGATGCAACAGATAGAGGCTATGAAAAACGCAAAGAAGGTGATAATGGATGTTCATGAGGAGTATGCAGAGATAAGCGGGAGGAAATATGGAGATGGGCTGCTCGATCCCTACAGAGCTGATGATGCTGACTACCTGCTTGTTGGCATAGGATCGACGATGGGGACAGCAAGATATGTGGTTGATGAGCTCAGAAGCGAGGGACATAAAGTTGGAATTGTCAGGATAAGGACCTTCAGGCCATTTCCTGCAGAGGAGTTCAGAAAAATGCTCTCAGGAAAGGATATGGTTGGTGTGCTGGACAGAGGGATAAGCTTCGGCTCCTTCGGTCAGGTTTACATGGATCTCGCTGCTGCTTTATACAAAAGACCGGAAGCTCCTCCGCTCATAGATTTCGTGTATGGGCTTGGAGGAAGGGACATGCCGCCAAGGCTTCTAAAGAGCATATTTATGGAGCTCATGGAGGGGAAGGAGGAACCTGTGATGAGGATAAGAGGGGTGAGAGAATGAGTGTCAACATAAAGGAGCTTGCTAAATACATGAAAATGGACCCCGGGATACTACCCGGACACAGGTTATGTGCCGGGTGTGGTCCAGGGATAATATTAAGGCAGATAATGATGGCTAGAAGGAAGCCAGTCGTTGTGGTGAATGCAACAGGCTGTGTGGAAGTTGCCACAACTATATTTCCCTATACTTCCTGGAAAGTCCCGTGGATTCACAACGCATTTGAGAATGCAGCAGCAACTGCCTCGGGCATAGTAGCTGCTAGAGACAAACTTGCCAGATCTGGTAGATTCAAGAACGATCCAGATGTGGAGCTTGACTACGATGTAATAGCAATAGGAGGGGATGGAGGCACTTACGACATAGGTTTTCAAGCTATATCTGGGGCTTTCGAGAGGAGGGACAAGTTCATGTATGTGCTTTACGACAATGAAGCATACATGAACACAGGAATACAGAGAAGTGGAGGAACCCCATTTGGCGCATGGACGACAACAACTCCTATTGGAAGCAAGATAAAGGGAAAAAGAGAACCTAAAAAGCCAATACTGGACATACTTGTGGCTCATGGGATACCATATGCGGCAACAGCATCTCCTGCCTTCTGGACTGATGCCATACAAAAGCTGAGAAAAGGCCTGGAGAACCAGCCATCATTCATACATTACTTGGGGGTGTGCCCAACCGGCTGGGGGACTGACATAAGCAAGACGGTAGAGATATCAAAGCTCGCAGTTGAAACCTGCATCTTCCCGCTTTATGAGGTCATAAATGGGGAGTACAAGCTGACTGGGATGAGCAAGACAATAGCCAAGAATCCAGCTAGAAAGAAGCCTGTTGAAGAATACATAAAGGTGCAGGGAAGATTTGCTCACATGCTAAGGCCTGAAAACAGGTGGATGCTTGAGGAGCTTCAGAAGCAGATTGATGAACGCTGGGA
>JAGDWR010000014.1 GCA_023269865.1 Candidatus Methanodesulfokora sp.
ATAAGAAAAGTTTATCCAATCTTCTGATGATAGATCTTGATGGCAGTTGATAGGTTTGGCAGACCAATTACAAGCCTTAGAATTTCTGTGAACTATGAATGCAACTATAGATGTTTTTTCTGCCATAATGAGGGGATGGAACCAGCAAGTAGGCTAATGAGCCCAGAGGAGATAGAAAAAGTGGTTAGAGTTGGCGCAAAATACGGAGTGAGAAAAGTGAAGATAACAGGGGGTGAGCCCCTTCTCAGAAGAGATCTAGAGGAGATAATAAGGAGAATAGCTGGGGTCGATGAAATAAAGGAAATAAGCCTTGTGACGAATGGATATATGCTAAAGGAAAGAGCTAAAGGATTAAGAGAATCAGGTTTAGATAGAGTGAATGTAAGCATTCACTCGCTGAATCCCGAGGTGTACAAGAGGATAACTGGAATTGACGGTCTTCATAGAGTGGTAGATGGCATAGAGGAAGCTGTAAAAGTCGGCCTGAAAGCGAAGATCAACAGAGTTATTTTAAGAGGAGTTAATGATGGGGAGGAGATAGATGAGCTGATTGAATTTGCCAAGAAAACAGGCGCCTTCCTGCAGATAATAGAGTTAGAGGGAGATTATGAGCTGATGAGGAGGTATCACCTTCCGCTGAATGAGATAGAGGAAAAACTAAGAAAAATGGGCAGATTAAAGGGGAGAAAGGATCTTCACGACCGTCCAATATATGAAGTTGATGGAGTTGATGTAGAGCTAGTAAAAGCTTATAAGAACCCTGATTTCTGCATGCATTGCACTAGAATGAGGGTAACTCCAGATGGAATGTTTAAACCATGCCTTTTCAGAAAGGACAATCTAGTCCCATTTCTGGATAGGCTGAGGGAGGGGAAGGAGATAGACTCCCTTTTCCTTCTCGCTGTGAACAGGAGGGAGCCCTTCTACAAGGGGTGATTTAATGGTTAAAATGGTAGATATATCTGAAAAAGAGCCTGTTTTAAGGATTGCAAGAGCAAGAGGAAGGATAAAATTGAGGGAAAGCACAATAAAGAGGATAGTTGAGGGAAGAGTGGAGAAGGGAGATGTAATAACAGTTGCCAAGCTAGCTGCAATACAAGCCGTGAAAAAGACTCCTGAGATAATACAACTCTGTCATCCCATACCGATAGAAAATGTGGGGGTTGAAGTGAGGATAGAAAAAGATTATGTGGAGGTTGAGGTTGAGGTAAAAGCTATTGCAAAGACAGGAGTTGAGATGGAGGCTCTTTCAGGGGTATCAGCTGCTCTTCTCAACATATGGGATATGGTGAAGAAATATGAGAAAGATGAGACGGGCCAGTATCCATCGACAGCGATCAGCGATATATCCGTGCTGGAGAAGAGAAAAGATGTCCAAACTTTTTCGAAATAATCGAGGTAAATTTGCCATAAAATTAAGGTTGTGCACATAATTGATTTGTTGTTTTTATTATCTGTATGTAGAATGAGCCCTCTTGCTGCTCTAATTCTAGTTGTGGTGATGAAATGCACCAAGTAGTTTCAACTGCTCTCATAATGTCTCTGGGACTTTTGATCTTACTTATATCAGCAAGCACTGTTAAGGAGATTCTTATATCGATGGAGAGCTATAAGGAGAGGAAGTGTGTGAGAGCTGTTCTCTATGCCCTTGAGGAGATAGTATCAATTTCCTCAGGAGGAGGCAAAGGGGATGTTCAGATAAACCTCCCATGTAAGGTGAAAATAAGAGGAGATAGTTGCATTTTGGTGTCAGCTGGAAGTGAGAGCATGCATCACTGCTTTCCAGTGAAAATAAGGGATCTTGATATTGAGATAGAGGGAAGTGGATTTTTGACATCAGAATGGAGGGAAGGAGAGGTGATAATAGGGTGGAGAGGGTGATGAAAGAGGCCCTCCTTCTCCTAATGGTCGCTATCTTAGCTGTTTCCATTACCTCTATGGTGAACAGCTCAGTTAACATCAGAGAGAACTTATATTATAAGAGAGTAGATTTCTGGAAAATGACAATAACCTCTATAAATCAAAAATATGGATTAGAGGGTGAATTCACACCTCCGGGGGGTGAGAGGGGATGAGTGACTACATCGCCTACATCTTAATGACAGTAGTACTTGTAATATTAGCTTTTCTCATAATAATGGAGGCGATCTTGCCATGCTGAGATATCTCTTTTTGGTTGTTCTCCTATCAACTCTCCTGATAACCGGCCTCAGGGCGGCAGATGTCTGGTTCATCCCCTCCCTATCGGAAGGAAAAGCAAAATGTCTTGCTATATCATCTATTATAAATATGTCATATAGCATTAAGAACCTCACATCAGGACTAAATTCTAGCTGCACATCACACAGCTGTTATGCGATAGTACAGCCCATCCCAAGAGGAAGAGTCTATATAACTGGTAGATGGCCATGAAAGAGCTTCTTTTCATCTTGATCGCAGCGATAATCATAGCCACCCTGATAAAACTTCCGGATCTTTATCCATTAGAGAGCAGAGGGATAGCATACAGGATATCTCAAGAGGAGATGCATGCTGAAATGGAGACTTTTCCAGCCAGATTGGTGGTTTTTGAGAGACTATACCTTGATAAACTCCTGTTGAATGGATCCAGAAATCTAACAGTTGATCTCGATGAATTTGCTTCTGAGATCAGAACGGATCTAAAAAGAAAGGGTATGGAGGCCGGTATCAAATATCATTTGGAAATAGGGCCATGTGATAGAGTGAACGACTCCCTGAATAATGTGTTTGATGGATCCTCTGATCCCCGCTCCATAGGAGTTAGAACAAAAGTATATCTTGAGGTGAGAAGTGAGATGACACATATTTCAGGAAAAAGAAGCTATGTGATATACGTGTGCCATCCTTACAGGAAAATTTGTTTTGATAGAGTTGTTGGCTTGCTTCCGAGGAACTCGTCATTCGAGGAAAGTGGAGAGTTCAATAGCACTGATGAAATTGAGAGATGGGTTAAGAATATGGCCAAACAGTACAGGAACAAGCTTGTGGAAATAATGGATAAAGCTAGGGCAACCGCTGGCAACTGCAGCTTAGATCTAACATACAATATAGAGGAAATATACAATAAAGTTTATTCACATGGATATATTTTAATATATAAAATCAATGTCACAATTAAGCAGGAAGACATCACCCTCTACTACTATGGTGGATCAAAAAGAGGGATCTCAGAGAAGTTTACCACAACATGGTGGATTTATTTGAACGGTGAGCTTTCAAA
>JAGDWR010000003.1 GCA_023269865.1 Candidatus Methanodesulfokora sp.
TGAAAAGAGGATTGAAAGTTTGAACCTGTGGATAGACCTCGTAAATGCCCCTCATGTGAGGCTGTTCAGCAGGCTTATAAAAAAGAGAAGAGGGGAGATAGACCATCTTCTTGTCACCTACAGAAGCTATGGCTATCTAGAGGATCTTGTAAAAATGTATATTGATGCAGATGAGCTTATCCTAGTGGGAAGGAGGGGATTTACAGGGGAGGAGAAGCTCTATGAGTTTGCAAGAAGAGTTAAGGAACTGGCTGGAGTTGTCAGCAGCAGAAAAATAGATGTGGCTGCATCAAAGGCATCTCCTGAGCTTGCAAGGACCGCATTTGGGCTTGGAATACCAGTTGTAACAGTAAATGACAATGAGAATAGCCCCACAATTAAGCTCACATTTCCTCTGTCCTCATGTATAGTGATACCGGAGGTCTTCCCCCCTCTGGAGTGCAGAGGTGATTGCAAAGAGTTCAGGTTTAAGGGGGTCCTTGAGATAGCTCATGTGCTGGAGGAGGAAAAGGAGGAGGAGGAAAACTATATAGCTGCTAGATCCGAGCCATTTGGTGCATCATACATGCCTGATCACTGGGATTCCCTCTTCTTCCTCGGCTTGAAGAAGCTCATGGATGAAACAGACCTGAGCTTGGTCTACTTTCCGAGAGAGGGGGACAGATGGCTTGATGGACTGAGGAGGCTCTATGGAGATAGGGTTAAAGTCGTTGAGAGGGCGAAAGATCTGTCAATTGTTAAAAGGGCTTCTATTTTTGTTGGTGGCGGTGGAACAATGACAAGAGAAGCTGCACTCCTGGGAACACCAACTATATCAGCATATCCAGGGGATATAGCTGTGAACAGACTCCTTGAGGAGAGAGGGCTTATATACAGAGCTGAGAAACCTGAGGACTTCATCAAATTCCTCTCAGAGCATGAGGAAAGGGAAAAGCTTGTGGATAAAGCCAGAAAGCTCATTGAGGAGTGTGGAGATCCTTGTGATGTGATCTGGAGCGCAATATCCTCCTGTAAAGGCTCCTAGTTGCGAGGTACCAGAGGAGAAGGCAGAGGGAGAAGGCAAGCAGGGATAGAGACACGTTTACCAGTGCTATCAGGAGATTCCTCTCGGAGAAAATGGCCAAGATGGATTTAGTGAGGGCCATCGAGATGAGTATTACAGCCCACCCTATGAACACCATTAAAACACCCAGGAGAAAGCCCCTGTCCATTCTATCACCTAGGAGTGAGGAGAAATGTGATAAAACTGAGGAGAACTGAGATTGATGCAAGAAGGAGGACCTCCTCGACTATTCTCCTCTCCCCCTTTGGGACATCCGATGTGAGGATTGATATCAGCGTCATTGGGGCATTTTCATCAGGGTTTGCTCTTATATAACCGTTCTCAACTATTGTAGGCCTTGCTTTCATCTCCCTCCTCTCCTTAAATCCTCCCACACTGAAAAGTATCACAAAGCCCGTTATGAAGAATGGGAGCATGGATATAACTGTGAACATCTCCAGGTTTGAAAGTGCTGAGATCGATGCAACAGCAGATCCAAGGAAGAGAGATCCTACATTTCCGCCGAAGACCCTTGCAGGATACCAGTTGTGCCTCAGGTATGCGAGGACAGCAAAGAGGAGGACTGCTGATATCCCAGCTATATCATATTTTCCTATTAACATTGATTGGACTATAATTCCCAGCAATACTGCTGACAAGCTTGAGGGCATCATCCCGTTCAGGCAGTCCATCATGTTCACAGCGTTCATTATGACAGCAAAAAAGACAATAAGAAGGGGCCAATAAACATAATAAAGCCTTGCATGTCCTATTAGCGGTAATAGAGGTCTTGGAGAAGCTAGACCTGAGAGAATTAATGGAAGAGCTGCTGTTGCAGAGATGAGGGGCTTCATCCTGCCCCCTAGGTTCAGCTCATCATCCATCAAGCCTATAATTCCCCCTAGGAGGGAGGAAAGAACAACAATGAGACATGATGGGGACCTGTTCACCGCATATATAGCGAGGCATGATGAGGAGAAGGCTAGAAGCATCGCAATCCCAAGTCTTTCTGGTATCTCAGGCATCCCAGGCTTGTGGACATCCCTGCCAACTATTTTCTTGGATCTAAGCCTGGGGGAGAAAATCCTTATGAGGATTTCTGTGAGCAGGAATGATGCAGCAGAGCCTATTATGTACTCCATCGGGGAGGGGTCTCGATGGGATTATAAAAAGGTGATATGCATCCTCTTGTGCATGTCATAATTGCTGCCATAACTGCAGCCCTGGACTACATCTGGATGAGGGAATCCGAGAGGAGGGGCATTGTTGCGGCTGATCTGCACAAGCCATATGAGAAGCTTTGCCCGAGAATAGGGGCCCTTCCAAACTCAATCATCCTCCCTCTTGCCCTAGCTCTTGTTGGAATGAAGGAAACTGCCCTCATATCCCTCTTCCTCTCATTCATCGGCCTAGTTGACGATGTAATTGGCCTTAGAAACATGGAGAAAGTTGTCTTTGCAGGAATTCCATTTTTAATCATTCAGGGACATCCAGTTCTTTTTATTCCTGCTTTACTTTTTCCTCTGATCTCCTTCCTCTTTGGCTCCTTCTCCTCAAATGCTACAAACACGCTTGCTGGATACAACGGCCTTGAGACAGGCCTGATATCCATCATAGCTTGCTTCATGACGATAATATCCTCAATTCAGGGAAATTTAACTGCTTTAGATGCATATCTCATGGTTCTATCCTGCTATCTGCCCTTTCTCATCTTCAACTTCTACCCGGCAAGAGCATTCCCCGGAAATGTGGCAACATTCCAGATGGGTGGAGTTGTTGCAGCAATAGCTCTTGCAAACAAGCAGGAGATAGCGCTTGGGATAATGATGATCCCCTATTTTGCGGATTTTCTGCTGAAGATGATGAGTTACAAAGCAACTTTCATGAAAATTCCAGCTAGAGTTGATGAGAATGGGTATATAAGCCCTCCTGGAAATCTCTCATTGGTTGGAGTCCTGCTTAGAATCAGAAGAATGAAAGAACTCCAGCTTGTGGCCTCAATCTGGGCAATAGAGCTGATTTTCTGCCTCATCTCTCT
>JAGDWR010000046.1:0-4482 GCA_023269865.1 Candidatus Methanodesulfokora sp.
GTCTTCAACAAACCTGAGAAGTTCATAGAGGTTCTGACGAAGATGTTCGGAAGCGCTGGAGCTTCTCTTCTAGAAAGAGCGATAATGAGGGAGATAAAGAAGACATTCGATAATGTGACAGCAGAAAGCTTTCCAGAAGCCGTGAAGGAGCTAAAGGCAAGATATAAGGGCTAAATAGGGCAATTAGCACCTTAAGGCAGAATTTCAAGCTATGATTCAATAATCTATCATACTTAGATCTGGACTGAAATGCTTAAATTTCATCCATTGCTGAAAAAGGAGAAGCCCCGTGGTGTAGTGGTCAAGCATACCGGGCTTTGGACCCGGTGACGCCGGTTCGAATCCGGCCGGGGCTATCTATTTTTTAATAAATTAATGCGGCCGCCGGGATTTGAACCCGGGTCGGAGGCTATCCCCGATTCCATGGGGGGCCTCCATCCTATCCAGGCTGGACTACGGCCGCTGTTTTAGTAAAGGAAGAGAGCCTAATATAAATCTACCGCATCATCAATAGAATAATCAAAAATAAGAAATAACGGCCTACATACTGCTGGGGAGGCTTGTGATTGAAAGGCAATGCATGGAGTTCTGAACTATGTAGTTTTTACTACACAGCTCTCGGTCTTCATCAGACCTTGTCCCTCTCTCGAGTTCATCGGGGGCTCGGTATCGTCCTCCGACTCCGTCAGAGTGAACCTTTTCATCCTATCATAAGCTTAAAGCTTTAGGGATGGAGAAAACCCCCATTTGAAGTCACTTTCATGCTCCTTTCGGGACATTTATCTTCCCACAACTGAAGCTTCAATAAATGCCATTAATGCCCATTCAAATCTATCTGTTTAGAACTGCTGGCAACGGCATCAACAAAGATCTCAGAACTTACGGGCCCGGCGGGACTTGAACCCGCGACCTACGGCTCCGCAAGCCGCCGCTCTAATCCTTGCTGAGCTACGGGCCCGCTTACTTCTTCACAAGCTTTGCATGCTTGGGTCTCAGGTTGTAGCTCTTGCACCTTCTGCATTTCTCAGCCGACATTGGATTTCTAGCACCACAGTTTCTACATATTTTATACTCCAGTAATGCCTTTGTGGCAATCCTTCTTTTTATTGGATCATCGAGCGGCATTATGCGCACCCACTTGCAACATCATCAGCAAGATTTAAGGATAACTGATGTACTGTATATTGATGGTCACGAAGGAAGCTGTGATAAATCTACTTAAGGAGAACAGAGATAGGGCAATAAGCCTTAGAGAGATAATTTCAAAGTTAAAGGCCCCATACAATGAGGTTAAACCGATTTTAGATGAGCTTGAGAGGTCAGGATATGTGAGAACAATGTCGCATGGTGGCTACAAGTTCTATGTCCTAATAGAAGAGGCTATTTCCTCAAAACAGCCTTGAGAAGATCAGCAACTTCATCAGGCTTTCTTGCAACAGGGACATTCGCTGATCTCAACGCTTTTTCCTTTGACTCAGCGGTTCCCTGTCCTCCCGTTATTATGGCTCCAGCATGACCCATTCTCTTTCCAGGAGGAGCCATTCTTCCAGCTATGTATGCGACCACAGGCTTCTTGTATCCCCTCTTTATGTACTCTGCTGCTTCCTCCTCAGCATTTCCTCCTATCTCTCCCACTAGAACAACAGCCTCCGTTTCTTCATCCTTCTCAAACTCTGAGAGGACATCGACGAAGTTCAGCCCTGTTATCGGATCTCCTCCTATTCCAAGCGTTGTAGAAGTCCCAAATCCCTCCCTTGATATGGCCTCTGATATCTCATACGTAAGGGTCCCGCTTCTGGACACTATTCCTATGCTCCCTGGGGAGAAGGAATCGGCTGGCATTATCCCTATCTTTATCCTCCTGCTAGGGGCTATTATGCCCGGTGTGTTCGGCCCTATTATGACAGAGCCCTTCATCCTAGCATAGTTCACAAATTTTGCTGTGTCATGAACCGGAATGTGTTCCGTTATCACTACTATGAGGGGTATTCCAGCATCTATTTCCTCGTAGACAGCATCAGCTGCATGAGCAGCAGGGACAAATACTATTGAGGCATCAACCCTGCCGACTCTTGACACTGCTTCTCTGACTGAGTCGAAGACAGGAACTCCAAGAACTTCAAATCCTCCTTTCCCTGGAGTGACTCCAGCAACTATTTTTGTGCCATAATCTAGCATGAGCTTTGTGTGAAGGCTTCCCTGTTTTCCAGTTATCCCCTGAACGAGCACCCTCGTGTTTTCCTTTAGGTATATCATAGTGCATCAAGTTCCCCGTCTCTTAAAAATTTTTATTGATTATGGGTTGTAAGACCATATGAGGTTGTTGGAGCACGAGGCCAAAAAAGCAATGGAAAAGTATGGGATACCCGTTCCAAAGGGGTTTGTGGCCAAAAGTCCTGAAGAGGCCAGAGATGCTGCTGAGAAGCTCGGAGGAAAAGCAGTTTTGAAGGCCCAGATACCAACAGGAAGAAGAGGGAAGGCCGGAGGAGTCAAGCTAGTGAGCTCAGCTGATGAAGCATTCTTAACGGCAAGGGAGATGCTCTCCTCTGAGTTCTATGGGCTTAGGCCGAGGAGCCTGCTTGTCGAGCAGTTTGTCGATGTGAAGAGGGAGTACTATATAGGCGGCATAGTGGACAGGACAGCAAGAGGCTTCACCTTCATCTCATCAGCGCATGGAGGGATGGATGTGGAGGAGATGGCCCTGAAGTATCCAGAATCGGTGATAAGAGTGCCAATAAATCCACTTATAGGAATGATGCCCTATCAGGCTAGGACTTTGGCAAAGAACATTGATAGAGAGAGGGAGAAGGAGATAGCTGAAATAGCCCTAAAGCTCTGGAGGATAACAGTGGATTATGATGCTTTTATGCTTGAGATAAATCCTCTTGCCCTCTCTTCAGATGGAAAGCTCATAGCTCTGGATGCTAGGATAGAAGTGGATGACAATGCGCTCTTCAGACATCCTGAGTTCTCCGAAGAAGAAGAGGGGAGAGAAGGGGAGGCTGCAAGGAAAGGGCTCTCCTATGTCGAACTTGATGGAGATATAGGCACAATGGCAAATGGAGCCGGTTTAGCTATGGCGACAATGGATTTAGTGCATTTGATGGGCGGAAGACCTGCCAATTTCTGCGACATAGGTGGAGGGGCATCATCTGAAATGGTCTATGCAGGGCTGGAGATGATATCATCAAATCCGAAGGTCAAAGCGATTGTTGTTAACACCTTATGTGGGATAACAGATGGAGTTGAGGTCGCAAAAGGGATAAAGAGATTTGTTGAAGGCAGAGCAAAAGTTCCCCTTTTCGTTAGGCTATCAGGAAATAGATCAAAGGAAGGGTCCGAGATACTGGAAAAAATCGGCGTGAAAACCTATAAGTCGGCAGAAGATGCGATAAAGGCAGCCATATTCCATTCTTCGCATTGAATATCTTCTGTAACAATCTTTAGATCTTCCTCAGCTTATAAAGCCATGTTATAGGCTAAAGCTTTTAGAATGGGGCTTAAAAGGTTATGAAAGGTTATATTTTAGATTACTGACAGTTTTCCTAAGGATTTTTTTAATACTAAAAAGCTATTAAGGAGACAGTAAAACCTTTTATATTTCATCTTATAACTCTCAGGGCCCGTAGCTCAGTATGGTTAGAGCGCCCGGCTCTTAACCGGGAGGTCGCGGGATCGAAGCCCGCCGGGCCCGCTATTTGAATATTGGCAAATTTATCAGATCTCTTATAGACCCAACGGTGTAATCAGGCTTACTTACTTCTATCTCACTGGGTTTTCCAACTCCATCCAAGAGGGCTATTGATAGAACTCCTGCTGATTTTGCGGCTTCAACATCCAGAGCTGTATCCCCTACGAATGCTGTCCTCTTTTTATCACATCTAATCATGGAGATAAGGAGGATTATGCCATCTGGATTGGGTTTCATTCTATAGCAGTCATCTCTGGTTACTACTGCGTTGAAATAACTTTTTAGATTAAACCTCGTTAAAGCATATTCGGTTGCTTTTTTACCGGCATTTGTTAGAAGACCTATTTTTAACCCTCTCCTACGCATAAAATTCAGAACATCATAAAGCCCATCTTTCGGCTTCGATTGAGAAAATGCAGTTATCTCATACTCATCAAGTATGATCTTTACCTCATTTAACAAATTTTCCCTTCTAGCTAAGTCAATATATTTCTGCAGGGGATCCTCCATTCTCAGAGGTGATGGATCAACACCTCTTTCTCTTAATAGCTCTACTATAGACAACCTAGCGCCTACTTTATCAAAGTGGGAATCTATTAATGTTCCATCCAGGTCAAATATCACGAGCTCCATCTAATATCCTGGAAGCCTGGAGTTAAAAAGGTTTCTAAAACTTCCAATAATGCTACGGAATTTTCTACCGAAATTCACCGAGAAAGCTGATAAAGATAGTCTATCTTAAAGTTGTCTTACCAGAACCAGCAGCCTAGAGGCTAGAGCACATCCTCTAG
>JAGDWR010000046.1:4582-18773 GCA_023269865.1 Candidatus Methanodesulfokora sp.
AAAAAAACCTGAAATAATATCACTGGCCTATATAAAGGTCTTTAAAAAATTTCGCGCTTATCCATAGAGCTACTTCTTCTAACGATAATTCAAAAAGATTCCTCCAAGACCTGATCGGCTCTCCCTGTTTTCAAGAATCTTATGAATAAATTTAAGCATAAAATGATGCGGGGGGTGGGATTTGAACCCACGAACCCCTTAGGGACGAGGTCCTAAGCCTCGCGCCTTTGACCTGGCTTGGCTACCCCCGCCTGAGAATCCTCTCGAATGTGGATATAAACATCTAATTCATAAATATGTTAGATAGGACTTCTGGTATCCTGCTGATGCTGTTCACCTCAAACACCCTTCCTTTTCCAGCTTCTGCTATCTTAATACAGTTTATTCTCCCCACATTATCCCTCCTTCCCTCTATTCTGACTACATTTAACATCCTCATGTTTCTTGCTATCTCCAGGGGATCCCCTCCGACGTTGTAATTCCCATCTGTTATCAGGACATACTTACATTCGCCCAGCATATCTCTCTCCCTTTTAGCTGCTATTAGAGCTTCTCTCATATTTGTATAGCCTATTGGGCTAAGATCAAGTATTTTTTCAACGATCTCTTCCACTCTAACCTTTTTTCCAGCACTTTTAAGGACCTCAGCCCTATCGCTAAACGCTATCACAGAGTAATCGCCAAATCTGACAGCATAAGCAACAGAAGCTGCGAGTATGGAGGCCAATGTCATCTTCTTCCCTGTCATTGATCCACTTGAATCTATTATTATGACAGCAGATCTCCTCAAATCCCTCCTCTCAAGCCCAACTATATCCTCATAGGACACCTCATCAATTCTTTTCGATTTCTCAACAATTTTCTCCAGAGTATCCTCAAGTGAGAAATCCATTGGAGGAGAGTAATCAACTTTCCTCATCCTGTGCTTTCCTCTCATAGCAGAATACAGTCTTATTCCCTCCTTTACAAGTATCCTGCTGAGAATGGCTCTGAACATCCTTCTAGCCCTCTCGTTCATGTTCCATCTGATCGCCCTATATAGCCTAACTCCTTTTTCTGGTTTTATCTCCACTTCAGATAGAAAGATTGGATTTCTCAGGTTATCTGAGACAACTCTTGCAACTACATCCCTGCTAATTCCAGCTAATGATATAAGACTATCTATATCGCTTATGGATGAGACAGCAGCTCTTTCAATAAGACTGTAATCTATCGGCACTCTTGAATCCAGATGGATCTTTTCATGAAGTTCTTGAGGCTTCATCGGGGGATTTAAATCCCCCTCGCTTGCTGAAAAACCTCTTTTGAGAGAACTCTATCAACTATTCTTCTTATTATCTCTTCCTCAGATCCAACTACATCCTCCCTGAGCTCTATTCTCTTGGGAAGGACCATCATTGCTATCTCATGCCAGCTCATCTCACTTGATTCAGCCAAAACAGCCATGTCTATTGCAGCTCTCACAGATGCACCCCTCTTCACAGCAGGATCTCTTCTGGTCTCTCTTACTATTGAGACAGCTATCTTTACAACTTCCTCTCTTTTTGCTCCACTTCTTAACCTGACTATCTCCTCCTCTTCCTCCTGGCTTTGATAATCCAACTTTATCAGGACAAATCTGTCCTTCAACGCCTCAGAAAGCCTTGTCACTCCTATGCTCTCCTCCGGATTTTGCGTTGCTATGACAAGAAAGCCATCCTTTGCTCTTATCTGTCCAAGATGAGGTATGCCTATTATTCCCTCGTCCATTGCAGGAAGAAGGGCATTTTGTGCTGAGTCGGGAAGTCTGTTTAACTCATTTATGAAAAGTATTCCCCCTTTCTTCGCAGCAGTTGTGAGAGGACCTTCAACAAATGAGCTCTCCACATATCCATTTTTCAGGACAGAAGGGGGATCCCAGTGACCTATCAACTTGTTCTCATCGAGTCTTTCATCTCCGTCAACTCTTATGAAATCCCTCGACATGTACTCGGAGACCGATCTTGCAAGAAGGGTCTTTCCAACTCCCACAGGACCCTCCAGTAGCACATGTCTATTTGCTCTTATCGCCGAAAGAATCATTGCTAGCTCTCTGTCTCTTCCAACTATTCCATATCTAGCCTTTATCTCCTCGACTTCCTCTTTCAAGCTCTTCATCTAGGGATAGTAGCAGGAAGAGAATATAAATTTCTAGCTATGCGGGAGATCTCAAAATAAGAAACAAATTAAGCTTATCCCTGATAGATCAGCTAATCTGGAGCTCCTTTTAGGATCTCAGGGCCTGTGCTAGTTCCTATCCGGCTTGCTCCAGCTTTTATCATCTCTAGGGCCTGATCATAACTTCTTATTCCACCAGCAGCTTTTATTTTCAGTTTATCTCCAGCTATTCTCTTCAACAAGGCTATATCTTCAGCTGTCGTTGCTCTCTGGAGGAAACCGGTTGAAGTCTTGACGAAATCAGCCCCTCCATCGATTATTGCATCACAAGCAGCTTTAACTTCCTCCTCAGATAAAAGGGAAACTTCTATTATGACTTTGACATGCTCGAAGTTGAACTTTACAACAGATCTTATCTCCTTGACCACATCGTTGTATCTCCCGCTTCTTAAAGCCCCTATGTTCATCACCATATCAGCCTCATCTGCTCCCATCTCAGCTATGTATCCAGCTTCCTTCTCCTTCACTTCAGCAAAAGTTGAACCTAGCGGGAATCCAACAACTCCAGCAACTTTTATGCCACTTCCCCTTAGTAGCTTGGATGCTAAGCCTACATACCAAGGGTTAACGCAAACAGCATAGAATCCCATCTGTTTTGCCTCGTCGACAAGTCTTTTTACATCCTCCTCAGTGGCTTGGGGTTTTAATAGAGTATGATCTATCATTTTCGCAAGTTCTTCTCTCCTCACAGAACCACCTCTTCACGTACATGAGCACCAACTTAAAGGCATCATCTTCATCAAGCTTCGTCGTGTCAAGCACTAAATTAAAGGGGGTTAAATCCTCATCGAGCCTAAAGCCATAAAGCCTATCATAAAGCTCTATGGACGATCTATCCTTCTTTTCTATTGCTTCCTTTGCCTCCTCTACCGAGATTCCATCTCTTCTTGACACCCTTTTAGCTCTCTCCTCTATATCAGCCTTCAGGTATATTTTCACTGCATCTCTCTTTTTATATAAATATGAAGCAGTCCAAGAGTCAACGAGCACATTTTCCTCCTTTTCCATAATCTCAAGAAGCCGTCTATCCACCTCCCTATCATATTCCTCCCTTTCTTTCCTCTTATTCATGGCTTTTTCTCCCTCCTCTGTCTCCCACCAACCAGCATATCCTGCTTTTTCTCCAGCTATTATCTGTTTTAGGAGATCTCCTCCTGAGACATACTTGAGGCCAAGCTCCTTGGCAAGCTTTTTTCCTAGGGTGCTCTTTCCAGATCCTGTTAGACCTGTTATGACTATCTTCATGAACTCACCTCCAACTCAATTTTCGTCTATATCCACAAGGGGCCATTGGACATCATCTATCCTCCAGTATGGCTTTATGTTGCTCTCCTCATGGCTCAAAGGGCCTATGTATTTAAATGATAAGATAGCAGTCCAAGCTATCATAGCACCATTATCTCTGGAGAACTCGGCAGGTGGGACCTTTAGAACAGCATTCCTCTCCTTGCACATGATTCTCATCTTCTCTTGGAGCCTTGGAGATGCAGCAACTCCTCCAACAAGAAGGAGTTCATTCTTTCCTGTATGAGCAAGAGCTCTTTCAGCTACTTCTGCTATCATAGATGTGCATACCTCGACGAAGCTCCAGATGACATCCTCCTTTCTAAGCCCAGATTTTATGAGTCTTTCAGCTTCCGTTAATATTCCACTGAATGCAAGATCCATCCCCTTGACAGTATAGGGCAGATCTATCCATCTTCCAACTACTCTGTCTATCTCAGGTCCAGCTGGAAATCCGAGGCCAACTATCCTTCCCAACTTCTCCTGCGCATTTCCGAAGCCTATGTCAAGTGTTTCGCCCATGACAACATATCTATCTGAGACATGAGTCAATATCTGTGTGTTTCCTCCCGATATATAGACGATAACAGGGTCTTTTGCCTTTGTGAGGAGCCTTCCTATCTCCACATGGGCTATTGGGTGATTTACCCCTACCATAGGAATTTCCAAGAGTTTTGATAAAGCTCTTGCAATGCTAGCTCCGACTGAGAGAGCCTGCCATATTCCTGGTCCTTGGGAGAACCCAATGATATCAATATCCTTCAGGCTTATAGATGCACTATCTAAAGCTCTTTTTATTGTCTCAGCAGCTTTTCTTGCATGATGTTCTGCTACATCAAACGGTTTCATTCCTCCTCCTTCAGAAGAGTATGATGATATCTCATTTGCCAGTATTCTGCCTCTTTCATCAACTATTCCTACCCCAAATGTGTGCGCAGTGGACTCTATGCCCATTGCTATCAAACTGACTCCCAAGCAAGTGGGAATCCTTTTATATTTAGGTGTTGTGAAAAACCTTGATGAGCGAAGAAGATGATTACTTCAGAGCTGGGGAGGCTCTTTCATCAATTCTAAATAGGTGGCAGTCAAAAATAAAGGAAGGCATGAGTCTTATATCGATAGCAGAGGATATAGAGAAGGAAATAATGGATATGGGGATGAAACCAGCTTTTCCGGTAAACTTATCAATGAACGAGATAGCGGCCCATTACACGCCTTTCCCCTCAGATAGGTCGTATGTGCAAAAAGGTTCAGTCCTCAAGCTTGATGCTGGGATAGTGCTAAATGGATGCATAGTTGATGCTGCTAGAACCATATGCTTTAACGATTCATACAAAAAGATATCAGATGTAGCCAGAGAGGCTTTTTATGAAGCTGTTAAGGTAATGAAACCTGGAGCTAGGATAATGGATGTAAGCAGGGCTATATATGAGAGCATAAAGAATGGAGGGATGAAGCCAATAAAGAACCTAGCGGGACACAAAATAACAAAGTATAAGCTTCATTCAGGCATAGATATACCAAATTACATCTCTCTCAGCCTATATAAGCTGAAGCCTGGGGATGTATTTGCAGTTGAGCCCTTTGTGACAACATTTGAGGGGGAGGGAATTGTGTTAAATGATAACAGAGTCTATATATTCTCCTTCAAAAAGAATGTGAGAACCAGCTCCAGCTCAGAGAAGACAATTATGAGGCTGGCACAAAAACAATTCATGGGCCTTCCCTTCTGCGAGAGATGGGTGAAAAAAGAGATGGGAAAAAACCTAGACGATAGGGATATAGCTCAATTGCTGAGAGTGCTCGCTAAAAAAGGAGGACTATACGATTATCCAGTTCTAGTGGAAGCCAGAGGGATGCCTGTTGCTCAGTATGAGAACACTGTTATGATAACAGAAGATGGAGCTGTTATTTTGACGGAGAAGGGTTGAAATGAAGAGAGGGGTGAAAGCTGAGAGGGATCTACTGGACCTATTCTGGTCCAATGGAATAGCTGCCCTGAGAGTAGCTGGGAGTGGCTCTACAGGTCATCCAGCATCTGATCTCATAGCTGGAATTAATGGCAGGTTTTTCCTCATAGAGGTGAAGACAACTTCAGGTGAAAAAGTTTATTTGGATCCAGAAGAGGTGAAGGAGCTCGAGAAGCTCTCATCTATGATGGGAGCTGAGGCCTGGGTAGCAGTCAAGTTTAAAAAAAGTGAAAGGGGATTCTATCTCATAAAGCTCTCAGATATAGAAAGTACCGGGAGGGGATACGGAATATCAATAGATCTAGCTAGGAAGAAAGGGATAAAACATGAGGTTTTCATAAATATAATATCAGGCAGGATAGCTGGATTAGATCTTCACTAGATCCTAGTCCATGATATTTTGTAGTTTATTATTCTATCCTCTTTTAGAACGCTTATGATAAGCTCCTTTCTCACGCTTGTAGCTATTCTCCCGACTCTTATCAGATCTACAGGAGCTATTTTGTCATCGTAGCTGCTGATCAAGCAGAGATATGGGGCATGTTCTAGTCCAGGGCCCTTTTCATAGAGCATGAAGTTTGCCCCGTACTTTTGAGCTGGCTTTACAACATAACCCAAGTCCCTCCAATATGAAAACACAGTTAGCCTCGATCTTATATCACCTTTTATCCTCATCGCCAGGTTGAGGAGCTCCTCATCATTTATCTCTCCCCCATTAGATTTTCTAACAGTAAGAACTCCCTTCCTCATCAGGTATATCGACTCCATGAGGTTTAACTGCAGCTTTGCCTTGAATTTTTCATTTATCTGGGGTTTTCTGATGCCAAGAGGATGGCCCCAGAATCCTCTTCTGTAGAGCTCCCCTCCTACATCCTCATCCCATATGATAACCCTGTCATGTATCAAAGTTCCCTCAGCTTTAGGCAGGCTTTTTTCATCTTTTACCCTCTTTGGATTGAATAGCTTAGCCTCATAATAAACCACATCAAGTCTATCATCAACTATTGCTAGAAAGAGTTCCTTTCTAAGCTTACCTGCTGTGCTTAGAGATCTTATTATTTCTCCATGTCTGAGAATGTCGTCCTCCTGAAGTGGAAGAACAAGGACTCTGGCAGAAGCTTCTCCTATCCTTGCCCCTTCTGGATAGAGCCTTAGAAACGGAGTATTTCTTTCATTTACAACAACTTTCCCCCTATTTCTAAGATCGGAGTAAACTACATACTTGACAAAAAGGTTCGGATCACTGGCTAGAGTCTCAAGGGCATCTCTTAAAGGTACTTTTATTGTTCCTCTCTGAACTAAGGATGCTAGCTCAATTGGATCAAGCTCTAAGCCATCGTCCGAAAGCTCACCATATCCCTCAAGATATAGCTCCTTTACAAGCTTGCCTGTCAATATTATTCTTCCATTTTCCCTTCTGATCATCTTCATCACTTCATCTCTATTCCTCTCTCAATCCCACTAAAAAGGGAAATTAGGACATCTCTTGCGAATTTCTCATTTACATCAGGTTTCCTCCCATCTATAACGGAGTTTATAAAGCTTTGAAGTTCCTCTAGAAGGGGTTCTTTCCTCCTTATCTGAGGAATAAAAGAGTGATCCGACCTTTCTATGACCAGAGTTTGATTCAGGTAATCAACCCATGCACTTCCTCTAGATCCAGAGACCCTTATCCTTCTCACACCTGCTGGTGTGAGCCAGTTTGTGGATATAACTCCAAGGACATCCTTGGGAAATGAAAGAATGAAGACCGCTGCCTCATCATAGCCATTCTCCCCTCTTCCCAACACTGATCTAACGGCTGTTGGCTGTCCCATTAGCCACATCTGCACGTACATTTCATGAACTCCAAGATCCAAGGAAACCCCTATATTCCAACCAAGAGGTCTTTTAGGGTTTCTCCCCATTCTCTCGGACGAGATCATAAGAGGCTCTCCTATCTCTCCGGATTTCAAATATTTTCTAAGCTCCTCGACAGCTGGATTGAATATCTCTATAAAGCCCGGCATAAATATGATTCCACTTCTCTCCACAGCAGATACAAGTTCCTCCAGTTCCTGCCTGTTGGTTGCAACAGGCTTCTCCACTAACATGTTTATCCCGTTTTCTGCTGCTAAAATTGCTATTTTAGTCAGATACTGAGGTGTAACTACTATGCTTACAGCATCCAACTCCTCTCTCTCAAGCATCTCCTCAGGGGATCCATAATATCTTGCATTGTACATCTCTCCAACCCTTTTGGCGTTCTCCAGATTTATATCAGACACAGCAACTAGGTCCACGTTTCCTATCTCCCTGTAAACCCTGGCATGCGCTGTTCCGAACCATCCACAGCCAATTACCCCCACCTTTGCCCTTCTCATACGGACCAAGGATTACATCTATTTATATATTTAACCCCAATTATCCCCTGTGAGAAAGCTGAAGGGCATCATCCTCCTCTTAAGACCAAAGAATGCAATTTTAGCATCAATAGGCACTCTTGTAGGATGGTTTTCTGCAGGAATTCCTATTTATCCGGTAGATCGCCTTTTTATATGCCTTTTAGTTCCCTCTCTTATTTTAATGGGGGGAAATGCTATAAATGACTTCTTTGATGTAGAGATAGACAGAATAAACAGACCCTATAGACCAATACCAAGCGGAATGGTCAGCAGAAGTGAGGCTGCCTTTCTCTACATTTTGCTCTCAACAGCAGGAACTCTGTTATCTTATTTTATAAGTGTAGCTCACTTTATGATAGCCCTCTTCTTTTCAGTTGCTTGGTATCTTTACGGTCTTAGGCTCAAGAGAGAGGGGCTCATTGGGAACATCCTGGTCAGCTTGGGCGTGGCCTTTACGATAATTTATGGAGGACTTTATTCCATAACATACAGAGTTATCCTATACTCACTTATAGCTTTCTTGGTAAATCTAGCTAGGGAGATAACAAAGGGAGTTGAGGATATAGAAGGTGATAGAGCCGCAGGAGTTAAAACAATAGCTATCATAAAGGGTGAAGAAACAGCTGGAAGAGCTATACTCACCATATGTCTTTTGGCCACTATAGTTACTTACATACCATTCATTGCAGGATTATCCGGCCTAATATACCTGTTTCTCTCCACTACAGCTGTGATCTTCCTCCTTCGATCGGCTATCCTCTCTCGGAACATAAACAAACAAGTAGCTGGCAGGGTATCCTTCCTAATAAAGATCTCAATGTTGCTTGGCCTGCTTGCAATGTTAATAGATTCAGTTAAACTCTGAGCAAAAGGGACTTCCTTTCCAGCATTCCCTTTATAATATCCCCTTCTATAACTGGAAGGGCAGGTATTCTGGCCTTATAAAAGAGCATTGCCGCTTCTTCTATGCTTTGGTTCTCCTTAAGGACCTCTGGGGATTCTTCCATCACATCCTCAACAAGCACCTTTCTAACAGCTTCTTCAACATGATATACTCTGGATTCAGCTCTAAGATCGTAAAATGCTTTTGCAAGAGCTTTTTCTGTGACGAGACCAACAAGTCTTCCCTCCTCAACGACAGGTATTACCCTAATTCCATTCTCGATCATTACAGCTCTAGCATGCACTATTCTGTCTATCGGCATCACCTTTGGGTATGAGATCCTCATTAAATCCCTCAAAGGGGAGCTATCCTTTATCCTCCTGACTATATCAGTCTCGGTTATTATACCGACGAGCTCATCCCCTCTCATCACTGGAAGGCAGCTAAAATCATTCTCCAGCATTATTCTTTTTGCATCCTTAACCTTAGAATCAGCTTGTATAGTAACGGCAGGCTCGCTCATCACAGCACTCACGTGTATTCTGCTCACAGGCACATTTCTGAACCTAGAGGAACCAAGTACATCAACTAGATCCCACATAGAAACTATTCCAGCAACTCTTTTTCCATCAACAGCTATTAAATGAGAGAAATCTCCATTAAGCATGAGATCCAAGGCTTTTCCGATGGGAGAGTCCTTTTGTATACAGACAGGGGGACTTGTCATAAGTTCTTCAACTTTCATCTCTGCTAGAGGCAATATAGACACCCCTCACAACATCTCTCTTTGTCAGCACACCTATAATATTTTCTCCCTCTGCTACAGGAAGCCCAGTAACACCCCAGTCCAGCATCATTCTCGCAGCTTTCGCCGCATCAATCTCCGGATTAAGCGTTGTCTTTATCTCTCTAGCCACTTCAGAAACCCTCTTTTCCTTTATCTCACTGCTAATTCTGCCAAATTCAGAGTTAACAACAGAATAACCCTTGACTCTTGATGTCTCGTAGAAGAATAAATCCCTTTCAGTCAGAAATCCAACAGGCCTCCCCTTAGATCCGACTATAAGGATAGCGTCCTCTCTATTTTTCGAGAAGAGCTTTAACACCTTCTTCACTGGAAGAGTCTCCCTAACCTCAGGGGGGTTTCTCATGATATCCCTCACCTTCAACACATTCCTAAATTTCTCAGAGAACAACTTTGTCATGTCAGTTTTTGTTATTATCCCGACTAACTCCCTGTTTAGCATAACTGGAAGACAGCTTAAATTTCTTTCAACCATTATTCTTGCAGCCTCTGTTATTGTTTCCTCAGCTCCTATTGTTACAGGATCCTTGCTCATGTACCTCATCACAAGAGCCGAATTCTTATCCCTCCATCTCCAAGGGGGACCCCCTGACGATACAGCTCTTATCATATCCGATATCGAGATAACACCCACAGGCAATCCCTTCTCATCCACAACAATGAGCCTGTGAATCCCTCTTTCTAGCATCAAATTCTTAGCTTTTCCCAACGTGTCGTAAGGGGAAATTGTGACAACTGGTGAGCTCATATAATCCTTCACTTTCATTTTAACTCACCTCAGGGGGCCCATCCAGTCCTTTGTCTTGCTTGTCTGAGCTTTTCTGACGTTATAAAGACTATATGAGGGGCTATTCTCATTATATCCCTTGATGATACTATGCCGACTATTTCGCCCTTTGAGTTCACCACTATGAGTCTTCTTATATTCCTCTCCGCCATTATCTTAGCTGCCTCCATTACATCAATGTTGTCCCTTATAGTTATCGGATTTCTGGTCATTATATCTCCTGTAATAACCTCTTCAGGCCTTCTTCCCATTGGATTTGCGACATACCTCGTGACTATATCCCTCTCCGTGACTATACCCGCTATTCTTCCGTTCTCCAGAACAACAACGGACCCTATATTTTTGTCCCTCATAAGCTTTGCAACATCAGCTATAGAAGTATCTGGAGCAGCTGTTATCACATTTCTGGTCATTATCTCAGCTACAAGCAAGGAAATCTCAGACTTCTCCTTCTTAGGAGGTATTAGGGCCCACATCTTCATCCCTCTATTTCTATATCTCCGGGAGGCAGTGCTCTAACTATCTCCTTCGCATCCAAGGATAGTCTCATGCCCCCCATTCTTCTCTCAAGTTCCTTCTTAATAATCTGTGTTGCTTTTTCTCTTATAATATTTCCTGGTCTTATATTTATATGTGCAATCATCCTCCATGAGGCGCTTGGAGGACTTGAAATGAGCCTAAGTTCATCCTCATGCCTCATTATCCCAACAGAGAGCCTTAAATAAGCTTTTATATACTCCCTTCTTCCTTCTATAAAGAAGGCTCCTTTCGGTATGAAAGTTCCGGGTGGAGGATGCTTTTTGACCTGATTTCCTCTCACATAGTATACATCGGTTGAACTTAGCTTTTCCTTCCAAGCTCTTGAAAAACAAGCTGCGAATACAGCTGCCTCCTCAAGAGTTATATCTCCCACGCTTTTCCCATGGCATTTCACAATGACAACAGCCCCTCCGGGCATGTCTACATGAAAGAACAAATCGCCATCCTCCATGTATTTGTTCACTAGAATCCTGTTCGTGTTCCTATCCCTTCCAGCTAGCACCATGAATCCCTCTGACGATATGAACCATCTGAAATCATCATACCACTTTCTTCTATATGTAAGAACCTCTTTTTCCTCTTTTCTCTCTTCTTTAATCCTCTCGATCCCTTCAGCCTTTCTCTCAAGTTTTTTTGCCATTTCATAGTATTTTTGTGCATTTTTAACTGCATTAAGAGTATAATCAAGCTCTATCTCCATATTTTCCACTGATAGGACTACGGATCTCTTGTTCTTATCAATTTTCAGAATCGCCTGATCGTCAACACCCCTTCTCACCTTCTCCAGCAATAGATCCAAAGTTGGTATGTTGCTGAATATAAAGTCACCTATTTCCCTGAGCCTTCTTGCCTCCTCTAAATACCTATATTTAGCTTTCTCAAGGGTTTCTACTCCTTTTATCTTGCTTGCCTCCTCCAGAAATCCCCAGAAATACTCCTCGAGCATCCTCATTATGTCATCAAATTCCCTATACTCATTTTCTATACAATTAAGCTTTATAAATGAGAAATCTATATAATTTTCATCTTTAATATATATTACGGGATTAGGGTTTCTCATTGCATTATATAAGTTTAATACTTCTTCTCGAAAGGATGATATCTCCTCCTGACTCATCTCTGAAAGTTTCCTCATGGGATCTAGCTTTGCATTCCTCAAGACCTCGTTCATGTAAGGAGGACCTATTCCCAAGCTTGTAAGAGCCCTCCATACCTCTATCTCTCTTGGCTCGAGAGTATCCAGGTCAAACACGCTTCTTGGAACAAAATACGGTTTTCCTCTCCCTATTTCCCTGTCCTTAAACTTTCTGTAGCTTGATGCCAGCTCTATCACTCCATTCTCATCCGCCACTACAAAATTCCCTTTACCGAACAACTCTATGTTCACCGAGAACTTTCCCCTTTCCGAGGAAAATAAGAGAGATATTACTCTTTCCATCCCTATCTGGGATACTCCAATTAACCTTGAACCTTTTATCCTTCTTCTCACTGCCATTGCAAATTTGCTGGGAATCTCAGGTTTCTCTATCCTTCTATCTGTGAGAAAGATGCTCTTTCCGGGCAATATCACAAGTTCTCTTCTATTCCCTACTCCTTGGCTAAATGACATCGTGAAGAACTCCCCAACTTGATAGAAATTTTTCAGATGGCTCCCAATTATCTGACTTAGGTATTCTATCACGGTTTTGATCTCTATGCCCGTTAAACTTGATCTTCTCTCCATCGACAAACCAATGTTAGCACTTTATAAATGTGCTACTATGTCCAGATCCTACCTCAACGTCGACTTAGCTAATACTATTTAAAACAGCATGCTGTAAGATGGATGCCCAGAAAACCTATAGCTTTAGCTTAAATGAAGCTTAAATATAAAATTCCCCCTCAAGGATTCGGGCATGTTGCCCAAGTGAGGGATCCAGGATATAGCCCATGCGTTAATGAGGGCATGAGATTGGGAAGTCGTGAGCTTCCCGAACCAGCAGATGGGACTGGCGGCGTAAATCCTCAGCTGGAAGCTTCCAGCTTTAGTCATGAAGCATCTCATACAGGCATAAGTAGCACGAAATAATCGGACGTAAATGGGCTGGGAATTCCTTGGGCGTAATGTTTTTTATTCGATCCCTAGATCAGCTGCTGGTGAATTATATTGGACGAGAGAGAAACATTATTCTTCATAAAAGTAGCATTATCCTGTCTATTGGGCATTATAGCAGGAATTTTCAAGATTAGCGCATCCCTTGGGATTTCTATATTCATTTTTCTCTTATTCCTAATAGGTTTTCTGTATTTTAACAGCGGGAGAAAGGAACTTGGACTCTACAGCGTGTACAGAGAGGGGATTGGGACATCTTTTCTTGGTTTTATCCTAATATGGTCCCTCTTCCTGACAATAGCTGGAGGAGGGATCACTATATATGCAGTTGAGGCAAACGGCACTGGGATCTACCCTCTAGTGAAGGTAACAGGTCCTAGTGCATTAGATTACAATATATCATATGTGCATCTTGGTGGAAAGCACGGATGGCCCCTACAGGTCACGGATGTACTCGATCTCTGGTTGGGAAAATCGCTTACAGAGGGAAACGTGACGATAAATGGGTATAGGGTTCACCTGAAGAACGGTAGATTCAACATCACGTTTTACATCAACCCTGCTGTAGAGCATCATATTAGCCTTCTCAGTTCGAATGTCAAGATAGAGGGGGGATTCTGCAAAATATACGGGAAGTTTAACATAACGCTTGGGAATAATAGCTCAAAGGAGCTTGTCCTGAACGAAGCCCTTCTGAGGTTTTACTTCAATGGCTCTATGTTGAAGATATCTGTGGAAAACATAAAGCTTGGATCGAACCTGACAGCAATGGGAGTTAATGTGTTCTCACTTGAGGAGGGAAGAAGGGCTTATATTTTTGTTGAGAAACCTACTAGAGTCACAAGAACAGCCAGAGTGGATGATGTCTACATAGTTGTTTTAACACCATAAATAGGCTTAATAATTTAGTATTACAAATAAAGAATATAAAGTAGGAAATTTTTAAGGCATCTAAATGATATTTCTTTTAATAAATTATTTTATTATTTTAGTCTTTATTTTCCCATTAGAGAAATCTCAATCCTCATCCAATTTTTCCTTCAAGAGCTAAACACCGTTCTGTCTGAGCGTTAACTAAAGCTCTTCATCCTTCCCTCCTCATCTCATGAGAGGGCCTTCAGGGTGAACGGATGAAGCCCCCACGTCTCTCTTTTGGAGGTTTCTCACTGCTATCTTATCCCTGTCCTCCTCCTGCATTCTGGATTCATCAGCTTATGCCCGCTTGGGCTTGACCCTGCATCCTGGGCATA
>JAGDWR010000025.1 GCA_023269865.1 Candidatus Methanodesulfokora sp.
CTTGGTCTCCTGAAGTTCTCTGTTGAAAATGCATAAAGAGTGACATGCTTCACTCCTAGTTCATCCAGCCAATCTAGGATCTCTCTCACCTTTTTTGCACCTATCCTGTACCCCTCTCTGAATGAAATTCCGGACTTCATGGAGAACCTTCTGTTTCCATCTAGTATTATCCCAACATGATTGGGAACTGGTCCTCTTTTCACCTTATTTCTCAGGTATCTCCTGTACAGAGGCGATCCTATTGTCTCAGCTGTTCTATATATGAGATCCCATATCAGGTTTCTTAAGCCCACATGAGCTAATTGATTGCTTTTTTAAAACTTTAACTGAGCATGCAAGCAGCTTCAAGCGCAACTCTTATGGCCTTCTCTAGATGTCCTTTTAATTCATCCTCTGGGGCAAACTGGACTCCTCTTACCAGATTTCCATTTACCAAATGAATTGCTCCAGCGTTAATCCCTCTCAGCATAGCTACAGTGAATATGGCAGCATCCTCCATCTCAAAGGCAAGAATTCCCCTTCTTTCCCACTTCTTTATTGTATCCGGATCCTCGGCATAGAAGGCATCAGATGACCTCACTACCCCAACATGATACCTAACTTTCTCCAGCTCTGCTGCTTTTATTATGGCATTGACCACCTTGAATGACGCTGTTGGACAGAATGGTTCAAAGTTCACATACGA
This sequence comes from Candidatus Methanodesulfokora sp., assembly GCA_023269865.1. Classification (GTDB taxonomy): domain Archaea; phylum Korarchaeota; class Korarchaeia; order Korarchaeales; family Korarchaeaceae; genus Methanodesulfokora. The sequence goes on from JAGDWR010000025.1 coordinate 686, forward strand.
TCTGCTTGTTCCATCATCAGGAACAGCGGATAAGGCTATGATGAGATCTCCCACCTCCACATCCTTCTGCACTGCACCACAGGTCCCAACTCTTATCAGATATTTAGCTCCAGCTCTTATGAGCTCCTCAACTGCTATGGCTGCCGAGGGCCCTCCCATGTGAGTTGGCATGACGGATATCTCCCTATCCTTATATCTGCCAGTAAAACCATTGAAACACCTTCTTCCCCCTATAGGTTTCCTTTCGGAGAGAAAATCCGATATGATCTTTGCTCTATCTGGATCTCCAGGTATTAGAACGCGCTCAGCAACTTCTCCTCTGGAAACCCCCAGATGAGGTTGAACTTGGAATTCCATCTTGGATTTATCCACATACATACTTTTCTCAGCGGTACAAAGATAAAAAACTATTAGTATATTTTTATGCCTATCTATCAAAATTCTAAGAAGGGCATTCAAATGCGATCGAGTAGAATGCATTACTGCCTTATAAGAAAGCAAAGGATTTAATTTTTGATCCTTTTCTGTTTGTAGGTCCCAAAAAAGAGGGAGGTACCGGGGCCAGGGGCCGTAAGGCCCCTATTTCTCACTTCTTCCACACTGCAGCAACTGCTAATTCTATATCTTCCTCTGTGACAGTCTTTCTCTTTGCATGTCTTGCCAGATCGACTGCGTACTTGGATACCTCTGAGGCGAATTTCTCCAGGTGGTATGCCAGAGTTTCCCTAGCAGCATCGCTCACTCTCTCGGCCCCGGCATCTTTTATAACTCTGTATAACGGGGCTAGGGGTAGATACTTTGCCATTCTCACACCCATTGCTCAAAGGGCGACCCATCTTTCGATGGGGGCCCATCTAAATTGAAACCCTCTTATATTTAACCTTTTCGCTCAATTGGATATCACTGTCCTCATGGAATCATGTGTGACCTCAAGTATGGTGATATATTCCCCTCAGGTTATCACATTCCTGACCATCAGGATATCTCATGCCTAGGCAGTCATGTGCACAATATGGAGTTCAAGGGAGGGCTTTGTCATAGGATCATGAGAACATATCTGTCATCTTTCGAAAAAATTTTTCCTTATAATTTAAATAAAATTTCCATTATAAAGCGGAATTGTCAGTAAAATGGAAGAACAATACCGCAGTTGCAGTCAACTTTTCGCCAGCTATTAAGGGTTGTCTCCACTCGACAAACATGACACATGGGGGCTAGGCGATACAAGCACATCACCGTGATATACAACAGCAAGATGGAAGAGATCTTCACCTAAAACTTAAACTGAGGATTCAGATATATTATTTTCTGTTTATCTCACATTCTTCTCATTATCATTGGAAGAAGCATCCACCCATGATCTATTATTCCAAGGCTTCCTCTTGAGCACTCTTTCTCGCAGAAGCAGTTTATTCCATCACCCTTCTCCCCCGGAATTCTGAGAGCAACAGGGACTGGATCGTCTGAATGAGCTTTCAACGTCCAAGGAGTAGCATGATCTGAAGTTATTAAAACAGCTATTTCCTCGATCTCTCTAATTATCCCCTCGACAAAAATAGAATCTATGAGCTCTATGGATCTCACCTTCCCTGCTAGATCTCCATCATGCCCATATACATCTGGCCCTTTTAAGTGAACATAGGAGACATCAACTTCCTTTAGCAGCTCCAATGTAGCAGAAAGTCTGCTTGGAAGATCCCTCTCAAGATCCCCTGTTGGAGGAGGAACTTTCTTCTCCTTCATCCCCATGAGCTTGCATATGCCAATTTCAACGGGCATTTCAGCTATAGCACCAAAGCTTCTCCCAAACTTACTTTTTATCTGCTCAAACTCAGGCAACTTATTCCCAGCATCCCTCATTAAAAGGGCGTTTGCAGGAAGTTTTCCCTCCTTTTTCCTCTTTACGTTAACTTCATGCTTATCAAGTATTTCCACAGCTCTCCTTGTGAACAAGTTGACTATTTTAGCTGAGATTCTTGCATCTTCCTTGTCAGATAAAGGCTTGCATTCAGCCACATAAGGGCTAAAGTCCTTTTTTGCAACGCTTATATGTCCAACTTTATCGTATGCAGGGTCTGTATTGCTTATCTCATCGCTCAGCTGCACATCGGATTCTATCACGACAACAGCTCTATGGCCAACGGATGCCTTCACAGTTATCTTGAACCCATCTATCTCCATGCCATCAAGAGCTGAGGCTAGCTCTCTTGCTTCCTCTGATGATAGATCTCTTCCAGCCCTTCTATCTATTATCCTCATGGTTTTAGGATCTACTGTTGCGAAATTAGCCCTCAAGGCCAGGAAAAATCCCTTTAGGCTTATACCGGATCCAACTGCCTCTATTGGACCTCTTCCAGTGTAATA
>JAGDWR010000092.1:0-11020 GCA_023269865.1 Candidatus Methanodesulfokora sp.
TATTTGATGGCTTATTAAGGTATTCCCTTGTTTTAAGTAATCAGCTATATTTTTATCTTTATAGAAAAACTTGCTGAAGATCAAAATGCCAAGACCAATGGTCATATGCTCTGCTGAATTTCTGTGGGGAGTGGGACTTGGATCAGCTGTGAAAGCTCTTTCCTCGATGGACTGCGATGGAATATTCATACCAACAGATGGGGCATTCTTTCCCAGCAGATTGGAAAGGGAGGATATATACACAATTAGCAGGGCGAAAAATAGGAAGATTATAGTGGGAACTCCAGAGAGGGATGTAAACATATCAAGCCAGAATCCTTACGTGTCAGAGGCATCGAAAAGAGCCGTCATGGAGGTTGCGTCCTTCTCAAAGATGATAGGATCTGATATCCTGGTGGTGGATCCAGGATCGACTTATATAGAGAAGTATGCTGCCTTTGTAGAAATCAGGCGTCTCATTGAGAGAATAAAGCTGGAGGGCCTGAAGATATGCTTGAAGATCGGACAATTAGTGAATTCAGAGGATGATCTGAGATTTTTTGGAGATATAGATGTTGCTGCTGAGCTTCATGGGCCATGGAGGTCGTTTAGAAAGGTAGCTGTTCTCATGTTCCAGGAGGAGATAGATGATAGAACTCTGAAGGAGTTGAAGAACAGAAGCTTCACTGGATATCTGGTCGTCAGACCAAGAACATTTAAATACGATTACAGCGGTTTAAAGCGCTTCCTCCCGAAGCTCATGTATAAGATCTACAGCACGTGGGGATAAGCTTGAGGTATTCTGCTGTATTTCTTCTCTTATCAGCTGTCTACTTAATAGGCATGGCAACAGGAGTTCAAAGAACTGTCCTATCAGAGATATCTATCCAGTTATCTGGAGAAAATGCCCTTCTTCTCTTTTTTCTCCCTCTGATCTCATTTGGATTCATGAAGGGTTTTATGGGAATACTGAGCGGCTGGATCATAGAGAAGAGCGGAAGCAGAAAATCTTTCATAGCTGGAGGAATACTGTATGCTGCGGGAGTAGCTATTTTAGTCACCAGCAGGGATGTAACAAGCCTTTTTCTGGGAAACATATTCGTGGGATCAGGGGAGGGAATTGTCCACTCAACAGCATATTGCTTCTTATCATCTGAAAGAAGAGATGCCGGAGCTAAAATAGGGAGCATGGAGAGCTCTGTTTACTTTGGTTATGGAACTGGTGCCCTTTTTGCTGGGATAATTGCTTCATATCTCGGTCTGTTAAACTCCTTCTTTATATCCCTCCTAAGCTCTTTGACCAGCACTATAATAATGGCAAATATAAGTGAAAGAAAGTTCCAAAAACTTGATTTTAAGGATAAGAGCTATAGTGTCTATAGAATTGGATTAAGAAGTAAAACTCTTGTTTCAACATATATAGTAGCTCATGCTTCTAAGATGTCTGACTCCGTCATGTGGGGTTTCTATCCAATAATCCTGTCATCCCTCGGATTTTCAATGCCGGAGATAGGTCTAGTCCAAGCAATAATGATGATCTCATTCTCCAGCTCAATGCCTTTAGCTGGAAAGCTTTCAGATGCCATAGGAAGAAGAGGACCTCTTCTTCTGGGGCTCATGATGAACATAATTGGTTTGATTGGTGTGGCCACGCTGACTGATTATGTGCTACAGCTTATTGTATCTGCTATGTTCGGCATAGGGTTGGGCCTTTACTATCCAATACTTCCAGCCATGACAGCAGACTCTGTTCCGGAGGAAGCAAGATCGAAAGCTCTTGGGTTATACAGGGGATTCAGAGATTCTGGATATGCTACTGGAGCCATAATTGCCGGGCTTATAGCTTCATACTCGCTCAAGGGAACCTTTTTTGTCATGTCATTTTTGCTTCTATTGGTTTTTGCACTTAGCGTTTTTGTTGTAAAAGAGACAAGGCCCATATGGGCCACATATGAGCTACACCTACACCACACGGATCTTCTTGTTAAGGCTGCATTTGAGTTTGAGAATGCCCTGAACTTACTTCACGACAACAGGATAGATGAATTTGAGAAAAAAGGTTATATGATAAAGGACTATGAGAGAGAAGCTGATAGATATAGGAGGGAGATGGATAGAGTTATTTATGATAGCGTGCTCAGCAGAGACAGAGAGGATCTGCTAAAGCTGGCATCCAGAACTGACAGATCAATAGCATATATTCTGGGAGCTTTTAGGAGGCTCAATCTTGCGAAAGACAGGGTGCCTGATAGCATAAAGGACAAAATGCCTGAAATGGGGAGAAAAATAAGAGAGGGAGCAGAGCTCCTCAGAAGCGCTGTGAGAAATATGAAGGATTACCCGGAAAGTGCAATGAGATCTCTAGAGGAGCTTGATAGAGTGGAGCATGAGTACGATGTTCTTCACAGCGAGCTTCTAGGTATAATTGTTAGGGAAAGAGAGCTATTAGATCCGGTATCCGCAATAATGTTGATGTATTTCATAGAGTTTTGTGAGAGCTCGGTGGATCTCATGCAGGATGCAGGAGATATTATAAGGTTGATAATATCAAAACATGCAATCTGGCCATCCGAAATCTAATCATATACCTATTTCCTGTATGTCCCATCCCTTTATTACCTTCTTCAGCTCCTCAGCCATCCTGGAGACCAGCTCCTGGATGAATCTCCTGGATGTCTCAGCATCAGGTATGTATGCCTTGTCATCCCTATCGTATATCAGCACTGATCCAGGAGCGGGTACTGGCTCTATTCCCTTAACAGTGTAGTAAATTTGATCACTGAGCTCCTCTTCATTCTTCACAAGGGAGCTGTCTATGGCAATTATTGCTGCCGTCTCCTCAGTGCCAGCATGCCCGCCAACAGAACCGAACATCTCCTTTGATAGCTCCTCACCGTATATCCACCAGTTCACAATCACGCTCTTCACTCCATCCTCCCTCCAAGCCTCCTTGCATGCCTCTGATATTGCATCAAGATGATCCCTTGATCCATGACCGTTCAATATGATCACTTTGTCCAGACCGTTGCTGGCCAAGCCCTTCATCAGATCCTTTATCAATCCCTTCAAAGTCTCCTTTCCTATGCTTATGGATCCTGGATATCCAAGAAGGGAGTGAACAACGCCGTATGGAACGGCTGGAGCTATCAATGCATTTAGTTTTGATGCGAGGAGCTCAGCTAAGTGTTGTGGTATGATGAAATCTGTCCCCAAGGGAAGATGAGGTCCATGAGCCTCCAAAACTCCGACGGGCAGTATTGCTATGTCTGTCTCCTCAGCGGCCTCCTGGAACTCCCTCCAGGACATGAGCCAGATCTCTCTTTTCATGCCCCCACCTTCTTCAGGAATTCATCTATAACATCTTCCAAGTTTGGCCTTCCTATCTCCTGAAGCTCATATTTTACATGGACAGTTGGCTTGTTCAGCTTGAGATATCTCCCAAGATCCGTTGGTGTTCCCAATATCACAGAATCTGCTGGTATCCTGTTTATTGTCTCCTCCAGTTCCTTCATCTGCTGGGCTCCATATCCAACCGCAGGCAGGACCTCCCTCAGATGCTGATATTTCATGTAAGTCTCCTTTATTGATCCAACAGCATAAGGCCTTGGATCAACTATCTCCCTCGCTCCAAGCTTTCTAGCCACAAGATACCCAGCTCCATATCCCATATCCCCATGAGTTACTGTTGGCCCATCCTCGACTACGACAACCTTTTTTCCTATGACTAGATCTGGTTCCATCACGCTATATGGTATTGCAGCCTCTATTATCGTTGCCCTTGGATTCACTGACCTTATGTTCTCCATCAGCTTTATTATTGAGTTTCTGTCTGCTGTATCAACCTTGCTCACTATAACTACATCAGCACACCTTATGTTTACACTCCCAGGCCAGTAAGTAAGCTCATGACCCAGTCTAAGTGGATCTGCTACTGTTATCCAAAGATCTGGCTTATAGAATGGGAAATCATTGTTGCCACCATCCCAGAGTATCACATCTGCTTCCTCCTCGGCTTTTCTCAGTATCTTCTCATAATCCACGCCTGCGTAAACAATATTCCCCATTTTTATATGAGGCTCGTAGTCCTCTCTCTCCTCTATCGTTGTTTTATGCCTCTCTAGATCCTCAAGACTCTCAAATCTCTGGACAACTTGCTCCCTTAAATCACCATATGGCATCGGATGCCTCACGACCACAACTTTCAGCCCTCTGCTCCTCAGAATAGAGGACACCCTCCTGCTTGTAGGGCTCTTTCCAGCGCCAGTTCTAACAGCAGTAACAGCTATTACAGGTTTTTTTGATTTTATCATCGTGCTTTTTGGCCCAAGTAACATGAAATCAGCTCCATTTGCCTGGGCTATTGCAGCTCTCTCCATTATGTACTGATGGCTCACATCGCTGTAGGAAAAGACCACTAGATCGATGTTCTCCCTCCTTATTATCTCCGGGAGATCCTCCTCAGGAAGTATGGGTATGCCATCTGGATACAGCTTTCCTGCGAGCTCTGGTGGATATTTTCTCCCCCATATGTTTGGAAGCTGAGCTGCTGTGAAGGCAACAACCTTATAATCAGGATTATCCCTGAAGAACACGTTGAAGTTGTGGAAATCTCTTCCAGCTGCCCCCAATATGACGACTCTTCTGGCCATAATAGGACACCTCTGTACACACAACTAGATCCTCAAAAACTTTAACATCAGCCTCATGATCTATTCTTTATGCCATTTACTCAGATGGATCTAATACATTTCATAACTATGACAGTTAGAAGTGATCCGGAAAACCTGCTTCAGATAGGAAGGGATGATGCTGCAGCAAAGATGCTTAAGGAGGGAATTTACATCTTTAAGAGCGATATGGTGACTGAGTCGGCTGATCTATTGCCAGGAATGACCTTAAGAGATCTTGCAAGGAAATGTGTTGTGAACAATATCTCAGATCTTGCATCAAAGGGGGCTTATCCTGTCGCATTTCTCGCCTCAATAGGGCTTCCAAAGGGAATAGACATGAGCTCAGCAAAGGAGATAATTTTTGGATTGGAGAATGGTGTGAGAGAATATGGAACACATCTAGTTGGAGGAGATATATCCATGGCAAAGGAGGTTATGATAGACGGATCTGCAATTGGGAGAGTTCACAAAAGCCTTATAGCCAGATCAGGAGCTCAACCGGGACATGATGTCTATGTAACTGGTGAGTTCGGCCTCACCTGGTTGGGCTATAAGATACTTTTGGATGGAATGGATGTAGATGAGCCGTTCAGGCAGAAGGCTTTGAGCTCTGTTTATAGGCCGAATGCCCAGCTTAAACAGGGGTTATTGCTATCAGAGATAGGCAGAATAAGCTCCTCCACAGATAGCAGTGACGGGCTATACTGGTCCCTCAGATATATAGCTGAGTCGAGCGATGTGGGCATATTGGTTGAGGAAATTCCGATAAGCAGAGAACTTGCTGATTTCCTAGCTTCAAGAGGAATTGATTGTTCAGAGGCCGCCTTTTACGGAGGAGAGGAGTTTAACCTAGTTTTCACCGCTCCGCATGAGGAAAGAAAGGAGATAGAGGATAAATTTATGGAGAACAAATTCTTCCTGAAGAGGATAGGAAAGGTCATTAGCAAGAGGGGGGTTTTCCTAAGAAAAGGGGATAAAACTGTTGAATTGAGTGAAAAGGGATGGATTCACTCCTTTTAATAGTTTCAGGCTTTTTCTATTCTCACTTTCTCTCCGGTTTTAGCTGCAGCTATTATCTCCAGGCCCTCCCTAACTAAGCCCAATCTAGTAGCCCTGATCCCCAGCTTTATGTCCTTCAGGGCTATTATCACCATTTTTTTCTCCACATTCATCCCAACTTCCCCGGATTTCAGCTGACTAGTCATTCCCTCAAGATTTCCCTCTATGTCAACTGAGATGTAAACTGCATCACCAGCGTTGACCACTATTCCCTCAAGAGGAAGGCTCATTGCTATCCTCTCGGATGTGAGGGGGGATAAGTATCTCAGAAGGGATACAACAGCCCTTCCTGATGATGTCACTATCGCTATTCTGTATTCCTCCATCCTTAAACGACCCTCTCAGGACTCAACTCCCCTGTATATCTTGAGCTTTGAGTTTCCATTTACATATACAACAACTCCTTCCCTCTCCAGCTCTCTGAGAACCCTCTTCGCAACACTCACCTTTATCCCATAGCTCTCAGCTAAGCTCTGCGGGGTCACAGCTTTTGCCCTCCTCAGGGCTTTTTTCATCTCGTCCAGCATGTCCTGAGTAACTTCTACAGATCTAACTATTTTCTCCTTTTGTTTCTCGCTCATTGGAACACCTCTTCGAGGCGATAAAGCGGAACCTCATAAACCTATTTAAGTTCTCTATTTAACTATTGCGGAGTTATAATAAAAATATGAAACCTAAGTGCTTCTTTTGCTGCTCAGGGCTTTCTCCACGGACGCAAGTTCCTCCAGCTTCTCCTCTATAGATCTCTTTAGACCCGCAAGCTCCTTCTTCTTCTCCTCTATCTCCCTCTGAATAGCATCCCTTTGAGCTATTAGTTCATTTATTCTTCCTAGCTCCATGTTCACTTTAGCCTCTTTTATTGCTACCTCTCTTTCCCTCACGAGAATCTCATTCATCATATCGGATAGCTTTTTCAACACATTATTTAGCTCTTTTATATCTGGGATCCTCTCTTTTATCGCATCAAATACTTCCTTTATGCTGGATGAGATCTGACTGACCTCCTGCCCTGCTCTTTTAAACGATCCCTCAAGACTCGATGCTATTGATTCCATCGACTTCATGAGATCTTCTCTCATTTTCTTAAGGTATTCTATGCTTTCCTCAAGCTCAGACTTCCTAGATAGTAGGTTTTTAACTTCTACCTCTAGTCTAGACTTTTCCTCAGTCATCCTAGCAATTCTCTGATTTAATTCACTTTCCTCCCCTTTAAGAGACATAACTTCTGCTTCTAACCTAGTTTTCTCTGCTTTTAGGACTGATATCTCTGATATGAGTCTCTCCCTTCCCTCCTTTAAGTTGTCAACATCTTTTTCGAGCTCATACATCTCATTCCTCAATCCGCTCAGACGGAGGGATTCCTCCTTGACCTGCTTCTCCAACTCCTCTTTCCTAACTCTTAAAGCCTCTATCTCGGAGAGAAGAGATTCATGCTCTCCTGTCAACTTTGAAAGCTCAGTTCTCATCGAATTTACCTCAGATCTTATGTCATTTAGCCTGGATAGCTCTTCCTCCTCCAGCTCACTTGAGTCCTCTGACATCTATTTTTTATACTCCTCCAAGATTTAACCTTGAGGGATCGCATGGAGGATCTGAAGTTGCTTGTTGATGAGTTCCTCAACAGGAGTTTCTCTGTTGCTGTTGTCGGAGCATCCACTAATCCGGAGAAGTGGGGGTATAAGCTGTACAAGTTCTTCAAGGAAGCTGGATTTAGGAAGGTATATGCGGTAAATCCTAATGCTGAGGAGATAGATGGAGACAAAGTTTATCCCTCTATAAGCTCCCTTCCAGAGGTGCCAGACGTTGTGGATCTAGTGGTAAGGCCAGAGGTATCTGAGAAGGTTGTGGAGGAGTGCATAAAAGTGGGAGTGCGGAGGATATGGTTCCAGCCTGGGTCAGATAGCGAAAAAGCTGTTGAGCTCTGCAAAAGAGCTGGAATAAAATTCGTTCGCGGAGCATGTATGATGGAGGAGGGAAGGAAAAAAGGGATAGATAAACCAGTTTTCAGGGCATAGGCAGGCACATTATGAGGAGAGATGCATAGATAAGTCCTCCTATTATCCTTCTTCCTCTGGATACTCCAGTGCATTCATCGAGAGGAGGAGGGTGGGGCACGAATACCATGAAGAAGATCAGCAATAACGCCATTGCAGGGCTTATCATGAACGCCAATCCAACTGATATAATTGAGATCACCATTCTCTTCCTGTCATCCCTTATCAGGGAGTAGATCACATGGCCTCCATCTAGTTGCGATACTGGCAGTAAGTTGAGAAATGTTATTATCAGCCCTATCACACCGGATATCGCGAGAGGGGATAAAAGAAGAACTCCTTCATGGGATCCAAGCATCTTCTCCATGATTACTGTTACAAGAGGCATCGGGAGCTCTGATACCTCCCCGCTTTGAGCCCATCTTTTTGCTATATCCCCCGGAACATAGCATGACGTCATTATGCCGAAGAAGGAGACGATTAGGGCCACAAGAAATCCAGCTATTGGACCCGATATTCCAAGATCCATCAGCTCATCCCTATTTATGGGTATCTTTCTGCTTGATATGATTGCTCCAAGCGTCCCCCAAGGAGGTATGAATGGTATGAAATAGGGAAGCTCTGTCCTTCCTCCCCACTTCAGCTTTGATATCATGTGACCTGTTTCATGTACTCCTAGTATTAGTAATAACCCAAGAGAATATAAAACTGCTTGAGAGGTTGTGTTAAAGGGCACATTTAGCTCAGAAAGGAGCTTAGCTGTTCCCAGTGAGAGGAGATAGCCGGATAGAAACACGGTGCAAACTGTGGCTAGGAATAGAAGCGCAGCTCTTTTCCACTTTTGATCCTGTATGACGGGGTACCTGATAAATTTTATGTGCACCTCTTTTCCGTATTTGAACATTTTAGGTATGTATCCAAGTTCCTGGCAGAATCTCGCCAGTAAGAGAAAGTTTTCCCTCATTTTATCTTCATCTTCCTCTGCTACAATGTACTCCACACCGTCAGATGTAAGATAGTAATCCTTTACAGCAAATAAGGACTGTACCTTTATCATGAGTTCGTCGAAGGTCATCCTGGCTAGAGGTAGCTAAATGATTAAAAAAGAATCCCATACACCAGCTTGGTGATACCCTGGTAACACAGAAAACTATGTTTAAGATAAGATTTTACAGGCCAGAGGACATAGATCAGGTCCAAAGATTAAATAGGGTTTTTCTACCAGAGCATTATCCGCCATATTTCTTTGATGAGAACTTCAGGAGGTTTCCAAAGGCTTTCATCGTGGCAGAAGGGCCAAATAAGACTTTAGTGGGCTATGTGATGTGCAGGGTTGAGAGGGGATTCACAAGAGGTGGAATGTTCAACATGGGCCACATTCTCTCCATAGCTGTGGACAAGGGGTTCAGAAGAATGGGCATAGGAACTTCTCTTATGCTGGAAGCTGAGAAGAACTTGGTAAATGAGTACAAAGCTGATTTTATATATCTTGAGGTGAGAGTTTCCAATAAGCCAGCAATAAACTTGTACAAAAAGCTGGGATATGAGTTTCTGGGCGTGATGCCATCATATTATCATGATGGAGAGGATGGGTACCTTATGTACAAGATAACCTCAGCCAGGACCTCAAAGAATGATGTCAAGGCATTGCTAGGCGATAGAATTAAGTAGACGTTAAAGCTGAGTTTCTCTTCATGTGAAGAGACTCTATGCCCTGAACATTTATATTTTCCCATTCCCAGCTTACTAGATGAGGAGGAACACAAGGTTCATCGATTTAAGGGGACAGAAAAGCCCATTCGCACTGATAAGAATAGCTAAAGAAGTGAAAAAAGCAAAACCGGATGAGATACTTGAGTTCCTAGTGGATGATCCGGAGACTGTGGATGAGGTATCACCTTGGTCCGAGAGAACTGGGAATAAGATAATAAGCATGAAGAAGGAGGATAGCTCCTGGATCATAAGGATAAGGAGGAGATCATGATGGGCTACAAGGTTAGGGATATATCACTAGCGAGTAGGGGGGAAGTTAGCGTTAGATGGGCAGAAATGCACATGCCCGTTCTAATGAGGATAAGGAGGGAATTCTCATCGGATAAACCCTTAAAGGGGATAAAAATAGCTGCTTGTATGCATGTAACAAAGGAGACAGCTGTTCTAATGGAGACACTACAGGAAGGAGGAGCTGAGATATGGCTTTCTGCATCAAATCCCCTTTCAACTCAGGATGATGTGGCCGCCTATCTAGCAGAAAAGGGAATTCATGTATTTGCATGGAGAGGAGAAACTGAGGATGAGTATTATTCTGCAATAAAAACAGTTTTAGAAGGAGAAAGAGACATAACAATGGATGACGGAGGAGATCTCACTGTTATGGCTGCAAAACTTGGAGTGAATGCAAGAGGAGGGACTGAGGAGACCACAACCGGGGTGATAAGGATAAAGGCTTTGGAAAGAGAGGGAATTCTAAGATATCCTGTTATAGCTGTTAACAACGCAGAGACGAAGTGGGAGTTTGACAACGTTCATGGAACTGGACAGAGTGCATTGGATGGGGTTTTGAGGGCAACCAACATCCTCATAGCTGGAAAAACTGTTGTCGTGGCTGGATTTGGACATGTTGGAAGGGGGATAGCAACTAGAGCTAGAGGCTTGGGGGCAAGAGTTGTGATAACAGAAGTAGATCCTATAAGAGCTCTTAAGGCAGTTATGGATGGTTTCTCCGTGATGAAGATGATAGAAGCAGCTAGAATAGGGGATATATTCATCACAGCCACTGGAAACAAGGATGTGATAACAAAGGAGCACATAATGGAGATGAAAGATGGGGCTATACTTGCAAATGCTGGACATTTTGATGTCGAGGTCTCAGTCAGGGATCTTGAGGAGATGGCTATATCTAAGTCCGAAATAAGGGAAAATCTGACTGAATACACATTGCCCAATGGAAGAAGAGTTTACCTGATAGCAAGAGGGAGGCTTGTAAATCTGGTGGCAGCAGAGGGACATCCTAGTGAGGTCATGGACATGAGCTTTGCTGATCAGGCCCTTGCTGTGAGATACCTTCTGAGCAGAGAGCTCAAGCCAGGAGTCCATGAGCTTCCCAGGGAGATAGATGCCAGAGTAGCACATCTGAAACTTGAGAGCATGGGGATCTCAATAGACTCCCTCAGTGAGGAGCAGAAGAGGTATCTGGAGAGCTGGATTTAGATGAAAGAGCTGAGGTTTGGAGCTCTAAGAGTCAGAGGATGGAGCAAGGGCTGCGAGCTCTGTTGGAAAGGGGCAAAAATGGTGTTATTCGTCACTGGAATATGCCCT
>JAGDWR010000092.1:11120-12413 GCA_023269865.1 Candidatus Methanodesulfokora sp.
AGTGCTTCTACTGCACTATATCGGAGGGAAGGAGGGGAAAGGACATAATCTTCGCGGATGAAGTTGAAGTCAGAGGATATGAGGATATCCTGAGAGAAGCAGAGCTAATATCGGCTAAAGGAGCAGGAATAACAGGAGGAGAGCCTACTTTTGTCTCAGAGAGAGTTGCTAGCTATGCTAGAATGCTAAAGGAGAGATTTGGGAATAGTTTTCACATACATGTATATACAAATGGATTGATGCTCAGGAAATCTATCAAAGCATTTTCGGAGGCTGGAGTGGATGAGATAAGACTTCACAGCTGGGATGAAAAGATGTGGAATGTCATAAGAGAAATTAAGGACTTTGGGATGAAAGCAGGAGCCGAGATGCCGGCTATACCGAATTTAAAATACGAGGAGAAATTAAAGCATTTAGCGCTTGAGCTTGATAGGATGAACGCAGATTTTCTAAACTTAAATGAGCTGGAGTTCAGCGATTCGAACAGATCTAACCTTTTATCCCTTGGATTTAAGCCCGATCATTCGAGCGAAGTTGCTGTGAAGGGAAGCAGGGAATTTGCTAAGAGAATACTTGAGTTTGTTGAGAAGGAGACTGGGATCAGCGGATACTTCTGTCCTGCCATGCAAAAGGATTATCAAATGTGGATGAGGTGGAGGAGAAGATCAAAAAAAGTTGCACTGCCATACGAAATTCCTACTAAGGATGGAACTCTGATCAGGATTGAGGTGAGGAATCCACCTGATGGGATACTGAAGTTAGCAGGAAGCTTAGCCTATTTGGATGGAGATAAAGCATTCCTCCCAGTGGAAATGCTAGATGAGCTGGAGGAGGTTGAAGAGTGCTATATAGTGGAATGCGCACCAACAGATGATAGGATGGAGCTTGCTAGATATCCATGTAAGATTTTCTCGGGAGGCTCAAGAATTTGGAGGAGGTCAAGGAGAAAGTTGTAGAAGCTTTAAGAAGCGTAATAGATCCTGAGCTGAGGATTAACTTAGTAGATGCTGGGATAATAAGGGATGTGGAAGTTAAGAACGGTATTGTAAAAATAAGAATCTCTTTCACAACTCCTTTTTGTCCTCTGGCGAATCTTCTCATATTGAACATAAGAAATGCCGTCAAAAAGGTGGAAGGAGTTAAATCAGTAGATATAGAAGTGATATTCTAGAGCATCATCTCCTCATATGGATCCTTTAACACGAAAGATGACGTTCCTCTCTTCCTTATCTCCTCTGAAAACCTCTCAGTTTCCTCGCCATGAACTGGTATTACTACATCTGGGGAGGCTAT
>JAGDWR010000092.1:12513-16950 GCA_023269865.1 Candidatus Methanodesulfokora sp.
GATCTACTTGCATGAGCGGAGAAGTTTAACTGGCTCACCTTCATGTTCACATCCATATCCGATCCCTCCAAGTTTATCCTTCCCTCCTCAAGAAGCCTTCTTCCATCAGTGCCCTCTATCTGATAACCGGTCAGCACAACTGCACTTTTCTCATCCTCAGCCCTTTCCCCGAGATAGAAGCGAACGGGTCCTCCTTCCAGCATACCTGATGTTGTAAGAACTATAGAGGATCTTTTTACTAGTTTTCTTCTCATCTTCCATCCTCCAACAAAGGTTATAGTATCAAATATTCTGCTGAGCTCCCTGAAGTCCCTGACCCTCTCCGGATACTGCTGTGTTATCCTCATTCCCTCTCTTGCCATCCCGTCTAGGAAAACTGGTTCGTTAACTCCGGCTGCTCTGAGGGCCATTGCTACTTCAGCCAGCCTACCTATTGCAAATCCAGCTATTATGGGCATCCCACCTCTGCTGATCACGTTTTTCACCAGATTTTTTAGAAGCATCTCCTGACCAGATCTTGGAGGATGCTCCCTAAATGCATAAGTTGACTCAGTTATGAGGACGTCCACCTTTGGGAAGCTTGTATCTGCTGAAGGCATCAATCTGGTCTTTTTCAGGTTGAAGTCCCCTGTGTATAAGAGGGAGAACCCATTGTACTCAAGCCTAAACATAGCGCTTCCCGGTATGTGACCAGCATTGTATGCTGTTACCCTGATCTCCCCTATCCTGAATGGAACCCCGTATTCAACTGGTCTATAGGCAGATAGAGCTCTCTTTATCTGTTCTGCACTGTATTTAAGCTGATATCCTCTTTTCTTTGCCACTCTGAGGGAATCAAAGAGGAGAAGCTCTGTGAAATCCCTTGTTATATCTATCCCATAAATTGGAACTTCTTTTCCATTAAATAGGAGGGGTATTGAGCCAGAGTGATCAACATGAGCATGCGTCAGCAGAACTGCATCAACATCCTTCACTTCCTCTGGGTACATTGGCTCCTTCTTCGGCACTAGCTTCATGCCATAGTCCATCAGTATCCTTTTTCCTCCCATTTCAACTAGGATCGCACTTCGCCCTACCTCCAAGTTGGACCCGAGCACTCTTATAGATACCTTAGGCATTTCATTTCACTCCCATATGATAAACATAAATTAATTAATGTCAGCTCCTGTGAATATCGACCGATGCGCTTATTAATATTTCCCTTGGCAGATGGCACATGAGCGAGTACATCGACATAGACTATTTCAGGAAGGTGGACCTCAGAGTTGGAGAGATAGAGCAAGCTGAGAGAGTTTCCGGATCGGATAAACTTCTAAGGATAAAAGTGGACATAGGAGGAGAGAAGAGGGAGATAGTAGCTGGGATAGCTGGTCAATACAAGCCAGAGGAGCTTGTCGGAAGACAGATAGTTGTAGTTGTAAATCTTCAGCCGAGGAAAATAAGGGGTATATGGTCTCAGGGGATGCTCCTAGCGGCATCCGTTGGAGAGGAGGGAATTCCTGTTCTCATACAGCCGGAGAAAAAAGTTCCTCCTGGAAGCAGGATAACATAATGAAGGTTTAATGTCAGAATTCCAGAAAAGCTTAAAAATTTTATAAAGATTTCAACGGGGGTATTTGATGGATCTTTTCCACATAGCAGAGGTGTTGATACAGGAGGCCTCATATCCATACGCAGAAGTAAGAGTTCAGATTGATGATCAGGAGTTAATATGGCTGAGAAATGGCGAGCTTGAATCCTATGGGACTGAGTCAGTGGGTGGAATATCTGCAAGAGTGCTGGTTGATGGAGGTCTCGGTTTTGCATCAACTAGCTCGGAGAAGAAGGCGAAGTACATCTTAGAGTTAGCTGCAAAGAACTCTAGAGCAGCATCCAGAAGGGGAAATGTCAGCTTATCAGAAGAGAGGTTTGAGAGGGCTGAGTTCAGGGTTCCAACAGTTAAGAATCCATGGGATGTACCGCCTGAGGAGAAGATAGAGATCCTCAGATCTCTGGACTCGATAGCCAAGGAGGAGGGGATTGTGGCAAGAAGCATAATGATGAGCATATCCAAGGAGGTTATCTACTTCCTGAACAGCGAGGGTGCTTCCGTCAGAGGAGAGGTCCCAAGGATAAGCATAAGTTTGATTCTCACTCATGTATCGGGGCAGAGATCCACTCAGGAGTATGAAAGCAGGGGAGGAAGCGGAGGGTTTGAGATAGTAGATGGCTGGAAGCTCGATGATTTCATGAAGGAGATATCTAAAAGCATGAAAGAGAGACTTGAGAAGGGAGTTCCAGCTCCAAAGGGAAAAATGGATGTTGTGATAGGCCCGTCTATATCCGGCTTAGTTGCCCATGAATCTACCGGGCATCCCTACGAAGCTGATAGAGTGTTGGGGAGAGAAGCCGCTCAAGCAGGCGAATCATTTGTGACAAAGGATATGCTGGGAACCAGAATAGGATCTGAGCTCGTCAGCGTCGCAGATGATCCCACAATAGAGGGAAGCTATGGATTTTATCTGTATGATTTTGAAGGAGTTAAGGCAAGGAGGAGGATTTTGATGAAGAATGGAATCATAAATGAATTTCTGCACAACAGAGAGACGGCCAGCATATTTGGTGTGAAGAGCAATGGAGCAGCAAGGGCAAGCGCTTTCAACAGAGAGCCCATAGTTAGGATGTCAAACACCTTCATAATGCCTGGAGATAGGAGCGTGGAGGAGCTTATAGAGGACGTATCTGAGGGAGTTTACATGAGGAGGTTCATGGAGTGGAACATAGATGATAGGAGGTACAATCAGAGGTATGTCGGCTCGGAAGCCTACATGATAAGAGGTGGAAGAATAGCTGAGATAGTTCTCAAGCCCATTTTGGAGGTGACAACCCCGTCCTTTTACTCCAGTGTGGATGGAGTTGGAAAGGACTTGGAGTTTCAAGCAGCCACATGCGGGAAAGGTGATCCTGGACAGGGAGTTCCTGTATGGACTGGAGGGCCAACTATCAGGTTGAGAGGTGTCGGACTTGGAGGGATATGAGGAATCCCTGGGTTTTGTTGAGGACATTTTAGATCTCTTGTATAAGCAGAATTTGGACGAGGCAGCAGTACATGTGAGGAGCGCAAGAGGGGATCAGATAAGATTCTCCAGCAATAAAATAGATATAGCTAACACCTGGCTGGATTTTAATGCGGACATACAGCTTGTGAAGGACAGAAGGATACAGATAGTATCAGTAGCAAGCCCAGATATAGATGCAGCCAAGCTTCAGATAGAGAGGGCGATGAAAGTCATAGGATCTCTTCCTGAGAGAAAGGCGTATGATGAGCTCCCAGAGGGGCCGTTCAGCTACCCCATAATAGAGGGCATATACGATCCGAAGCTTGAAGATCCAGGGGAGAAGCTTTCAGATATAGTTACAGCAGCCATAAACTCTGGATTATCCTCAGGAGCCAAGAAAATAGCTGGATCTATAAGATCTGGGGTCGAGATCTCATGTGTCGCAACTACAACAGGAGTTAAGGTCTGCGAGAAGAGAAGCAATGTTTACCTGGACATAAGAGCTTTTGTGAGTCCTGAGTCAACAGGACACTCATTTAGTTGCTCAAGAATGATGAACGAGATAAGACCAGAGGAGGCTGGTAGAGAGGCTGCTGAGGATGCTCTTATGTCCTCAAAACAGGTTAAGGTTGAGCCAGGAAGACATGATGCGTTGATATGGTATAGCGCTATTGGAAATCTAGGAGGCGTGTTTGGATCCCTTGCAGGCGCAATGTACGTGATGATGCAGATGTCCCCATATGTGAGCAAGCTGAATGAGCAGATAGGCTCTGATCTCATATCTATTGTCGATGATCCTCTCAGACCTGGAGGATATGGATCCAGATCATTTGATATGGAGGGCTATCCGACAAGGAGAAATGTCATATTGGAGAAGGGCTTTCTCAGAACTTACTTGCACAACAGGTTGACAGCTAAAGCGATGAACACAAACACAACTGCAAATGCTGGATGGGTCAGCCCACAGCCTTGGAATATAGTCATAAGTCCTGGTGACATGAGCAATGATGAGCTCATAGAGGAGCTGAGAGATGGCCTTATAATAAGAAATGCAACCTATCTTAGGTTCCAGGATTACAGAGCAGGAGATTTCTCAGCGATAATAAGAGATGGACTGTTCAAGGTGGAGAAGGGTGAGATAGTTGGATCTGCTAGAGGATTAAGGCTGAGCGACAATGTTCTGAGGATGTTGTCCAATGTATTTGCTGTTGGAAGGAACTCAAGACAGATATATCACTGGTGGATGGAGTGGGAGGTTCCAGTTGAGTCTCCTCCTATAGCTGTGAGAAATGTGGGCTTCACCTCAGCCACTATGTGATCTTCCATACTCGTATAAGAAGTAAATAGCCCTAGCTGCCCTCTCCGGTGATTCATACACGGGAATACCTGCTTTTTCCAT
>JAGDWR010000092.1:17050-18421 GCA_023269865.1 Candidatus Methanodesulfokora sp.
TAGCCCTAGCTGCCCTCTCCGGTGATTCATACACGGGAATACCTGCTTTTTCCATAATCTCCTTTGCTCTATCTGTCTCCTCAGTGTGAGAGACAAAGGAAGCAACAACGGGCTTCTTGAACTCAATGCTTGAGATGACCTCAGCTACTTCAATGGGATCAAAATTGGGGATTCCCATCAGGGGTATGACAAGTATAGCATCACATGCATCCGAGTTGCACAGAGTTCTGAGCACCATTCCATATTGCTCCGGTGTGGAATTCGCTGTCAGGTCTATGGGGTTGTCCAATGAGTAATAAGGAGGAAACTTCCCCTTAAAGACATATTTTATCTCATCTGGAGTTTTTGGAACGATCATTCCTCTTCTCTCAAGCTCATCCACTGCCATAATTCCGTATCCTCCCCCATTTGTCACTATAAACACCCTCTTCCCTGTAACCGGGGGCTGCATGGAGAGAGCTTTTGATGCATCAATAAGCTCCTCCATTGAATCAACTATCACGGCACCAGCCTGCCTCAAAGCTGCAATGTACAACCTGCTTGATCCAGCAAGAGACCCTGTATGGGATGCCACAGCTCTCTCCCCTGCCTCTGATCTTCCCACCTTCAGCACGATCACTGGCTTTTCTGTCCTCTTTATAGCACTCATGAGCCTTCTTCCATCCTTCACTCCCTCTAGGTATATCGCTATAGCTTTTGTCCTCTCATCTTCTGCTAGCACATCCAGAAGATCTGCTTCATCTACATCAGCTTTGTTTCCGTAGCTCACAAATGTGCTTATCCCAAGGTTCATCTTCCTCAGCATAGATATCATGTTTGTCCCAACGCTCCCGCTTTGGGAGAGAAGAGCTATGCTTCCCGGCTTGCACCTTGGAAGTAGCTCCTCCTTCACAAATAGCATATCTATTCCCCTTCCAGGATCAAATACCCCCATGCAATTCGGCCCTATTATCCTAACTCCACCTTTTTTGGCCTCCTCAACTAACTTTTCCTCCAGCTCTCTGTTTCCAACCTCAGAAAAGCCTGAGGTCAGAACTACCGCTGCTTTCACTTTCTTAGCTCCGCACTCCCTTATCACGCCGATGACATGATCGGCTGGCACCGCTATAACAGCTAGATCAACCTCATCTGGCACCTCCAGTATGCTTTTATAGCACTTCAGGCCAAGTATCTCATCAGCCGAGGGGTTAATGGGATACAATCTTCCTCTAAACTTGGATGAAAGCTGCTTCAGCACGACATATCCTATTTTCTCAGGGTTTCTTGAGGCTCCTATCACTGCTATAGACCTGGGATTTAGGGCTTCAGCCACACCTGCCATTCAAACACCCAGCATCCAGCCATGGAACTATAAAGACATTTAATGCCGTT
>JAGDWR010000099.1 GCA_023269865.1 Candidatus Methanodesulfokora sp.
ATTCTGGATTCATCAGCTTATGCCCGCTTGGGCTTGACCCTGCATCCTGGGCATAGGCTTGATGTGCCACTCGCTTTAACTACTATTGTATTTAAACTTGTCGATAATTCATCCCACGGTTAAAACTGTGGCTTTCTTTCGAGCTTCTAATGTAAAGCTTCTCTAGCATCAAGGTTATCAAAATGCTAGTTAATAAACTTAACGTTAGCTAGAAGCAGTCATGCAGCCCCTATTAGCTTGTTCTCCTAAAACTCATCTCGTGTCCCTTTATACTTCAACATAATAACTTAAAACCTAATTTGCAGGGTACTTTTACTTCTCTTCTTTTATATTATTTAAAGCTATTTATTATAGCAATGTCGCTGCTAACAGTTTCAAGATAGACTTAAATAATTCCAGCCTATAGATAGAGCACCTAGGCTATGTATGCCGCCTCGGTGAAAAGAGGATTGAAAGATATGAGCTATGAATACTTGGATGTGAAAGGAGATATGGGTTTTGTGGCCAGGGGAAGAAGCATTGAGGATCTGTTTAAGGCAGCTGCTCTCGCTATGTATAATGCCATGGTAGATATATCTAAGGTAAAGAGATCTGTCTCAAAGGAAGTAGAAGTCTCAGCAAGTGATCTAGACATACTCCTTCACCACTGGCTGCAGGAGCTCCTGTTTATAACAGATACAGAGGGCATTGTTTTCTCCTCCTTTGATGTTGAGATATGCAAAGATGATGAGTTCAGGGCAAAAGGAAGAGCATACGGTGAAAAGCTCAATCCCGAGCTACATGAGATTAGAACTGCAATAAAGGCAGTTACTTATCATAACTTGGAGCTGAGAACTGAGGACGATGGTTGGAGAGCTACAGTGATACTGGATGTTTAATCTCATCGATGGTTTGGAAAGTTTTTATAGACCATGCTACTACCTCAGCTGTTGAGTGCCCCAAGTTTAGGGTGGACTAGATGCCTAGAAGACATGGATCCCTTCAGTTTAGACCTAGAAAGAGAGCTGAAACTACTAAAGTCAGCTTCAAGAGCTACCCTGAGCTGAAGGAAGGACCGATGCTGGGAGGATTTCCAGGATATAAGGTTGGGATGCTTCACCTGATAGCGATAGAGGACAGACCAGGCAGACCTACAACAGGAACAGAGGTTGCGATACCATCAACAGTAATAGAGACGCCCCCTGTCAGAATAGTTGGCATAAGGGCGTATAAGAGGGAACTAAGTGGATTAAAACCAATTGCAACAGGACTTATAGTAGATAGGGACGATCCTCTTTCTAGACTTTTTCCAATAGGAAATGGGATAAGGAATTTTGATAAAGCCATGGAGATTATAGAAGGAAGAACAGGGGAAATAGGGTCCCTTAGACTCATCCTAAGGACAAATCCTCAGATGGCTGGAGGGCTGAGCAAGAAGGTACCTGAGCTCTTGGAGGTGCCAATACTGGGAGGAAGTATGGAATCCAGGATAGATTATGCAAAAAGAGTAGTAGGAAACATTATCAGAGTTGTAGATGTGTTTAAAGAAGGACAGCTAATTGACATAACTGGAGTGACAAAGGGAAAGGGATTTCAGGGAGCTGTAAAGAGGTTTGGAATAGAGATGCTTCCTCATAAAGCAGGAAAAGGGAGAAAAAAACCTGGAAGCTTAGGATCCAGGCATCCACCTTATATAACATGGAGAGTGCCAAGGCCAGGACAACTTGGATATCACAAGAGGACCGAATACAACAAGAGGGTGATGAAGATTGTGCCTGCAGAATACGAGAATGGAAATCCAGTAAGACTAGTTGAGGACTTGAATCCACCAGGCGGGTTTATCAACTATGGCATTGTGAGAAGCGATTGCATAATAGTCTCCGGATCTGTCATGGGTCCGCCAAAGAGGTTTATTATGATGAGGCATCCCATAAGACCTCCTTCCTATGAGTTGGGCAAGCCAAAGATAGTGTACATCAGCACAATGAGGGAGGTGTCCTCATGATAGTAAGAAAAGTTTACAGCATAGATGGCTCCATTGTTGGCGAAGTACAGCTGCCAAGTGTTTTTGAGGCGGAAATAAGGCCGGATGTTATAAGAAGAGTTTATCTCTCAATCTTAACTGCGTCCATACAACCACAGGGAAGAGATAGATATGCGGGCTTGAGGACAAGCGCTGAATCATGGGGAGTTGGCCATGGAGTAGCCAGGGTTCCAAGGGTAAAAGGAAGAGGATATCCGGCTGCAGGAAGGGCAGCGAGGGCAAATCAAGCTGTTAAAGGGGTTAGAGTAGGAGCTCCTAGAGTAGAGAAGGTGATTTTGGAGAGAGTTAACAAAAAAGAGAAGAGATTAGGCATTATCTCAGCCTTGGCTGCAACGGCATCGATAGAGCTTGTCTCAAAGAGGCATAGATTAGATGGAGTCGAGGAAGTTCCCATAATAATGACCGATGACATAGAGGAGATGAAAAAGACAAGGGATGTGGAGGGCATACTAATGAAAATAGGTCTTCAGAATGAGCTAAAGAGGCTAAAGAAGAGATTTAAAAAGATAAGAGCCGGAAAAGGAAAGTACAGAGGTAGAATAAGGAAGAGGGCAAGGGGTCCTCTATTTATCGTGCTAAAAGAGGATGCCTTTCTGAGACTTGCAGCTAGGAACATACCTGGTGTAGACGTAGTTCCAGTGAGAAATCTCAGCGTCATGGACCTCGCTCCAGGAGGAGTTCCAGGGAGATTGACTATATGGAGCAGATCCTCTCTGGACTTTTTAAGCAGGGTTGTAGGGTGATCGGATGAGGGATCCATACTCTATACTTATAAAGATAGTTTCCTCTGAGAAAGCTATAAAAATGGCTGAGTCAGAGAACAAGCTTGTCTTCATAGTTGACAGGAAAGCCAAGAAACCAGAGATAAAGGAAGCTGTAGAAAAGGCTTTCAATGTAAAGGTGATCAAAGTTAACACCTATATTGCTCCAGATGGCAGAAAAAGAGCAATAATAAAGCTCAGCCCCGAGTTTAAGGCTACTGATATAGAGGCCCAGCTTGGGATAACAGTGGGGTGATATGATGGGGAAGAAGATATTAGTGCAGAGAAAGGGAAGAGGAGGAATTCAGTTCAGGGCAAGGGACCACTTGAAATTGGGGGATGTGAAGTATCCCCCTGCCTCAGAAGAGACCATAAGGGGAAGGATAAAGGCCTTCCTCCATGAGCCCGGGAGATGGACCCCTCTCGCGGTTCTTGAACTAGAAGATGGATCAGAATTACTGTATTTACCTCCAGAAGGAGTTCACATAGGACAGGTAATAGAAATAGGACCTGAAGCAAGCGTTAGAACGGGAAATGTCCTCCCCCTGAGCAGGATACCGGATGGTACATTAGTATGCAATGTAGAGATAAGAAAGGGAGATGGTGGAAGAATAGCGAGAAGAAGCGGAGCCTATGCAGTTGTGTTCTCCCATGAAGGAAGTAATGTGATACTTAGGCTTCCATCCAGAAAGGAGAAAGTAGTTCCAGCGGATAACAGGGCCACAATAGGGATAATTGCAGGTGGAGGAAGGATAGAAAAGCCCTTCTTAAAGGCAGGGATAAAGTATTACAGGGAGAGAGTTCATCCAAAAAGATGGCCTGTTGTCAGGGGAGTTGCGATGAACCCGGTGTCTCATCCACATGGAGGAGGATCTCATAAAAGACCAGGAAAACCAACAACAGTTGCAAGAGGTGCTCCTCCTGGGAGAAAAGTTGGTCATATAGCCGCAAGAAAGACTGGAAGAGGAAAGAGGAGGGCAGGAACAAGATGATTTTTTGTTATTTTTTGCCTCTAAGAGAAGGGTTAAATATGCAAACCCCCTCTATCAACACAGAAGGTACCAAACATGAAGCTTGTTAGGAAAGAGAAAAAATTTGATCTAAAAAATGAAGTGCTGAAGGTGCTACAAAAACTAGGGTTAGCTATCTCCATGGAGGAAAATATAAGGGGATCTTCTGGAATTTACCATCAGATCGACTTTTTAGTGGAGAAAGGTGACAAAAAAGTTGCTATATCAGTGCTTGATGGCGATATCAACGTGAGAAGGGCGATGAACCTAAGCCTTAAGAAGCTCGACATGGGCTTGGACTACATAGTAATTTCCGGAGAAATTCCAGATGAAATAAAGTTCATGTTAAAAGAATCAAGCATTATTGTAATAGATAATTATGATTTTAATAAATTGGAGGAACAGTTGAGGAGGCTCCTCTGATCTGATAGGATTTTTATACAGATGCTTTCTTCAATAAGGGAGGGATGGTGTCATGTCCAAGGAGTTTACTCTGAGAGGATATACATTAGATCAGCTTCAAAAAATGTCTATATATGATCTGGCACCTTTGCTGAATGCTAGAGCTAGGAGGACTTTGAAGAGAGGACTTTCTCCCGAGAACAAAAAGTTGCTTGAGAAGATAGAGAAATACAAGAGGCTCGGGATAAACAAGGTGATAAGGACCCATAGAAGAGATATGATAGTCCTGCCCAGCATGGTCGGGATGAAGATAGCAGTTCACAATGGAAAGGAATTTGTTGAAGTAGAGATAACACCTGAGATGATAGGGCACTATCTTGGTGAATTTGCGATGACAAACAGGATAGTGAAACACAGCAAGCCAGGAAAAGGAGCCACAAGATCGAGCAAGTTCCTGCCTCTTAAGTGATTCGGCCGGGGTAGCCTAGTCCGGACCAAGGCGCCGGCCTTGAGAGCCGGTGGCCCACTTGGGCCTCGTGGGTTCAAATCCCACCCCCGGCGTAAAGAGCCGGAGCATACTGCTCCGGCTTTAATCCATTAAAAGGTTCATTTGGACAGCATTACTATACTAATCTTGACGTCCTCTGGAAGAGAGATCTCCATCATCCTTCTTACGAATCTGTTGTCAGGATTTGGTATGTCTATTATCCTCTTATGTATCCTCATCTCAAACTTGTGATATGTGCTTGTCCCCTCACCTGAGGGATTTTTCAAGGTTGTTATCCTCAGTCTTTTTGTGGGCAAGGGAATGGGACCCTTTATCCTCACCCCCATCTTCTCAGCTATGTCTCTTAACTGCCTTGACACTTCCTCCAAGCTTCTTGGATTTGTGCTAACAAGCTCTATTCTTAGGGTATCCATGAAATCACCTAAACAAAAAATAAGGAGAGTTTTTTATTTCTTCTTCTCCATTGGCACAACATCTAGCACTATTCCAGCGGCTATTGTTATGCCCATATCCCTGACAGCAAATCTGCCCAGAGGTGGGAAATCCTTGAATCTCTCTATGACGAACGGCTTAAGTGGCTGGAACTTGACCACAGCAGCATCCCCTCTCTTTATGAATGCAGGGTTCTCCTCCAGGACCTGTCCTGTCCTGGGATCTATCTTCTTCTCTATCGCCACCAGTTTGCATGCCATATGCCCTGTGTGGGCATGTATGACTGGAGTGTAGCCTGGAGCTATCGCTGTTGGATGCTGCAGGACCACTATCTGAGCTGTAAACTCCTTTACAACAGTTGGAGGATTGTTCACATGTCCCACCACATCTCCTCTCCTCACCTCATTCCTCTCAACTCCCTTCACATTTATCCCTATGTTATCTCCTGGTTCAGCCTTCTGCAGTGGCTCATGATGCATCTCTATGCTCTTCACCTCAGCTGTCTTGCCTAGAGGCTCTATTATTATGCTGTCACCTGGCTTCAGAACTCCTGTTTCAACTCTGCCAACTATCACAGTCCCAACTCCCTTTATGCTGAAGACATCCTGAACTGGCAGCCTAAGAGGTTTGTCAAGAGGCTTTGGAGGTGAGGTAAAGGTGTCAAATACCTCATACAGGGTTGGCCCATCGTACCATGGGGTTTTGTCGCTTTTGCTTATCACATTATCCCCCTTCCATCCACTAGTTGGGACAAACTGGATTTTCGATGGATCATATCCAACTCTCTTAAGCAAATCAGCCACCTTTGCCTTTACTTCTTCATATTTCTCCTTGCTGTAGTTGACAGTTTGGTCATCCATCTTGTTTATTGCCACTACAAGCTGGTTTACACCCAGCGTCTTTAGGAGGAATGCATGTTCTATAGTCTGTGCTTGCACTCCCTCTCCATGCTTTGCGCTGACCACTAAAACAGCTGCATCAGCCTGGCTTGCTCCTGTTATCATGTTCTTCACGAAGTCCCTGTGTCCTGGGGCATCTATCACTGTTATCATCTTGTGCGGAGTCTCTATCTTCATGTGAGCTAGATCTATTGTGACTCCTCTCTCTCTTTCCTCCTTCAATCTATCTGCAAGCCATGCCAGCTGTGCTTCTCCAGCTAATTCCGCTGGAGGCAGTTCCTTGACCAAACCAAGATCAAGGAGTATCCTTCCGACAAGAGTGGATTTTCCATGGTCCACATGTCCGACGAAGATCAAGTTGATATGCTCCTTCTCAGGCATCCAGACACCTCTTCATGATCACTAACTTTCCCAACGATAGGCTATGCTACATTTTTAACCTTTGTGGAAAGATATAAAAGGAGGAATCATATTATAAAAATGAAGAAACTGTTTATAAAATCCCCTTGATAGCAGAAAGGAGGTGTGTATGTGATCTACAGCGTCCAACTCAAGGAAGAAGTGGAAAAACTCATAGATCCGTATGTCAGCAGAGGAACAAGGGCCCTGTTAGGGATTTTATCCGAGTACAGAGAGTCTGTTTTTTATGAACCGCTTCTCGAGGCAGTAAAAGGAGGAAAGATGATAAGACCAGTTCTTCTCTATCTAGGAAATGAGATAGGTGGGCCAAAGAGAAATCCTGATCCTGCAGCTGCAATGGTAGAGCTTCTACACACAGCATCCTTAATACATGATGATATAATAGATGGGGATCAGTCAAGGAGAGGTTCTCCCTCTTTTTACAGGAGATATGGACTGGAGTTCTCGATATTAATAGCAGATTTTATCCTATCGATCGTTTTGAGGATAAGCTCGATGTACGGCTGTGATATAAGCGATATCGTTGCTACTACCACGAGGCTCATGAGCGAGAGTGAAGCTGAGGAAACTCGGATAGTTAGGAAAGGTGAGATTATACCATTTGAAAGATATATGGATATAATATATGGGAAGACGGCAATTCTCTTTGAGACAGCCCTAAGGATAGGAGGTTTGCTTTCTTCCATGGGGGAAAAGCTGGCCGAGGATTTAGCACTCATAGGAAGGAACATGGGCCTAATATATCAGATGAAGGATGATCTAAACGATTGGGAAAGAAGAGAAGAGATATCCCATCTGATTGATTCGGTTGACCCTAGAGCCGTTATATCAAGGAAGATTTGTGAGATAAGAGAAGAGACCCTCAATGTATTCAAGAAGCTTCCTTCCTCAGAGGCCACGGGAGTTCTGATCTCATTATTTTCTTACATATCTACTTAAATTTTAGTAAAAATAAGTATAAAATTATAATCTCTAATAAAGATATAGTTATAGCTATAATATGTTCTTTCATTATAATAGGAGTTATAAAGGCTTCCACGAACCCTGCTATCAACAATAGGATTGTAGAAAAGACCATCAAATCTGAGTATCTCATTGCTACTGTTTTAAGGGACTCATATCGGCTCTTACTACCCGGGAATATGAGTGAAAGACCCATTTTTATGCCGATCGAGCTTGCTATCAGTATTGCTGTTAGCTCCATTACACCGTGTGGAAGTATGCCCGAGATGAGATCAAGAGCTCTTCCCTCCTTTATGAGTAAGTTGCCAACACTACCCAGTATGATTCCATTTACTGCCGTTATCGAGGGAGAGGCTATGATAAGAGGCCCCTCTCCGTACAAAAGTATCCATACTTTAATATTATTTAAAATTATCATAATAGCCATTACAAAAGGATTTGGCATTTTGAGGCCGTCCTTCCCCATAAGCTCCTTCAGTCGATTCACAAGATCGCTCGGCATCCACATGGCAAAGAACGTTGATAGCAGTAGAATTAAAAGGGATATCAGAAAGAAGGGGCTTATCTCCCTGAATAGCCTTGGAGATTCTCTGATCGGCTTAAGAATAATCTCAGCTCTCAGGGATCTAGTGGACTTCTCTGCCTCATCTATTCCCTTGAGCACCCCTGCTTTTATTGAAAGGAGTTTTCTGTCCTCCTGAGAGAAGGCAAATAGAGAAGCTTTCTCCAATATTTCAGCAAAATCCTGCTGAGAGACTATGCTTCTCGCAGGAATATATCCAGCTAGAACAGAGAAAGCCAAAATAGAGCCGGGATCATCTCCACCAACAGTCTCTATTGACCTTCTTTTTATAGTCTCAACATCAAACCCAGTTTTTCTTTCTATATATTTTATTGCGTTCTCCAGTATGTCTATTGAAAGTACTCCTGCTTTCTCTTTTACTTTCTCTATCAGGGCCTCAGCAACAGCTAGATCCATTGAATAAGCCCCATCTTCTAGTAATTTTCTCCTTTTATACTCCTCAGGACTTATAATTCTTACAGAGATCCTCCTCTTTGAGACTACAACTGTTCCAGCAGCTCCATCTCCAATTCTCCTTCCATCCTTGTTTAACAGTATCGGGAGATACAGAAGGAAAGAATCAGTTATCCTGACAGCATTCCTGACAAGCGCCTGTCTGTAGCTGATTGGCCTTAAGGACTCATAATCCAGGACATATAGATTCATAATCTTCTTTCCGGGGCTTGTTGAGAGATATCCCTCAGTCAGGGTGTAATAAAGGATCATCAGCACAATGGCAGAGGATGTAGCCAAGGAAAGCTGTACAAAAGGAGAGTAGCCTGCCGTGAAAATAAATACAGGTGTGCTGATGAGAGATATTATCATGAGATCTATTATTCCGGCTATAAGTCTCTGCATTGCAGTGGCATAAGGAACCTCTACCAGGAAATCACCTTTACCATCTGAATCCACAGCTTTTTAAGTGTTGCGATTCAAGCTTTATAAAAGTGGGTGCCCAGAAAACCCAGAGCTTCAGCTCTGGGATGAATGAAAAGTTTAAATATAAAAATCCCCTTGGGATTTGGGCATGTTGCCCTAGGTGAGTAGAATAATATAGCCCATGCGTTAATGAGACGCATGCGATGGGGGAGCTGTGAGCCCCCGAACCAGCAGATGAGGCTGGAGGCATAAAGCCTCAGCTGAACGCTGGAAGCTCCCGACTTCAGTCGTGGAGAGGCTCACAAGCAGTAGTTGCAGGTTATTAATGCGCGATGATGATACGAGCATCGACCGATGAGTGAGGTGCCCAACTCACTCTGAGCGCTTTTGATAAAAAAAGAAGAAAAAAGAGAGGTTATATGAGTTGCTTCTGAGATCCGTCCTCCTTTATCTCATATATATGAATTATATTCACAGGACAGGCTTGTGCAGCATCCATGTTGCATCCTAGATCATCGAGTTCAGTTTTGACTGGAGAGGCAAGGCCATCATCGGCTATGTACCAATTATCGGGGCACAGGGATGCACAAACACCATCTGCTATGCAGCTCTCTCTATCCTGAACTATCTTGTACTTGGCCATGCGATCACCATTGTGCACTAGTGGGATAAATATTTTAACTTTTTCTCGCTTATAACTGCAGTTCATAATTAACTATTACACTGTGATTCTTCAATTCTCCTCTCGATATACTCCTTTATCTTCCTTCTCTCCTCCTCAGGCAGACATTTGCTCAGATAGTCCATGAGAGCAACCAATCTTTTAGCAGTATCCATGTTTATACCATGTTCCACGCGACATGCCTCTTCTCTTGCCTTCTCTTCTGGTACCCCTAAAAAGTCAACGAGAAACAGATAAAAATCCCTCTCTATTCTGTCTAGAACCTCCGCTATTCTCTCTCCATCCTCCGTGAGATCAACGCTTCCGTATCTGTTGTATCTAACCAAGTTCATCTTAGCGAGCTTCTTCATTGCACCAGTCACACTGGGAAGCCTTACATTTCTTTCTTTGGCGAGATCTCTTATCCTGATCTCCTTTTTCCCGCTTTTCTTCAGTCTATATATTGATGTAAGATACTCCTGCAATCCTGGTGTTACGTTAGAGCTATCCACACGTTAGATAATCCTAACTTTCTAAAAAGCTTTGCTATTTAGGTAAAATTTAAATATCTGCTCCTTAGGGGTAATTCGGGTGATTGCATAGGAACGGTGAAGGAAAAGAACATAAAGAGGATTGCTTACAAACTAGTGAAAGAGTACTCTGACCTGTGGACAACAGATTTTGAGCACAATAAGAGAATCTTAAATGAGATAGCTGATATAAAGTCCAAGGTATACAGAAACAGAATAGCTGGTCACATAACTAGGCTAAAGGTCAGGGAGATAAGGGGAACTCTGGTCTAACCTAATTTTTCCTCGATTTCAACAATTCCATCAGAAGGGTTTTTTACTCGCACTTTGCTATCAGCATGGTGTCATGGTTGGATTTCAGGAAGGTTGGAGTGCTTGGCCAGGGATACATAGGCTTGCCCATAGCTGTGCTCTTGGCTAACTCTGGTGTGAAAACAGTTGGGTATGATGTAGATAGAGAACTCATTGAGGAGCTTAGCAAAGGAATAACTAGATTGAGTGAGAGGGATTTAGCCGACCTCCTGAAAAGGGCCATTCTAGCTGGAACATACAGGCCAAGCTATAGAAAAGAGGATCTAAGTGGAATAGATGCGGCTGTAATAGCCGTTCCCACGCCGAAATTGCCCGATGGTAATCCAGATCTGAGTTTTGTGGAGGATGCTGTAAGAACAGCGGCTCATTATGTGAGGAAAAATGGGCTGATAGTTGTGGAGAGCACTCTCCCTCCTGGCTCAAGTGAGATGATAATGAGCTGGCTTAAACAGGAGGAAAGAGAGGACTTAATGGTGGCATATTGTCCTGAAAGGGCCATGCCTGGCAGACTTATAGAGGAGATAACTGGAAACACCAGGATAATAGGAGCTGACTCTCCTGAAGCAGCAAGAGCTGCAGAGGATCTTTACAAATTATTTGTCAGGGGAGACATAATTCGCACCTCCTTTAAGACAGCTGAGATGGTTAAACTTGTTGAGAATGCATACAGGGATGTGAACATAGCTTTCTCCAATGAGATTGCTAGAATATGTGAGTTGCTCGGAGTAGATTTCTGGGAGGTTATGGAGCTTGCAAACAGGCATCCAAGAGTAAATCTCTTGAGAGCTGGACTGGGAGTTGGAGGATCTTGCCTGACAAAGGACCCACTCTTTCTCTATCATGCTGGGAGAAAGCTTGGGTATGAGCCCCTCATGATATTTGAGGCGAGAAATGTGAATGATGCTGGTCCATACAGATATGCTAGAATCGTCCATGAGATCATGGATCTCATTGGGTATAATGGAAAAAGAAGGATGGCCGTTCTTGGCGTTACTTATAAAGAGGGAGTATCCGATACAAGAGAAAGTCCCTCGGAGAAATTCATAAAGTTTTTCTTAGAGAGAGGGTATGAGGTAGTGGTCTATGACCCTATGTCGAATGAGACCTTCGGTGGAATAGGGGCTAGAAGCATGGAGGAGGCGATATCCGGATCGGACTGTGTTGCCCTGCTTGTAGGACACTCAGAGTTCAGAAAACTGGAGATATCCTGGATAAAATCCATCTCTGGGAAGGAAAACTTGGTTATATTTGATGTTCCAGGGATTCTCAGGCATCAGGATAAGAGAGGCATCGTGTATTTAGGCGTCGGCTTGCCTATTCCGAGAGAGTATTTGGCAATCAGGAGGATGGAAAGAACTCATTCCAACGTGGAAAAAGTTCACTAAAATACTATTCATTAAATTAGTTAATTTAAAAGAGTTATATAAATTTTCAAACTCTAGAATCTAAAGGAATCAAGCACAATGCTGTATATATCATGAACTTCCAATCTCTCCCTCTTACTTATGCTTGAGAAAATGTAATAAGAGAAGGGGTCGATGAGCACGACGGTATCAGCTCCAAGGTGAGAAGCAGCTTTCATCATCTTGGATGCAACTGACTCCATTAAGTCCTGGGATATTGTATACGCAAGAGAGAATCCACAGTCCATACAGCACCAATCAGGCATATCTACTACATCATATCCAGCAAGCTCTAAAATATTCCTTGCTTTATCAGTAAATGTGTTTTTGCACGGTCCTATAAGAGCAGCTTTTCCAGATCTATGCTTAATTACCTCTAGATTTTCAGGTATGATATCAAAAAGATAGCGAGAGTTCAATCCCGATTCTCTAAGGCTTTCTCTACACGAGGGACATGGAGTAACGATATCCTCAAATCCCTCTACTTTTGATCTTGCTCTTAATAGGACCTCCTTATAAGCATCCAGATGACCAGCTATCTTTAAGGGATAGCCGCAGCATGGTTCAGATGACTCTAAAAGGCCTAAATCATCCTTAATAACTTTTTTTGCCACAATATAGGACGAATTAGCCATATCCTGGGATTTTGTTGTCCAGCATCCGGCAAAGAAAAGCACTTTTTTTGGCCTGCTTGATTTTCTAACTTGAATCCACTTTCCTTTATCCCATGAATCCCATGGATGATCATTGACCTCTATGTTTCTCCTCATCCGGGCTATGCTATAAGGAGGCACATACCCCCCTCTTATAAGTTCCTCTCTTATTTTGACTATCAGATTTGCTATATCTATGTTCAGCGGGCAATATCTGTTGCAGACAGCACAAGAACCGCACAGGTACAAATGCTCTATTGAGTTTATCGAGAGCTGTGCAACTTTCGTGTTTATAGCTCTAACTATACTTATCCTTGACCTGGGGCCTGAGCTCTCCCTTCTCTCAGAGGCATGAAAGAATGGGCAGCCCTCATTGCATGCTCCACAAGAGATGCATCTTGATATCTCCCTCCAGGTTTCCTCGGAGAACACGGTATCACTCCTCCTTTGACGTGAAAATGGGATTCATTACAAAATTTGGATCAATACATTTCTTTACTTTCTCAAAAAGCTCCCTGTTGTCCAAGCTTCTAAGCTTCAAGCCGGCCATATTAGTGCCAGTTCCTGTACCAAAGCCGAAAATAGCCTGAATTTCGGATAGCTGGTTTATTGCCATTTTTAAGGCTCTTTCGGCTCTCTTCATCTCCTTTTCATCGGCGAAGTTGTATGTGAATCCAGTCAGGATCCAGTTCATGCTTGGATTCACCATTGTAACAGTCTCAAGTTTCATCCTTGATCCTATGGCATCTACTCTACTTATGGCCTCAAATATGCTGTCTCTTGGCACAGTAAAGCTGATAAAACTGACAGTTCTTCCTGTGGATTTTAATCCCTCTATTAGATATTCTCTCCCTCTCCATCGCGGAAGCAACATAGGATTATACTCCTCTACATCTATTTTAAGAGCTCCTTCTATCTCTGCTATGGATTTTATTTTCTCATGTATGACCTCCTCTTTCGGAGGCGATTTGACTAGCATATGCACTCTTGAACCCATATTCACCTCTTTTCCTCCCAGTTCGAACATATCTCTGTAGTAGAACTCAAATCCAAGCAATGGGATGCCCGATATGTCGGCAAGAGAGTACATTTCAATCGCATCCTCTACATGAGGAACATCTATCTCATATAGAAGCAATCTCTCGGGTCTTCTGTAGAGCCTTATCTTAACTTTTGTTATAACGCCCAGGGAGCCCTCTGTTCCGATAAACAGGCTCTCGATTCCTCTGGCCCCAATGGTAGTTGAGCCAAGTTCCATCAAGCTTCCATCTGGAAGCACCACTTCTAGGCCTAACAATGTGTTTCCAGCCGTTCCATATGCAAGGGAAAGCGGAGAGGCTGAATCTTCTGCTATTATACCTCCGAATGTCGAGAGGGATAAACCATCTGGGTCTATTGGAAAGAAGATATCACTTGGAAGTTTCTTTAGAAGATGGCCGATTTGAACACCTGATTCAACAGTTGCTGTGAGGTCTTCCTCATCCACCTCAAGAATCTCATTCATTCTCCTAGTTTCTATCAGAACTCCTCCCTCGGCGGGACATCCCACGAAAGAAGTTCCGCTTCCTCTTATGAATACTTTTTTTCTCTCCTCCGATAAGGTCTTCAGGATGGAGGATACCTCATCTGGATTTGAAGGTCTTATTACAGCATCAGGTCTGCTGAAGTTGTTGAACATCGTGTAAGAGTAGGATATTAGATCTACGTCAGATGATAATGTCTCGCTTCCCTCTATACCCCCAGGCATTCAGAATC
Organism: Candidatus Methanodesulfokora sp.; assembly: GCA_023269865.1. Lineage (GTDB taxonomy): Archaea > Korarchaeota > Korarchaeia > Korarchaeales > Korarchaeaceae > Methanodesulfokora. The sequence goes on from JAGDWR010000099.1 coordinate 14,174, forward strand.
ACCGAACAATTAAATATTAAAACATTGTTATCGCTGGCAGTTATAAATTGCCGGAGGAAAAATATAAAACTTTTCCTTCCTGAGATAAAATTAAGAGCTTTACACAACATAACCAGATATGCCCCTTAGAACGCCTTTATATGAGGAGCATGTCTCTCTTGGTGCAACTTTCATGATCTTCAATGGATGGGAGATGCCCCTCAAATACACCAGCTCAATAGACGAAACTCTCTCGGTAAGAAACAGCGTGGGCATATTTGATGTATCTCATATGGGTAGGCTTTTCATATCGGGAAAGGATTCCCTTAGGTTTCTTCAGCTTATTTGCACAAACGATGTTGATGTTGAGATTGGAAGGGGAAGATACACGCTAATACTCAACGGTAAAGCGGGCATAATGGATGATGACACAGTCTTCAGGCTATCTGAGGATCGATTTTTCATGGTAGTTAACGCTGGAAGCAGAGATAAAATCCTCTCCTGGTTAAACAAAGTAAAAATAGAGAAAGGTTTCAATGTTGAGATAAAAGATGAGACAATAAACACTGTAATGGTCGCGGTTCAGGGACCAAGGAGCAAGGAATTAACTGAAGAACTGATCGGAAAGCTAGATATAAAGAGATATAGAATAGCAGAACTTCTGTTTCAAGACTCCCCCGTTCTTGTAAGCAGATCTGGATACACAGGAGAGGATGGATACGAGCTCATATTTAGAGATGTGAAAAAAGGAATCACGTTCTTCAGGGAGATATTAAAAGGAGGAGCAAAACCCTGCGGGCTTGGATCTAGGGATATACTCAGGCTGGAGGCTGGAATGTGTCTTTATGGCCAGGACATGGATGAAAGTATCACGCCAAAAGAGGCGGCATTGGAGTCGGTTGTAAGCTATGAAAAAGAGTTCATAGGAAAAGAATCCCTTCTAAACAGAGTTCCTGATAAGATAAGGGTGGGAATAAAAAGCAAAAGCAAGAGGAGTCCTAGACATGGAGCAAAAGTGATAAAAAATGGGGAATCAGTGGGTTATGTCACAAGTGGAACCTATAGCCCAACTATAAACTCAGGAATAGGGATGGCATACGTGAGACCAGATCTCTCTTCTATCGGAACAACCCTTCAGGTCGATGTAAAAGGGGATCTAATAGAAGTCGTTGTATCAGAAATGCCCTTCTATGACACAAGCAAATATGGCTGGAGGAGGGTAAAGAGCTAGCTTTGTTTGCTTAGAGTTCCGACCACCACATGGCTAACCGTCTTAGCTAATCTTCTTACCTCAGCTATCCTTACCTTATCCCCTTCTTTAACTGTTATGCAAGGAGGAAGATGTGCATGTATCTTCGATCTCCTTCTCTCATATCTATTATATTTCTTAGAATACAATAGATATTCCACAAGAACTGTGACAGTTCCTGTCATCTTAGTTGAAATGACCTCGCCCTCAAGAATGCCCTTCCTTAGATTTATTTTTCCATGCCAAGGACAGTTTTTATCATTACACTCAGAAGAGGGAGGATTTACATCTCTTACGATGTAATCAGGGAGTTTTCTCAAGCTCATATCCTCTTCACCCTCTCCTCAGGTCTACCTATTAACTTCGTGCCATAAACATCAAAAACACCATCATCAAGCCTCAATCTAAACACCCTATCCCTCTTCTCAATTCTCTTTCTTCCCCTTTTTGTGTCCAGTATTAAAAGGTTCATGGTCTCATCGATAACTCTTCCTCTCATCCCAATTTCATATGGATTTGGTGAAAACACAACTTCCACCTCCAAACCTATTATCTCATGATATAATATGTTGCTGCCCTTTCTCATCTAACTACTCCTCTTTCCCTCAATACAGTGAGGATTCTGGCAATTTCTCTCCTTATCTCTTTTCTCAAGTGTGTTTTTTCTCCCCCAGTTCCTCCCGTCGATGGCTTATACCTTTGCAGGAAAAGCTCCTTTCTCAGCTCGCTTAACCTGTTTAGTAACTCCTCATTGCTCATTTCCCTCAGGACCGACATTTTCTTCATGGTCAACTTTCTCAACCTCCTCCTTCATTTTTTCGGCCTTAATCTTCTCCAAAATCTCCGATATTTTCTCCTCCTTTATCAGAACTCTGTCCGGCATAGATGTTATGGGCTTGACCAATCTAACCCTGACCCCCATCACTCCTTGAGGAAGCAGGATGTGCTCAACAGCATAATCAACATGGCTCATCACATCCTCACCGCATCTGTATATCACTCCAGCCCTAAATCTCTCCTCTCTAGCCCTCTGACTCCCAAATTTCCCCGCTATTTTTATTTCTATCCCTTTTGCCCCTGAGGATAGAGCCCTGTTTATCGCCATAAAAGCCACTCTCCTATGTTTCTCACCTCTCATTATCCTAGATGCAATGAAATGTGCTATTATCTTAGCTGAGAGGAATGGCTCCTCCACTTTTTCAGCCCTTATGTATGGGTTCTCAAACCCAAACCTTTCTTTTAGGACATCTGTCAGCCTTTTGCTCAGTTTTCCCGATTTACCTATTACTATTCCAGGTCTCTCCACATATATCGTTATTATCTCCCTTAGAGATGTCTCCACAAGCTTTACATCATGAAATCCAGCTCTTTCCAGATATTTACTGAGAAACTCTTTCAAAGCGGCCTTTCTCCATCCCTCTTGAATTATCCTCTTGTAAATAGGCAGGTTCTTGCTGACACTCATTCTCTCTCCTCCACCACAACCTCAACATGGGTCAACTGCTCTATCTTAGGAGTAGCTCTTCCCATTGCCCTATAGAATATTCTCCTCAGCTTTGGTCCTTGTTGAGCAGCCACATGTTTTATGTAAAGAGAATCTGCATCTAAGCCTTTCTGTATCGCATTGTACTCTGCATTTGTCAGAATCTTAAGCATCATCTTAGAGGCCTTCACAGGATATCTCCCTATCTTCCATCCTGAGAGCTGCCTTCTGTGACCAACACCTTTATTATACCTCTTGAATGGTACAGGTCTCTTCATCGCTATGACTTCCTCCAGAAAAGCCTTAGCATCAGAGAGCTTCATTCCTCTTATCGCTCTGGCAAGCTCTACCATCTCCTTAAAGGAGACTCTGAGATCTCTACCTGATGCCCTGGCCTCATTTTCTTTTAGCTCAGTTCCATAGGAGTAGCCGAAGTTGGGCAATCTGATCACCACATTTATCTTCTACCTCGGTCTTGTAGAGCAGGCATTAAAATATTTTCCCCAGGGGATGTAAATGTATAAAGCAATAGCAGTAGATGTTGATGGGACGATAACATACAGAGAACCCGTGCTTCATCCTGAAGCAGTAAGGCATATTATCAAATTATCAAAAAGAATCAAAGTGATGCTTGCAACAGGAAATGCATTCCCTGTTGCATATGGTCTATCAGGCTATCTAAATGCAAGAGGTCCCCTGATAGCTGAGAATGGAGGAGTAGTGTATTATGGAGGCAATATACACATAATGGGGGATCCGGAATTACCTCAAAAGGCCTTAGAATACTTGAGATCAATAGGAGTTCAGTTCTCAGAGAGCATATCAAATAAGTTTAGGCTTGTTGACAGGGTTATTATGACAAAAAGCAGGGAAGAGGTAGAGAGCAATATATCCCATATGAGAGTGAAGTTAATAGACAGTGGATTCGCCTTACACATAGTTCCAGAGGGAGTAAATAAGGGAACTGGTTTGCTTAAAGCGTGCGAGCTTTTGGGAATATCGCCAAATGAGGTGATTTCGATTGGAGATTCTATGACAGACTTTGAGATGTTGAAATTATCAGGTTATTCTATAGCAATGCCTAATTCGCCCGAAAAACTCAAGGATATAGCTGATTTCATACCATCTGGAAGAGGGTATGGACCCAGCTTCGTTCTTGCCATCAAGTTTATAGAAGAGAGACTATTGTAAAATAATATTACTTATAACAATTTGCACCAAGCTACATGCCGTTGCCAGCAGTTTCAAGACAGATAGATAAATAGAAATGGCATTTATTAGTGCTTTAGATGTGGGATGATTAATGCCCTGAAGGGAGCACTGTAGTAATTCAGATGGAGGGTCTTTCTCCAAGCTCTTTGAAGCTGATTAGGACTTGAAGTGGGTTCACCCTGATGGAGGAAGATGCAGAGCCCTCGATGAGCTCAAGACAAGGCCTGGTGAAGACCAAGAGCTATGTCTGAAAAAGACTACATAGCTCAGAACCCATCTGATT
>JAGDWR010000044.1 GCA_023269865.1 Candidatus Methanodesulfokora sp.
TTTGCTGTCTCAACTATCTTAGGGTCGAGCTCAAGCCCCTTAGGATGGGCTAGAACAACATCACCACCGAACCTAGTGAATATCAGTATGGCGCTCTGAGGAACTGCAACAGGCTTTATTCCACCGCTGTAAGCCCAGCTTACAACTATCTTCTTCCCCTCAACCCTTCCCTTGTGCTCAAGAACGGTCATTATATCTGCCATCGCCTGGCATGGATGATAGACATCGTCCTCCATGTTTATCACAGGTATGTCAGCCCAGTGCGCAAACTCCCTTATTATCCTGTCTCCCTTCCCGTAGACCCAGTTAACAGCCTCCCCATATATCCTTATTGCTATCGCATCCCCATACCTACTGAGCACTCTTGCCACATCCGATATCCTCTCCGTCTTGTAAGGCACTTCCTCTCCCTCAAGAGCAGGTCTGTAGACCTCGGATGGAGATAGATTTATGGCCTGCCCTCCAAGCTGAAACATCCCTGTCTGGAAGCTGTTCCTCGTCCTCAAGCTCTGGTTGTAGAACATCATGTACATCGTCTTTCCCTTCAGAAGCTCGTGTGGTATCCCCTTTTTCTGCTTGCTCTTCAGGTCAAATGCAACCTTTAGGGCAAGTTCCAATTCCTCCCTGCTCCACTCCTGGGTGCATATGAAGTCCCTACCTCTGAGAAGATGCCCCATCTCAACACCCCTTTTCCAAGTACACAGTTCAAGATAAACATTGCTTGCAAAATAATAAGAAAAAGTTGAGCTTCAGAAAGCTCAAGCCTTCAGCTGCTCAACGAGACCCTTCACCTCATCTGAAAGCAGGTCATAAACCTCCTTCGCCCTATCAATCCATGTTGGAGCCTCCTTCTTTAACTCTGGGTTCGCTGAGATTGCCTTCAGGACAGCGGATACGACCTCAGCCCCCATGCTGAAGAGCTTCTCCCTCATCGACCAGGCCTTGTCGAAATCCCTCAAGGCCTCATCAAATTTGTTTAGATTGAGAAAAGCTATCCCTCTGTTGTAGTAAGCCCTTGCCAAATCCGGCTCAAGCTCTATTGCCTTGCTTAAAGCCTCAACGGCATCCTCATACTTCCTGTAGTTTATGAAGGTCACGCCCCTGTTGTAATAAACCTCAGCGGACTCTCCTCCCATGACCCCACCCAGCTAGCTCAAAAGGGGATAACATAAAGGTGAGCATGGAAAAATGGAAAAACTCAAACTCCGATAGATTTATCAAATTTCCCCAGGAGGAAATCTAGGTGAAGCATGGAGCCCCTAGTGAGGATGGTGGGGATAAGAAAGATCTTTCCGGGGGTTGTGGCAAATGACAACGTTGATTTCGAGCTGATGCCTGGAGAGATCCATGCGCTTTTGGGGGAGAATGGAGCTGGAAAGACGACTTTAATGAACATATTATATGGGATATACAGGCCTGATTCTGGTAGAATTTACGTCAAGGGAAAAGAGGTTTCAATAAACTGCCCAGCTGATGCTATGAAGCTTGGAATTGGCATGGTCCATCAGAACTTCCTCCTGATAGACAGGTTCACTGTGGCTGAGAACGTGGCTCTGGGGTTTGCAAAGAAGCAGATAAGGCCTGATGTTGAGGTTAAAAAGAGGATAATAGAGCTTGGGGAGAAATATGGCCTAAGGGTTGATCCAGATGCCTACATATGGCAGCTTTCAGCTGGGGAGAAGCAGAGGGTTGAGATAATAAAGGCTCTCTACAGGGAGAGCGATGTGCTTATATTGGATGAGCCCACATCTGTTCTAACTCCAATAGAGGTTAGTGAGCTTTTCTCCACGCTGAGGAAGCTAAAATCTGAGGGAAAGGGGATAGTCTTCATAACTCACAAGCTGGAGGAGGTCTTTCAGATAGCTGACAGGATAACTGTAATGAGGAAGGGAAAAGTTGTGGGGGTTAAGAGAAGGGAGGAGACAAGCAAGGAGGAGCTAGCAAGGATGATGGTTGGAAGGGAGGTTATCTTCAGGGTGGAGAAGAAGGAGAGGGAGAAAGGGCCTGTTGTGCTGGAGGTAGTGGATCTGAGAGCTCTGAACGACAAGGGAGTTCTCGCTCTGAAGGGAGTGAGCTTTAAGGTGCACAGCGGTGAGATATTCGGAATAGCTGGTGTGGCTGGAAATGGTCAGAAGGAGCTTGTTGAAGTGATAACAGGGCTTAGGAAGGCGCTTTCAGGAAGGGTTTTGATAAATGGAATTGATGTGACGAACAAATCCCCCAGGGAGATAGGGCTCCTTGGGACAGCTCACATACCGGAGGAGAGGGTGAAGATGGGGATAATGCCTGGGATGGATCTCGCTGAGAACCTGGTTCTCAAGAGGTACTTTCTTCCCCCCTTCTGCAGGAAGGGAGTTCTCGATATGAGGAGAATTAAATCAAATGCTGAGAAGCTGAGGACAGAGTACGATATAATGGCGCCAAGCATAAGAACAAAGGCGAAGTTCCTATCTGGAGGGAATATACAGAGATTAATTCTTGCAAGGGAGCTTTCATCAGCTCCAAAGCTTGTTATAGCAGCCCATCCAACATATGGGCTTGATGTAGGAGCCACTGAGTACATAAGGAGGAAGCTTGTGGAGGAGAGGGATAAGGGGGCTGCTGTCCTCCTGGTATCAGAGGATCTTGAGGAGATACTCTCGCTGAGCGACACGATGGCTGTTATGTATCAGGGGGAGATAATGGGGATTGGAAGGCCCGATGAGCTCAGCATGGAGGACATAGGCCTGATGATGGCCGGATCTAAGAGGATGGAGGTGAGCGCATGAGGATAGCTTTTGTGAAGAAGGAGAAGGTGAGCTTTAAGAGGATGATTGCAGTGAGAGCTGCAGCCATACTTCTTGCTTTAATCTCTGTCGGCATTATATTCTGGTTCTATGGAGCTGATCCAATTGAGGTATATAAGGAGATATTTCT
>JAGDWR010000096.1 GCA_023269865.1 Candidatus Methanodesulfokora sp.
GATTTTTCTATAAAAAGATATCCAACTAGAGTGTGAATTCCAACTAAATAAGCACATAACCGTCTAGTAAATCTTAACAATGAATATCAACTTTTTCCCCTCCTCGTGGCAAACTGCTCATGCAGATAGAGGGAAGCAAAGCCATAGTTACAGGAGGAGGAAGAGGGATAGGAAGGGCCATATCCCTTGCTCTAGCTGAGAGAGGAGCTGATGTCGTGGTGAACTATGTGTCTGATGAGAGATCCGCAGAGGAGACAGCTTCAGCAATAAGGAGGATGGGGAGGAAAGCAGTTGCAGTTAAGGCAGATGTATCAAATTATAGCGATTGCATAAAGCTGTTTGAACAAGCTCTTCTCAACTTCGGCTTCATTGACATACTTGTGAACAACGCTGGTGTTCTGCCGAGATACTACAGGATAGAGGAGATAACAGAGGAGGAATGGAACAGGATCATAGGAGTGAACTTGACGGGCACTTTCTTCATGTGCAAACTTGTGGCTAAGCACATGATGGGCAGGAGGAGGGGAAAGATAGTCAACATATCATCGATCGCTGGAAAGGATGGAGGGACTGTTGGAGCAGCTTATGCTGCATCAAAAGCAGGAGTAATAGGATTAACAAGGGCTCTGGCAAGAGAACTAGCTCCATTTGGAATAACAGTGAATGCAGTAGCCCCAGGACCTGTCGACACATCAGCCCTCACGGAGGAGGTGAAGAGAAGGGGGATTGAGCTCTCACCCCAGGGCAGGATAGCCAGGCCTGAGGAGATAGCTCATGCTGTGATATTCCTCATAGAGAACGACCATGTGAATGGGGAAGTGATAAACATAAATGGAGGTAGATACATGGATTGAGGAGCAGAACTGTTGCTACAGCTGGCATGATGACCTCCCTTTCGATAGCAATGAGGTTGATGAAGCATTTAGCAATAGGGGCAACTCAAGTGATAAACTTCCCGTTCATGTTCACATTAATAGCATCAGCTGAGTCCCCTCTCGCAGGCCTTCTAACTGGGATTATGAGTTATGCTGTATCCGATGTCTTGTTCGGGATAGGCCCTTGGACTGCAGTTAACTCAGCTCTCTGCGGCTTAATAGGCTTTGCTTGGGGCTATGTGAGGAGCGAGAATCCAAGCTTTCTGTTCCCTCTCTCCCTCACATCAGAGTTCCTCTTCGATGTAGCAAACTCCTCAATATTATATGTAATTTTCGGCCTAAGGCCACTTGAGGCCCTGATAACCGGGATAATTGGATTATTTCTGCCTGTAATGGGGGGGACGATGATAGCAATCGGACCTATAACGGAGATAAGCACGTCCCTCTGCGTTGCTATAATCAGGCCCAAGGCACAAAGAGTTCTCAAAACTTGAATTAATCTCCAATATAGATTATGTGAGGTAGGCCCTTAAACAAGCTATCTCCAGTGACTAGATCCACATCGAGCATGAGCGCTGTTGCATAGATTATCGCATCAGCCAAGCTGGGTGTCCTTTTGCCGCTCTCTCCAGCCAGAAGTTGTAGCTCAAAATAGGTCTCTGCTGCCCTCAGGGCGATCTCAGGGGATATATCAACTATCTCGGTCTTAGCGCTTATGAAGAGCATTCTATCCCTTACTGTATCGCGGTCAACTCCTTCTCTAATGTATTTCCTCGCCAGCTCAGCCAAAACAACAGAAGGAGTGTGCCCTCCTTCATTCAAAAGCTCTTTAACCCTAAACCCCTTGCTTGACCCTAGGAAGTATTCGATCCAGGCATAAGTATCGTAAACTACCAAGGTCGATCCTCCATCCTGTCCTCAGAGGAGAAAGGTTTTATTTTCCCGCGATCAGCACCAAATAGATCCTCAGGTATTCCAAGCTCCTTGAAAGCCAGCTTAGCCACAACTTCATCAAAGCTTTCAGCTCTCATTCTCTCCTTTAGCTTCACAAGAGCTCTATAGGTCTCATCCCTCACTTGTATTGTCTTTGCCATACTATAATCTGTAAATTATAGCTTATAAGTTTTTCCCAGAACTTTCACAAAACCCTGAAAGTCCCTTAATTCAGCAAAATTTTAAAAGGCCTTTTAGTAATTAAAGCTATTGAAAGGCAAAGCCTGCTTCAATTGATATTTAAGTTACATTTAAGTTGAGATTGATGAGGAGATTTGAGTGTCCGATGTGTTCATGGGGATAGATCTAGCTGCTTATGAGAGAAGATTCTCAGGAATATGCGTAATCAGGGGAAAAAATGCGTTTACAATAAGGCTTCGCACGGATGATGAGATAATCACCATGGCTAAAAAAGCAAGGCCCTCTGTCATAGCTATAGATGCCCCACTAACCTCCAATCCTGCTATGAGAAAATGCGACATAGATCTGATAAAGCTTGGCTTCAGGGTATTTCCTCCAGGCTTCAGCCACATGAGAGATCTCTCCCTAAGAGGTTTTTCCCTTGCAAAAAAGCTGGATGAGTTCGATGTGATAGAGACATTTCCATCAGCTGCCTACAAAATTATGGGAATAAGGAAGCCGAGGAGGAAAAGTGAGATAAAGGGGGCAGCTGAAATTCTGGAGAGGAAGGCAGGAGTTATGCTGGAGAAAGTTCCTGAGAGCATAGATGAGCTTGATTCATTTGTATGTGCAATAGTTGCAATGGAAAAAGGAAGAGGAAGAGCTGTAGCATATGGAAATAGCTCTGGCATCATCTATCTTCCACTGTTCTCCAAGCAGATGCCCTAAGAATCCCCATTATAGCCCTTCCAATTCCGGGCTCATTGAAGGGCTCTGAGAACACAATGTCAGGCTTCATCTTCCTGATCTCCCTCAGGACTCTGTACAAGTTCCTTGCAACAGTGTGCAGATCGCTCCTCTTTCCCAATACT
>JAGDWR010000007.1 GCA_023269865.1 Candidatus Methanodesulfokora sp.
GCCCTTGCAAAAAGGATAGCAGAGCTTGGAAAGGAGGTTGAGTTGACTTTTGTTGACCTAAGAACTGAAGCCCTGAGGAAAGCAGCTGAGTTCAGCAAAGCTGAGCTCGGATTAGAGGCCAGAACTGTGGATATGGATGCCAGAAAGCTATATGAGCTTGAACTAGAGGCAGACATAGCATTGCTGTTATCTCTGTTCTAGTACCATCCTTCACAAGCCTCAGGGATCCCATGTCGATGGGAATAGGAGGTGATTTAACGAGCTCAAATGCCTTAAGAGTTGGCAGGTATCCCCCTCCAGGTCCAACTCTGGACTGCACAAGACCCAATCCCTTCATCACGGACAAAATCCTTCTTACGCTCACCTCATGCTTTCCAAGGTAGCGGGCAAGCTCGCTGCTCCTAACTCCCCTTCCCTCCCTAGCATTACATAACTTTATTAGAGCATGAAGTATCTCGAGCTGCGGTGCTGTCAGCGCCATTGGTCAGAAAGCTGAGGGGATACATTATTAAACTTTTGCATTCAGAATTTGTAGCTATTTATAGCCATGAATAATATTCATAACTGTTTATTGCACAAAATAGTTATATAGTTTCCGTGGAACTTTTTGCTATGTCCGAGGCAGTTGGACTGTATCTAGAGGAGGCCAAGAGGTCCTCCTATGGACATAAGTTGAGACAAATGCAGGAATTAGCCATAAGGGATCCGGAGAACTTCTGGAGTGAGGTAGCTAGAAACCTCTACTGGTTTAAGACATGGGATAGAGTTCTGGAGTGGAATCCTCCGTTTGCAAGATGGTTTGTCGGAGGGCTCATCAATGCGTCATTCAACTGCCTTGATGTGCATGTTAGAACAGCGAACAGGAACAAGGTTGCTATTTTCTGGGAGGGAGAACCTGGAGATAGAAGAGTTCTGACGTACATGGATCTCTGGAGAGAGGTGTGCAGGTTCTCCTCTGTTCTCAGGGATTTAGGAGTGAGGAAGGGTGATAGAGTTGCTATCTACATGCCGATGGTTCCAGAGCTTCCAATAGCAATGCTAGCTTGTGCCAGAGTGGGAGCTATTCACAGCGTTATATTTTCAGGATTCAGCTTTGAGGCACTTGCCACAAGGATAAGGGATTCAGGAGCCAAGGTTGTCATCACAGCGGATGGTGGATACAGAAGGGGAAAATTAATACAGCTGAAGAAAACAGTTGATGAAGCTCTTGCAAAGACCTCAAGCGTCCAAAGCGTGATAGTCCTTAGAAGAACGGGATCCGACGTTGAGATGAGGGAGGGGAGGGACTTTTGGTGGGATGATCTGATGAGGGGGAAATCTCTTGATTCTCAAGCAACTCCACTTGAGAGCGAGCATCCTCTCTACATACTGTACACATCAGGGACGACAGGAAGGCCGAAGGGAGTTGTGCACGACACAGGAGGATACCTTGTCTGGCTTTATGCGACAATGAAATGGGTCTTTGACATAAGACCTGATGATGTCTACTGGTGCACAGCTGATATAGGATGGGTCACAGGCCACTCCTATGTTGTGTACGGCCCGCTGCTTCATGGGGCAACATCCGTCATGTACGAGGGTGCGCCTGACTATCCGGCTCCTGACAGATGGTGGGAGATGATTGAGAGGTATTCCATCTCAATACTTTATACTACTCCAACCGCAATAAGAATGCACATGAGGTTTGGGGAGGAGTGGGCAAGAAGGCATGACCTTTCATCCCTCAGGCTTCTCGGCACAGTTGGGGAGCCCATAAATCCTGAGGCCTGGAGGTGGTATCAGAGGGTCATTGGAGGAGGAAGATGTCCTATAGTTGACACATGGTGGCAGACTGAGACAGGAGGCATCATGATAAGTCCAGCTCCTGGGATAGAACTTGTCCCTCTCAAGCCTGGATCCGCAACTTTACCTCTTCCAGGTGTGCATGCAGAAGTAGTTGATGAGAACGGAAAGCCAACAAAGCCCTATGAAAAGGGATACCTTGTCATACTCGGCCCCTGGCCTGGCATGCTGACAACCCTCTGGGAAGATCCTGAAAGCTACAAGAGGATCTACTGGTCAAAATTTGGGCACAATAACAGCTTAAACTTCCACTTTAATCCCCCTGCTGTGTATTACACAGGAGATTATGCCATGAAGGACGATGATGGGTACATATGGCTCCTGGGAAGGGCTGATGAGGTCCTGAAAATCGCAGGTCATAGAATAGGAACTACCGAGATAGAAAGCGCTCTTGTCATGCACGAAGCTGTTGCAGAGGCAGCTGTCACAGGAAAGCCGGATCCAGTGAGAGGAGAGTCCATAGTGGCATTTGTGACACTTAAACCTGGCTTCAAGCCCTCTGATGACCTGAGAGTTGAGCTGATAAAATGGGTCAGAAGAACAGTTGGATCCATAGCTTCCCCAAGCGAGCTCTACTTTGTCTCAAAACTTCCCAAAACGAGAAGTGGAAAGATAATGAGGAGGCTTCTCAGGGCTGTTGTCAGCAGCACGCCTCTTGGGGATGTGACGACATTAGAGGATGAGACTTCCATCAAGGAGGCCATGGAGGCTGTGGAATTGTTGAAAAAGGCCATGATGAACAACAGAACGGCTGATAGCTCTTGATAAACCTCAGAAATCTGATGACAAGAATAACTATATTTTAAAAAATAAAATACAATAACAATTCCTAGATAGTCCCACATCAGAATCTTCTCGGCACCACTGTCACAACCCTGTAGGGATACATCTCGCTTGAAAGAGGAGATCTTATCCCGAG
>JAGDWR010000012.1:0-3698 GCA_023269865.1 Candidatus Methanodesulfokora sp.
GGTCATTGAAACCTCGAGTTCGTAGTAAAGAATAATCCAAGATAAAAAGTAAAACTTTAAAGAATTTTTTGCTATAATAATAACTGAACTTGAACTGTTTGAATTAACGACCTCCATTTCTTTTAAAAAAATTTAAATAATTTCTCTAAGGCGTTAGCAAGGTGGCCTCATGAAGTACGCATTTCTCTGCAATAAAAGGACTAGCAAAGCTGGTTCAAGGATTGCTGTGGTAGGAGCTGGCCCAGCTGGCCTCTCAGCCACGGGATACCTGGTCTGCAGGGGCTATGATGTGGATGTATATGACAAGCTGCCAATGGCAGGAGGACTCATGGCTTTCGTCATACCCAAGTACAGAATTCCACTGGAAAACATCTTGGAGGGCGTTAAAGACCTGGAGGAAAACTTTGGTGTGAAGTTCAATCTCTCCGTCAAGGTCTGCCATGAAAGTGGTTATGAGGAGGGTGATGAGCTGTCTAAAACAAGCAAGGATCTGCAAGAGCTGTGCAGTGAGTACAACGCTGTCCTAATAGCAACTGGCACATGGAAATCGCATAAGCTGAACATAGAGGGAGAGGACTCCAAGAACGTCACATCAGCTCTAAGATTCCTCCTCAATCTGCATCTTCACGATATGGGTTTAGCAAGAAGTGGCCTCCCCAGGTTGGGCAGGGTGATTGTGATAGGAGGTGGCCTCAGCGCTATAGATGCAGCTGAGGAAAGCCTGCTCAGGGGCGCCCAGGAGGTTTACTTGGTATATAGGAGAACAAAAAAGGAGGCTCCTGCAGGGGAGTTTGAGGTAAACAGGCTGATAGGAATGGGGGTAAACTGGATCGAGTTGGCAGCACCAATTAGAATAATGGCAGAGGATGGCATTGCAAAAGAGGTGAAATTCCAGAGGATGAAGCTTGCTGAGCCCGATGAAAAAGGCAGGCCAAAACCTGTGCCAATACCTGGGAGCGAGTTCACTCTGGAGGCAGATACAATTGTTGTTGCTGTTGGGGAAAGACCAACTAATCCCCTCTCAGGGGATCTCGCCAAATACGTTGGGGAGGATGGGCGCATAATCGTGGATCAGAGCTTCAGGATCCCTGGAACAAACATTTTTGCTGCAGGAGATGTGGTAACGGGACCCTCAAAAGTGGGCAGGGCTGTTGAGCATGGCTTATTTGCAGCAAAAACAATAGACGAGCTTATATCAGCAGGAAAGCTTTCGGGTGGTTGATATGAAGCAAGCTGAAATTTGCGAGTTCCTACTGGTTGATCCTGAGAAGTGCAGTAAACTAGGCGAATTCCTTAAGACAATAGATTATACAAAGTGCATTGATTGCGAGACCTGTGAGAGGGTATGCAGCTTTGTGCACAACGGAAAATCTCTTATAAAACCCAGAAAAACCAAGATAGGGATAGAGAGACCAGTTTCATGTTTTCACTGTAGCGAGGCTCCCTGCATCGGGGCATGCAAGAGGGATGCGATAAAGAGAGATGAGGATGGCGTCATCTGCATAGATTACTCAAAGTGCAACAAATGTTTGGACTGCGTCTATGCATGTCCCTTCCGTGTATTCAAGCTGGGGGTTGGTCCAGAAGGAGCTCCAGCCAAGTGCGATCTGTGCAAGCCTCTTAGAGAAGAGGGGTTGATGCCAGCTTGCATGGCAATGTGCCCGAGCAATGCGATAGCAATGAAATCTCAGGGAAAAATCTAAAAAATGAGGAAAAGGATATTAGCCGTAGAGGAGCCCCTCTTTCTCCAACATATCACTAACCCACTTCAGATCGAGCTCATCGAGCTTTGCTTTTGTTGGCCTCCCCCTTATCCATCCTCTCTCCTTGTAGTACTCAGGCAGCATCTCACTCAGTTTGACAGTGTATCCCTTTGCAGGTCCCTCCGGCATTGGTTCCTCCAAAAGCCTCTTTGGCAGCGTGTCATGCTCCTCACCATCTCCAAATGACATTATGTTGAAAGCCCTCTCTGCATTGTATATTCTTTCCCCTGTTCTCTCGAACTCAGCAGGACTTACGTCCCAGCCGGTCACAACTGATAGCTGTTCTGCCATTACATCTGTCCAGTAGGCAAATGTCACAAACTTGCACACAATCAAGCTGTCAAGTGCAGCGAAGACATCCTGGAAGTTCTTCACCCATCTTCCCTTTCCTGCAGTCGCAAACCTGTCTATTAACTCAGGAACTCCCAGCACCTCAGGAGCTATTAAGTAAGCCCTGAGATGGCATCCTCCTCTGTTGCTAGTAGCATATGCAAGCCCATGTCCTTGTACTCCTCTTGGATCATAAGCTGGAAGCTCCTGCCCTCTCACAACCATCGCAAGCTCTGGTGCATTGTACTTCTTAGCCAGCCTAAGAGCTCCCTCAGCTAGGTCATCCCCTATCCCAGATCTGTAGGCAGTGCGCCAGGTAAGCTCAACTAATGCCTCTCCATTGCCCCATGTCACCTTCAATCCTCTAAGCTTCTCCTCAGGTACTTTTCCTAGCTCCACTAGCTCCATTAATGTGCCTATTGTGTGGCCCATTGATATCGTGTCCAATCCAAGCTCGTTGCAGAGAAAGTTCGCCTTTGTTATAGCAGCTAGATCATCTGTCCCTGTTTGGGCGCCAAATGCCCAGTCGGTCTCGTATTCAGGGCCTCCTCCCTCCCCTGTGAAGGGAGGCTTGTCTATTCTGCTGTACCTAGCGCAGCCCATTGGGCAGCCCCAGCAGACCTCCTCCTCTTGTTTCTTCCAATCAACTATCTCAGCAGCTATCCTCTCCCCGCTTATCCTATCAGCTGTTGGAAACACCCCGGTCCTGAAGTTCCTTGTTGGGAAGGCTCCATGAGCGTTTATTACATTTACAAGGACTGCAGTCCCATATTTTGGCAGGGATTGTGATGTAACAGGGGATTTCTTTATTATCTCCATGGATTTTTCTGATATATCCTCAAGTCTATCCTCTCTTGCCACCTTTGGCACCATATGACCTCTTATTGCTATCGCCTTGAACTTCTTCGATCCCCAGACGGCACCGTGTCCTCCTCTTCCAGCCGCTCTGCTTTTATCGTTTATTATGCACGCTATCCTAGATAGATTCTCCCCAGCAGGTCCTATTGTTATAACCTTTATCTCTTTTGCCTCATCCTTTCCTATTGCTGGGGCAAGCTCCTCCTTTATCAAATCAGTTGTTGCATGAGTATCCTTCCCCCAGAGATGTTTTGCATCCCTTAGCTCAGCGTTTCCATCATGAACCCAGAGGTAGACGGGCTTGTCGGATGCTCCCTCTATTATAACAGCATCAAATCCTGCAAATTTAAGCTCAGGACCAGCCTTTCCCCCGCTATGGGAGTCATGAATGGTCCCTGTAAGGGGTGCTTTTGTGACAGAGCACCATCTTCCAGCTGAAGGTATACCTGTAATCCCCGTGAGAGGTCCTGTTGCCACTATTGCCTTGTTCTCAGGGCTTAGCGGATCTACCTTGGGGTTCACCTCCTTTAACATAAAGTAGACTCCAAGCCCTCTGCCGCCAATCCACTTCCTTAGGACGTCCTCCGGTGGAAGGGGCTCCTTTGAGATCTTTCCTTCAGTTAGGTTCACTCTAAGGATTTGCCCCATATATCCTCCAACAGGCATGGGGTACACCCCCACAAAACTTAAATGGCTTACTAATAAACTTTTATCCAGAAGAATGTAGAAAAATTTATTACTTAAAGG
>JAGDWR010000012.1:3798-7308 GCA_023269865.1 Candidatus Methanodesulfokora sp.
TGATATGGAAAGCATGTTTAAACACAGTGATTGGCTGATCCAGCTGAGCCCAGAATCCCATCCAAGGGAGTTAATGGTGGAGATTTCAACTGAATGCAACTACAACTGTGTTCACTGCTTCAGAAATGCGACAGCCTTAAGAGGATGTATAATGAGCTCAGATCTCTTCTCACATGTGCTTGAGGAGGCATCAAATTCCGGTGTGAAGAAGATAGTCCTCTCTGGATGGGGAGAGCCCACGGTACATCCGAATATACTGAAGATGCTGAAGGAGCTGAAGGATTACGGCTTTCATGTAGCCCTCAACACAAATGGATCAAAGCTTCTCGAGCTTGCTGAGCATCTGATAAAACTTGAGATAGATGAGCTATTTGTGAGCATAGATGCCTTTGATGTAAAGCTCTACAGCCAGATAAGGAGGATGGGAGACTTTTCTCTTCTTTCCAAAGGGCTTGAAAAACTTAGGAACTTAAAGTTGCAGAATGGAAGCACAAAACCGGAGATAAAATCGATATTTACTGTGAACAAGCTCAATGTTAATGAGGTGAGCAAAGCCCTGCATTATGCTAAAGCTTTCGGTGTTCATGAGATCGCGTTCAGCTACTACATAGGTTATCCAGGAGGCCCGAGGGGACTTGAATGCCTGAGTTCAGATGAGTGCAGAGATAAGCTCAAGGAGGAACTAGAAAAAGCAGCTTTAAAGTATTTTGAGACAGGAATAAGAGTTGTTCAACCAAGCATAATGCCAACCACGATGAGAAAGTGTCCCTTTGCATCAAACAGAGCATTGTTCATAAGATGCGATGGTGCTGTGACCCCCTGCATCTACTACTCAAGGACATGGTCCACAGAGCTTTTTGGAGTGGAAAGGAAAATAGGAGAAGTTGTGCTTGGCAATATAAGGGAGAATAAGCTGATGGATCTTTGGAGAAGCTCATATTCCAGGATGTTCTTCAGGCTTTCCTTTACAAACATGCCATCCTGTTTGGATTGCACTCTTCAAAACTACTGTAACCTCACTCTGAGCAATGAGGCAGATTGCTGGGGAAATAAGCCCTCTTGTGCGCACTGTCCTTATCTTCACTATCTCTCCTACTGCCCTCTCTAGAGGAAATATTTATGAGTCCAGCAAGCATAGGATCAAGATGCCCGTAATTGTGAGAATTTATGCCTCCCTAAGGGAGAAGCTGGGATGGAACAGCAGAGAGTTGGATGTTAAAGGGGCCAGCTGTAAGCTTTCTGATATGCTGAGCCATCTAAGCGACCTAAAAAAAGTAATTGAGGAATTTGGTCAGGAAAACTTCACAATCCTGCTGAATGGTCGCAATATCAGGACTCTTAGTGGTCTGGAAACATCAGTCCTCGATGGAGATGTGATCGATATATTCCCTCCTGCTGGTGGCGGAAGACCCTTCTTGAGATAAAAAAGCATTCTGAGGGAATGCAGTCAAAACTCTATCATGAGGGAACTGCTCCGACGCTAATTTCCAGCCCCGGAATTTTAACTCTGCTGTAAATATAGTTTAAGATCTTAATAGATATGGATATCCAAGTTAGATATATTAGTCCTGTCAGAGAATAAACCTCCAGCGGCTCGAAAGTTTGGGCAGCTATGCTCTTGGATATGGTTGTAAGCTCTCTCAAACCTATTACAGTCAGGGCAGAAGTGCTCAATCCAAGTGACACATATTCATTAGTCCACGATGGTATCACTATTCTGAAGGCTTGAGGAAGGACTATATGCCTCAGAATTTGCCCAGATGTCATCCCAAGCGATCTAGCAGCTAAAAGCTGATCCTTGGACACCGCCTCAATAGCGCCCTTGAAGTATCCCTTCTGATATGCCCCGCTGTTCAGCATCAGAGTCACAGCTCCTGCTGTGAAAGAGTCCCATTTTATACCCGTGAGGACAGGAAAAGAGAAGTAGAACAAGAGAAGCTGCACTATTAGAGGGCTTCCCCTAAAGAATTCCACATAAGCTCCTATTATGATTCTGATGAACCTGTTCCCGTAGACATCCCCTAAGGCTGAGAGGATCCCCAGAACAAGGCCACCACTGAGTCCGAGAAATGTCATTATGAGGGTTGTTACAAAGCTTTGTACTATAAAGTCTATATAATCAAGCAGCAAACTACGTCCCTCCAACAAGCCTTTTAAGAAATTCTTTGACCCTTGGCGTTCTGGGATTGGTGAGAATCTGCTCAGGAGGTCCAGACTCTATTATCCTCCCGCTGTTCATGAACAATATTTCATCAGCAACCTCTTTTGCAAAAGCTATTTCATGCGTTACGATGAGCATAGTAACTCCTCTTCGGGCTAAATCCCTCATGACATCTATCACCTCCCAGGTGAGCTCCACATCTAAGGAGGCTGTAGGCTCATCGAACAGCAATATTTCTGGATCTCTTGCCAAGGCTCTGGCTATTCCGACTCTCTGTTGTTGCCCACCTGATAGCTGAGCAGGATAATAATCAGCCCATTCTTCCATTTTCACAGCCTTTAATGCCTCAATAGCTTTTTCTGTTGCCTCCTTATCTCTCATCTTGAGTACGCATTTTAAACCAATCTTGACGTTTTCTAGGCAGGTAAGATGCCTGAAGAGGCTCGGCTCCTGAAAAACAAATCCTATCTTAGATCTGATTAAATTCAAGTTTAGTCTTGAGGCGTAAACATCCTCTCCCTTGAAGAAGATTCTTCCCTCTGTCGGGGGCTCCAAAAAACCCATGATTCTGAGAAAGGTGGACTTTCCCGATCCGCTCGGTCCTATTATTACTTTCTTCTCCCCTCTTTTTATCTCAAAGTTTATCCCCTTGAGGACCTGCAGACGACCATAGCTTTTCTTTAGATCCACACACTCGAGCACGCTCATATCTCTCACCTCAGTCCATACTTTGTCTTCAGAGCTGAGCCTAATCTATCCAAGTAGCTTGCTATTGGGAGCGTTATGGCCACGTATATCGCAGCGGCCAATAGGTAGGGATAAAAAGATTTTTGGGCAGCTCTCAGTATATCGGCGTATTTTGCTAGGTCAAGGACTCCCAGAACAAAGGAATAAGATGAATCCTTTATAAGCAGAGCTATCTCGCTTCCCAGGCCCGGAAGAGCTACTATGAATGCCTGCGGGATTATTATATGTCTGAAAATCTGCATTTTTGTCATTCCTAATGAGACAGCAGCTAGCATCTGGTCCCTGCTCACACTGTTCATAGCTCCTCTGAATATCTGAGATTGGAAAGCACAACTTCTCAATCCAAGTGCTATAATAGTGCTAATGAATGGGTCTCTAAAAATGGGAATAAATGCCGCAAGCCCAAAGTGCAGGAAGAGCATTATCACCAGCACAGGTATGCCCCTCATGATGTTATCATATACCTCCAGGATTGTTGACGCTTTTCGTGAAAGCTGCTTAGTGATAGCCACTGGAACTCCTAAAGAGAAGCCAAGTATGAAGGAGATAAAGGATATAGATAGAGTTGAAAGGATTCCTTGAGATAAGAAAAAGATATCCTG
>JAGDWR010000012.1:7408-8554 GCA_023269865.1 Candidatus Methanodesulfokora sp.
AATCCCCCCTATATTCCAGCTGTTATGTTCCATTTCTTCTTTATCTGGTCTATCTTCCCTTCTGCAAATAGCTCAGCTAAAGCAGCGTTTATCTTCTCCACTAGGGCTGAAGAGGCTTTGTTTGCTATGAAGGCAACTGGCCAGTATGACCTTGTGTAGATAACAGTAAGAGGTGTCTTCTCTGTTGAAATCCACCAGGTTGTTATGGGCGTTTCTGAGTATACAGCGTCTAATAATCCCCTTTTTAGATCCTCAAGGGCCATGCCGAAGTCCTTATAAGACTTTACCTGACCGGGCTTGATGATGCCCTTGTTAACAAGATCTAGGAGCTCAGCTTCCTCAGTAGTACCGCTTTCAGTTCCTACCACCATATTATATTTTGCTGTATCTGATAATGAGCTCAGCTTAGTTATTCCGAGCTGCTCTGCCTTGCTCTTTGTAGTGATCAGCTGGACCTGAGTCACTGTATGGGGTATTGTGTATAATACCACTTTCATCCTCTCCGGCGTCACTGAGAATCCGCTCACCCCCAGATCTACTTCATTGTTTTTAACTGCTGATATTATGGCATCAAAATCCATTTGCTTCCACTGAACTTTCACCCCTAACTTCTGGGCAACAGCGTTGATTAAATCGACCTCATATCCGACTATTTCATTAGTATTTGGGTCGATGAACTCAAAAGGAGGCCAGTCAGGTGAAGTAGCCACTACAATGTAGCCTTTGTTTCTAATGGATTCATAAGACTGATCTGCTGCAGGGACACTTGACTTTTTTGGATTTGCTACAGGATAAACTAGGTATCCCACAACGAATGCTAGGATCACAAGGCTTGCAATAAGAACCTTGGACATGTCACCACCCAGTAGCTCATTATCAAATCTTATTTATATTTTATGTAACAAACAGCACAGAAAGAATTTTTGTATGTGACATGCAGAACTATCTGCAGGAGGTAGCTTGTCGTCAGCGGATTTGTCAGGATCTTAGTTGTCCGCATAGCTTTTGGGAAAGCTCACTAGCTAACCATCTTAAATGTCTCAATTTGCCAAAAAGTAGTAAAATTAGAAGCTTTTCATTTCCTGTCATGTTTCTTTAGTGTACCAATGGATCGCTTGGTTTTTCATGTCGGGTTTACATCTCTCA
>JAGDWR010000012.1:8654-11479 GCA_023269865.1 Candidatus Methanodesulfokora sp.
ATCAGAGAAATCCGGAAGGAGAATTGTTTACAGGATAACAGAAAAGGGCATCAGATATCTTGAGGAGAACAGGGAAAAATTGAGGTTTCTCATGGAGAAAGCAGACAAAATGAAGATTATAAGGAAGATGGTGCCTCATGATATATTCCCTCTTCTTGAGGAGCTTGCCTCTAGATACGATAGAATGACTGAGGAGCAGAGGGATGAGGTTAGGAGGGCATTTTGGAGGCTTATCCAAGATCTCAGCAGGATATTGGGTGATTTGAAATGAGCGCTATCTCAGTGAGAAATCTTGTGAAGAAGTTCGGCAGCTTGACTGCTGTCGATGGGATAAGCTTTGATGTGGAGAAGGGGGAGATATTCGGATTTTTGGGCCCAAATGGAGCGGGAAAAACAACTACAATAAACATCCTTGTCACTCTGATGAGGCCGACAAGCGGTGAGGCATATGTAGCTGGCTACAATGTAGTAGAGGAACCTGTTAAAGTGAGGGAGAGAATAGGAATTGTGTTTCAGGATCCATCAGTGGACAGAAACCTCACTGGATGGGAGAACCTCTACATACATGGCCTAGTATATGGGCTGAGAGGGGAGGAGCTCAGAAGGAGAGTTGAGGAAAGCCTGGAGTTCGCTGAGCTGACAAAGTTCAAGGATGTTGAGGTGAAGAACTACAGCGGGGGCATGATAAGGAGGCTTGAGATAGCAAGAGGCTTGATGCACAAACCTGAAATACTCTTTTTAGATGAGCCGACAATAGGGCTTGACCCGCAGACCAGGGCGAAGATATGGGAGTATGTGGAGAAACTAAGGGATGAGGAGGGAGTTACAGTGTTCCTCACGACTCACTACATAGAGGAGGCTGAAAGGCTGTGTGATAGGGTTGCAATAATAGATCACGGGAGGATAGTGGCGATGGGAAGCCCTGATGAGCTTAAGCAGGGAATTGGGAAGGATGTAATCTATGTCAGGGTTGGGGATAACAGCAGTGCAGCAAGGCTGTTGGAAGGGCTCAACAAAGGGATGTTAGTGAGCTACAAGGAGCTCAATGGAGTTTTAGCTCTAAGCGTTAGCAATGCCTCAAAAGCAATACCAACTGTTTTTGAGGTTGCAAGCAGGATGGGAATCAGGATAGAGGAGATAAAGTACACTCAGCCCTCCTTAAGCGACGTCTTCCTTCACTACACAGGAAGGGAGATGAGGGATGAGGAAGCTGATTGGAGGGAAGTAATAAGGATGAGGCACAGAATGAGGTGATAAAATGAACGAGAGAAACATAATATATGCCATGTTGTACAGGCAGCTGAGGAGGTACTTCAGGGCTAAATCAAGGGTTTTGGGGACCATAATAAACCCACTGATGTTCTTTCTCTTCCTTGGAATGGGATTTAGTGCATCCATGAGGGGAATTTCAGCGGCAATAGGGGTTGATTACCTCGCCTTTCTAGCACCTGGGATAGCTGTGATGACAACATTCACTGCGAGCTTCATAGGGGGAATATCTGTTATATGGGACAGGGAGTTCGGTTTCCTGAAGGAGGTTTTAGTGGCACCAGCCTCAAGGACCTATGCAATACTTGGCAGGGCTCTGGGAGATTCGGTAACATCAGTACTTCAAACATTCCTAATAATGATATTGATATATGCAATAGTGCCATCACTAAAAGTAGGAGGGATGTTGTTCGCATTGGGGACATGTTTCATAACCTCTCTTATGTTTAACAGCTTGGGAATAGCTATAGCATCCAAGATGAGAAGCCCAGAGGGCTTCCAGCTCATAGCGAATGTCCTAATATTCCCCTTAATATTCCTGAGCGGTGCTTTCTACCCTATAGAAAACCTTCCTGCTGTTGTTAAGCCGATATTTTACATAAATCCCCTGACTTACTCCGTGGATTTGACTAGGTACTTCATGGTCGGGATCTCATCTCTGCCAGTGCATTTAGACCTCACAGTGCTCCTGCTCCTCACGGCAATCTTCACATTTCTGTCAGCCAGGACGTTCAACAGGACCACTCTTGACTGAATTTTCAAATTTTCACTTTCACAGGACTTCAGAGTAAAAATGGAATCCTTCCAATGGAAAGTCTAATACATATCAGTGGACAAAGTATATTCCAGCGAGCTTGTGATCTAAGTTGTCAACTTTCTCCTCTCCATTTTTATTGTCGAGCTCAACCTTCCTGTCCGTTCCATGCATTTTTGTTGCTGTGGTAACAGCTTCGCTGCCTACTGAATGCTGAGCTATATTTTACAAACCTGAATTACCAGAAGGAGCAATAATTCCCGTGACCTTTAAGTTAGACATATTGTTTTGGAGAGATTGAACCTAAAAATCTATTGCATCCTCCAAAATATCCCTGAGGATTTGCAAAGAACTATCTGTTGAAGTGAAAAAAAATCATGTTTAACACTATGAAATTCGAGATGCGCAGGCTCAGCGCTTTTCTTTCTCATCATTGAATCAGCTGTCCCCTCCTGCCTCATCGCCTGTTGCAACAACATCTCATGGCTTATATCCTTTATGCTTTACCAGATGACAGTTTTATAATAAATAGAATCATAACCACTGTTATGAGCCATGATGCTATTCCTGTTATCCCGAGGCCTCCGTAAGTCTCGCTCATTGTAGTTACCAGCAATGTTGTCCTCCACAAGGCATTTACAGCTCCGTGAATTGAGACAGCAGGGAGTATGCTTGAGGACATTGTTGTAAGTTTTAGCATTGGTGCTGTCAGGAGAATGCAGAAGACAACGAAGAGAGGGATTCCTGCAGCCCTCAAGATAGGATAGTTGAAACCCAGCAGGATTATTGCAGTGGAGTGCCA
>JAGDWR010000012.1:11579-14211 GCA_023269865.1 Candidatus Methanodesulfokora sp.
AGATCCTATGATGACGGTGCTTCTAATGTCATTCCTTCGGCCCATCAGCTCGAACAGGTAGCCCCTCCATCCTATCTCCTCCCCCAGGGCAAAGAAGGAGTTTATCGTGAGGGCTGCTGGATAGTCAAGAATTAAACCTATTATGATCATGATTCTGACAAGATCTTCTTTTATCAACCCCCCACTTCCCTCCACTATAATTTTAACATATTTATCGATTGACAAAGTCCCTAGCATCATTGAGAGCAGCAAAAATATGCCGAAAGCAAGATAAACAATGATGGGAGCCAGCAGAAAGTATGTAAGTGTATTTCTGTTGAAATTCAGGTAATTTCCGAGGGATTTCCTGACATCACGTCCCTCCAGCATAAGGCAAACGATTGAAGCAATTGTAGGAGTGTACATCCTGAAAAGACCCCATGCAACCACAGCTAGAGAGACCATTATGACATTTTGCACAGCTGGCTGAGTATAAAGGGCTCTTGCCGTGATTGGAGAGCTGTAAAGAATGAGATCTGCTAGAAGAGCCAGCCCGAATGATAGAATCAGGTAGACAGATAACTTGAAGCTCACGAGAACACCTCACTGTTTTTCCTCCTTTATCTGGGATATAAGCTTGGCAATTGAGCTTATCGGAGTTAGATCATACTCAATGGATCTTTTAACTCCTCTCCTCTCCCACTCGACTTCAAATTTTAGGCCGCCATATCCCTTGTTAACTGAGATCTCAAGTTCCCCTAGTTCGAACTGAATATGGCTGTACTGGGAGAGATTTACAACCTTCAGGAAGGAGATGAACTCATCTGGACTTACCTCAAGCTGTTTCATCAGGGCCTTTATGAAGTTCGTGAGCTCCTTCAGGTCCTCCTCCATAAGGCCAATATGCAGGAGCCATTTTTAAATTTTGAGTTCAATTGCAAGTTTCTAAATCGAGATTTATTAGACCTATGTCTATTTAATATATCTGTTTTGAACCTGCTGGCAACGACATCAATTTTTTAAGGGATGTAAGCTGAGGATCGGGGATCAAGGTGGACGTGATCTCCCTTTCCTTCCTCCTGATGGTTGCTGCATTCATCCTGATAGTGCTTGGCATGTTGTTGCTCCTCCTTCAGGGCCTGAAGGAGGGGGAAAAAGGAAAGGTTGAGGGAGGAGGAGTTTTAGTGATAGGGCCATTTCCCATAGTCTTCGGCACTAACCAGAGGATAGCAAGGGATCTCATGATAATTGCCTTGATCTTCATGATAGCAGTTGTGCTTCTGTTCATGCTGATGCTGAGGTGGTGATATGAGGGAGTTAGGCTTCTTCATGATATTTCTGGGGATCATCCTGTTCTTCATGGCTGCATTGCTTCCCCTATTCTCCATTGCAAAAGGAGCTGAGATAAGCGGGGGAGGCTGCATAGTCATACTGTTCTTCCCCATATGCTTCGGCTACGGGAAGGCCTCATCCCTGTTGATCCTAGTTTCGTTAATACTAGTCATAGTGCTCATGGCCTTCAGCTATCTTATATTCAGGACTATTTCAAAAGGTCCAGTAGGTTATTCAAGGGAGGAGAGCTGAACAACAGTTCTGTCATGCAGACAATCTTTCGCAGAGGACTTTCATGTGCGCAACTAATAAACTGATTGTTTCTGGTTTCCAGGGCATTAATGACATCAGCTCTTAATAACAGTTGAAATGCCAATTGCTCTCTATTTCATTATTTAGAATATATTCTCTTTATAAAATAACTCTATTGATATGTGCTGAAGCATATAAAAGCATCTGAGATGAAAATTCCACTGCATCCAGCTCTAAATAATCGCGCTTCTTCTTGTTTTTTCCTCCCCCTTGAACCTCCAAAGCCCGGTTCTGGGGGAGAGGATCTCTATTTCAAGCTCCTCTATCACAGCATCTGAGAGCAGCACCTCCCTCTCAAGAGGTGATACCAGGGCGTTGCAGAGCAGGTCCTTTGACGATCTATCGCTCTCCACGACCCTGAGCCTCAGAGCTTCCTTGATCCAGCATCCCATGACCTCACCTCCAGCTGTTTCCAGGACTTCCAGGGATGATCCTGCGGGCGGGGGCCAGAGATCCAGCTTCTCCGCCAAGTCCTTGGGTATGTGGACATCCAGCTCATCAGAAGTGAAGCCCGTGTTGAGAAGTGCTATGCTCTCCACAAGCCTTCCGCTCTTAGTGCTCTTCAGCTCTACTTTCACCCTTACCGGCATGCCGGGCATCCTCCAGTGGAATTATGATGCCGAGCTTTGCAGCTCTCCTCATCCTGCCAAGCCTCTTCCTCGGACCAAAAGCACTGCTGCTCAAGCTTACACCACTCTTTTAGGAATGAAGTGCTAATAAACCTTTCGCATAATTGTGATATTTTGCTCTTCTGTCTTGCGAGATAACTTTCGTATGCTCAGCAGAGGATGCTCTCTATGCTTCTGATCTCTCCTTCTCTGATCTCAAATTTCCCATCAGCAGATCTGATCCTGAAGATCAGGTTTCCATTTTCCTCGCATGCAACCAGCTCAGTGATTCCCCTGAACCTCTCTATATCGCTCAGCATGGCTGATCTCAACTTAAGACCCCCAGATATAACACGTATGACCTCATCTATTGCTTTCCTTACATCCTCTCTTTCAGGAGA
>JAGDWR010000012.1:14311-17571 GCA_023269865.1 Candidatus Methanodesulfokora sp.
CATGAAGCTGAGGGGATGTCCGCTCTCAAAAACAGTTTTCACGCTCTTCACAGTGAGGACAGTGGCATCAACCCTGCTTTTATCTATATAGAACTCGAGATAGTCTCCTGAGGGCTTATCTGCTATTATAAGCAGATCTACATCGCTTACTCCGGGTACAAAGTCCTCATCTCTGCATGCAGAGCCGTATAATATGATGGATCTGAATTTCACCCTCTCTTTTCTTGCTTCCCTCATGGCAAGGCGACATATCTCATCGAGCTTTATCCTGTCCATCCTGCTGTTGTGCCACACATGCTTAATAAAAAGAAGGTAATCGCCCTACTATACATCTTTCAACAACTTTTATTCTCGAAAATATTGCTCTATCATCCGAGTTCAATGTTGGTTTCATAGCCAGCCAGCTCTATCTCCCCGGAGTAGAGCTTTATTGTCACATGATGGGCTCCTCTTTCCAGCCCTATTATGTAAGCTTGGCCCAATATCTCCATCATCCTGCTCTCCTTCGGTGGAACAGCCCTTGGAATAAATGATATTCTCTCCACATGGTCCACCATCACAACAGCCTTGTTTATCACAGCTGGAATATCTCCACTGTTCGATACTCTGAGGTTTACTTCTTCCACTCTATAGCCAGTGTAAGGATTGTATTCAGTCTTAATTTTCACATCATCTATTCTGATGTTAGCTCCACTAAAGGTCAGCTCCTTTTTGTACACCAGCTTTCCCTCGCGGAACTTCACTATGAGAAGAGTATAGGTTCCTGCTTTTGGGGTCATCGCATAGCCGGCCATCGAAAGCTTTACTGTCTCAACACCATCCAGCAATTTTTCCTTCGACACATAGATCTCATCTGCAGTGGTTCCATCTGGATCAGATAGCAGGATCTTCAGGTCAGCAGCCTCCCCCTCAATCCTCACTTTTAGATACGCTTTCTCCTCCTCCGCAACAGGAGAGCAGCTCACTGTATATCCCATGCTTGGTGGTGCGGACTCATTCCTCTGGAGGATGTTGATCGATCCAAAGGCCAGAAGAATTGCTACAAGGCAAATAAGCGCGATTATGCTTAATAAAACCCATTTCTTCATTTTATTTACCTCCAATATCCTTCAAAAGCGACTCCCATAGGTTTTCTGCAACTCCTCTAGCCTCTATTCTTCCAGCAAGCTTCTCCACTATCGGTCTGACGTTCTCCCACTCCTCCTCATTCAACGGGGAAACTCCAGTTCTCTCCACTATTTCCCTGATGAGCTTTTTTGTATTTTCTCCTCCTGTCTTCGGCACGAAAAGCCAGATATAATAGAACAACGTGGGCCTGAATGCCCTGGGTATCTCAGCTAGGAACTCCATCATGATGCTGTCATCAGTCTCAGCTCCGGAGATGTAGTGGACCTTCTTCAGCGCTGCGTAGAAAACCCCTGTCGGAAGGAAGAAGGCGAGAGCCAGGTTTTTAACTACTTGGCCAGTTGACACAGTTGCACCCTTGGAGCTCCCTATTCTCTCCAGAGATCCCCTGGCTTCCTCCCTGCTTATCTCTCTGAAGTCCACATTCATCTTCTCCAGGATTTTAACAAGAGGTTTTCTGGTTATAAGGCCTAAATTAAAGGCTTTTGAGGCCTTATCCATGAACCTCTTGCTGATGTACAACATGAAGGGCTCTGCTGACTCCATACACTGCATGAAATATGCA
This sequence comes from Candidatus Methanodesulfokora sp., assembly GCA_023269865.1. GTDB lineage: Archaea > Korarchaeota > Korarchaeia > Korarchaeales > Korarchaeaceae > Methanodesulfokora. Next base: position 16,002 of record JAGDWR010000012.1, read on the forward strand.
GCTTATAAATATATCTGTCAGATAAAAAATCAGCAGAACGACACTAATAATTTTATGAACCTCATCTTGGATAGAGAACCATAAATGAAATTAGAGCGATCCAGATTTTCATCACTAAAAGATGAAAAATGAGATCTTAAGCGGCAGTTTTCGACAATAACTACTTCTAAAATTCTTCAAATGTGATACTCTTGTGATGCCTTTTCAGCTTCGCCTCTAACTTGTGTTCCTTAGTTTTGAGATCCTCGCTAAGTTTTTATTTTTACTTTGATTTAATGAAGAAGAGGTTGCATGACTATAAGAGTTGCTGCTGGAAAAGCGGAAGTAATCCTCCTTCTTGTGCTTCTTTTTTCTGGAGCGATAATTGTCTACCAGAGCAATCAGTATGCTAAACTCAACGCCCTATATTCCCAGCTCCAAGGCAGATATAATGAGTTAGAAGCCAACTACAGCAGTCTTAAAGCAGAAATAAGCAGTATAAAAGCAAGATGTAATGTATCTGGGCAGGTTTCAGTCCAGCAAGTTGGCCAGATGGCCTCATGTCCGCGAATATATGGTCCGTACTTCTGTCCGGAGGATCATTGTTCCAATGTCGTGATATATTGGGTTTCAAAGGCGAACAAGAGCATAGATCTTGCCATGTATTCATTCACCCTGGACTCGATAGGGGATGCTTTGATAGAAGCTAAAAAAAGAGGGGTTGTCATAAGGGTTATATTCGAGAGATCCCAGGTAAACCAGTGGTCTGAGTACAGCAGGCTGAAATCAGAGGGCATTCAAGTGATGCTAGATGAGAACGATGCTTATATGCACAACAAGTTCATGGTGATAGATGGTAAAGTGGTGCTCACAGGCAGCTACAATTATTCAAAACAAGCTGACACTCAGAACGATGAGAACCTCATAGTGATCGAAGATGGCAAGGTGGCAAGGGCATACGAGGATGAGTTCAACGAGATGTGGTCCGGGATATACGGGAGATGAGAGAAAGCTTTAGAAAAGATTTTAAGAAAGAGGTCTCTATTTTTTCTCAAGTGATAACTTGAAAAGAATAATCCTTCTGCTTATTGTTGCGATCCTAGTGTTTCTAACCCTCCTCGCAATACTTTCAAAGGAAAAAGCTGAGGTAAGCGCGATAGAGCTTGATGCCAAATGGCCCGAGGGAGGGATGTTGTGCTCCTCTGGGCCCATGATGAACATGCTTGAGGGAAAGATTGTTGCTTGTGATTCAGAAAAATGTGTTATTGTTGTCAGAACATGGATTTTCTCACCAGTTCCATCTGCTCAACAGAAAAATGTGGAGATTCAAGCTGGAAACATCGTGAAAATAGCTCAAATGCAGAGAAGGGGGTCCTACATGGAGACAAATCCGTTTCTCATGGTGGTGCCTCCTGGGACAGGGATATCAATTAGAAACACAAGCTTGAGCTTTACAGTCCCATCATGCCTAAAGGAAAGGGCAAAGGAGCCTCCTATCCACATTGTGATGGAGGGAAATGCAAGCCAGGATTGGGGGACAATTCAATTCGAGGAAGCTGTGATCAAATTCAAGAAGATGGGCAAATCCGTC
>JAGDWR010000071.1 GCA_023269865.1 Candidatus Methanodesulfokora sp.
TAGTGGTAAAAAATCATGGTCTGATAACAACTGGAAAGAATTTAAAAGAAGCATTCTTTCGCTTAGAAGCGGTGGAGCATAACTCCATCATGCTCTTGATATCATCACTTCTTAGTAGATGACATCTTAATCTTCTTTTTCCAGCAATCCAACTGAAGCCAAATAGGAATTTAAAGAAGCTAAATCTTAAAAATTATGAAGAAAAGCTTTTTATATGGAAAGCTGGTCCTCTGATTGGAGCGAGCGGCCATGGTGGCCGGGGACACACCCAGACCCATTCCGAACCTGGAAGTTAAGCCCGGCCACGTTGCACGGAGTACTGAGCTCCCCAAGGGCTCGGGAAACGTGCAAGCTGCTAAGCTCCACTATTTTATATCACAATACAGCGTTGGAAATGTTTATCACTAGGAAAAAAGCATTCCTTTTATGCATCTTTCAAGGGGCTTTAAACAACTGGAAAGAGTTGATGACGCCTTATCATCATTTCTGGGCTTGTTGAAAAAGAAGGAATTGGATTCTGAGGTAGTGCACATAGAGGAATCAATTAACAGGGTTTTAGCGGAGGATGTAATATCAGATGCAGATGTACCTCCGTTTGACAGAGCTGCGATGGACGGATATGCTGTCAGGGCTGAGGATACATATGGAGCAAGCCCAAGTGCACCTGTTGTCTTCAGGCTTATTGGATCAGTTCATCCCGGGAAAAAACCGGATTTGAAGATAGGAAAGCTAGAAGCAGTTTGGATAACAACAGGCTCATATCTGCCTGATGGAGCTGACGCTGTCGTCATGGCTGAAGACGCAAAGAGGCTTGGAGATGAAGTGGAGATATATACAAGTGTTCCTCCTTGGAAGAATGTGGACAGAGCTGGAGAGGATATAAGAAAAGGGGATGTTATCCTGAGAAAGGGCACATTTCTGGGCCCATATGAGATTGCAGCTCTCTGTTCTATCAATCTCAGTAGAGTAAAAGTGTATAGAAGGGTCAAAGTGGGAATTATAGCAACAGGAGATGAGCTGATTGAAGTGGGAGATATTATCACTGCTGGAAAAGTTGTGAACTCCTCAGCTCCAATGATAAAGCTCCTCATGAGGGATCTGCCTGTTGAGGTGAAGTACTATGGGATAGTCAGAGATGAGACTTCTCATCTCTTGCCGATCCTGGAGAAGTCAATAGCGGAGAACGACCTAGTGCTAACAATAGCTGGCACAAGCGTGGGGGATAAGGATCTTCTTTTCAAAGCTATAGAACAAGCAGGGGGAAGGATAGTTGTCCATGGAGTAACTCAGATGCCAGGCAGGCCAACTTTGCTCGCTATTTCCCCCGACGGAAAGCCGATAATAGGACTTCCAGGGTATCCTGTAGCTACAGCCATATCCTTCATGAACTTTGCCCTTCCAGTTATAGAGAGAATTGCTGGAATAGAGGGAGAGAGATTTGTCCCAATGGTAAGGGCAAAGGTCGCGTCGAGAATACCTTCAAAACCAGGAGTAAGGCATTATGCTAGAGTTAAGCTAAAGAGAGCTGATGGTGAGATAATAGCTTCTCCTGTAAGGGTGTCCGGTGCAGGCATAATCTCCTCTCTCAAGGACGGGGATGGTCTCTTAGTTATACCGGAGGAGGTGGAGGGAGTTGAAAAGGGATCATATGCGGATGTGATAGTGATAAAGAGGTATCTGAGGTGGTGAAATGGAAAGAGTGGTGTTCAGATCTCTTGTGAGCCTGGAGGAGGCCCTGAGGATAGCAAAGGAGAACTTCTTTTATGAGCGAGGAGTGGAGGAAGTAGAGATAACAGAGGCTCTGAACAGGGTTTTAGCTCAGGATGTGCATGCAGAAGTTGACATACCTCCATTTGACAGAGCTACTAAGGACGGATATGCTGTCAGGGCTGAGGATACATACGGAGCAACGGAGACAGATCCAAGAAAGCTCTCAGTAATAGGATGTGCATCAGCAGGTCATCCATTTAATGGATTTGTCGAGAAAGGCTGTGCTGTCGAGATATCAACAGGAGCACCAATTCCCTCAGGGGCTAACTCTGTTGTCATGGAGGAGTACACAAGCAGGGAGGGAGATGAAGTCCTGATTTTCAGGGCTGTCAGCCCAGGAGAGAACATACAGGGAGTTGGGACAGATATAAGGCTTGGAGAGACAGTTCTAAGAAAGGGGACTGTGCTGGGACCTAGGGAGATAGGAGTTCTGGCCGCGATGGGATTGAAGAAAGTGAGAGTTTTCTCCAGACCAAAAGTAGCCATAATAAGCACAGGAGATGAGCTATCCCCTCCTGGCTCTCCTCTGGATTTCGGTAAGATATACGATGTGAACAGCTACACGATATACAGCTCGGTTTTGATGGATGGATGTCTGCCCATACACATCGGAATAGCAAAGGATGACCTGGAGGAGATACTAAGTGCCCTGAGAAAAGCTGTAGAAGCAGCTGATTTTGTGATAATATCGGGAAGCACCAGCGTTGGGGCTGGGGATGTGATATACAAAGCTATAAATGAAACAGGCAGGCCAGGAGTCCTTGTTCATGGGCTGGCAGTCCATCCCGGAAAGCCAGCTATCCTGGGAAGGGTGGGAAAAAAGCTTGTATTTGGACTTCCAGGCTTTCCAACTAGCTCTCTGATGATATACAAGGTGCTCGTCTCCCCTGTGTTGAGAGAGGCATCAGGCATGCCAATAGGGCAGGAGGAGATGATAAGGGGCAAAGTTGC
>JAGDWR010000088.1 GCA_023269865.1 Candidatus Methanodesulfokora sp.
GATCATCAGTTAAGCCTACAAGCTTCCCATTGACATATACAGGCACCAATGATCCCACTTCTGTTGGGGTAGCCTCCTCTATCGGCTTCATTCCATGTTCCCTAAGGCTTCTTATTATGGGCTCAGGATCAATTCCATACGTTACGGAGGCCATTAAGGCCAGGCTTCTGACAAGACCGACATTTGTTCCCTCAGGAGTTTCAAGAGGGCAAAGCCTTCCCACAGATGTCCCATGTATCTGTCTTATCTCGTGAAGGGGCAGGCCTGGAGGGAGGCTTGAGCTCACCCTTCTAACATGATGAAGGGCAGCCATGTAGTTTGTTCTGTCAAGGTTCTGGCTTATTCCAAGCTCCCCTCTAGGCCAAGCTCCAGTTGCCATGGCTCTTAACATCCTCTTTGTTATGTAAAGCTCCCCCACTACTTTTCTCCTGAGCTCTATATCATATACTCCTTGAGATAACTGCTCCTCAGCCTTCTCCTTCAATCTAGTTATGTACTGATAGAACGCATCCCTGAAGAGCTCCTGCATCAAATTTCCAGCAAGTCTCAGCCTCTTATTTGAGAAGTGATCCTTGTCATCGGGTTCGCACATCCCTCTGACAACTCTTATCAGCTTCTCTATTGCCTTAGCTAGGAAGTAAGCCTTTGCCTTGAAGTCCTCCTCTCTAGTGCCCATATGGGGCAGAAATCTGTTCTTCAGGTAGTCCTTTGCTATCCTTATCCTATCCCTCTTCGGGGCGCTCTGGACAAGCCTTCTACCTATGAAATCTAGGGCATCCTCCTCTGAAATAGTTCCCTCTGACCTAAGAGCCCTCTGAGCATCCTCCAAACTGTATAAAAATTCATTCTGTATCTCTGGATCAGATGATATGCTTGCAAGTATGTCGGAGTCCTTCATCATGCCAAGTGCCTTGAAGAATATCGCAACTGGTATCTTCCTCAGGCCCCCAACAGATGCCTTTATCGTCCCATCGCCCAGATAATACTCCATGAATAGCCTGCTCCTGAATCCAGCAAGCTCTGAGACAACTTGAGCTGAGTGGGAGTACGGCTTGTTCTCAGCTCTCGTCTCCTCAACTATAACCTTGTTGGGTGCTACATCATCCCTTATTACTAACACCCTCTCAGATCCATTTATTATAAAATACCCGCCCGGATCGAGAGGATCCTCTCCAACCTCCTCAAGCTTCTCGTAATCCAATCCATAAAGCCTGCAGGCCTTTGATTTCACCATTATGGGAAGATGTCCTATCGGTATCTTCTCCGTCTTCAGCTCCATTCCCGATGAATAAACGGATATCTCAAGCTCCATGGGAGCTTGGTATGTCGCATTTCTGAGCCTAGCTTCGACAGGCAGTATTGGGAGCTTTGCACCATCATACTCATCTATCTCAGGCCTTCCAACTGTTATCCCCTTCAGCACGAGCTTATATCCCTCTATGAGCTCTATCTCCTTGAACGTCTCTATGACCTCCTGAAGTCCTCTCTCCAGGAACCTGTTGAAGCTCTCTATCTGGGGGTCAACAAGCCCTCTCTCCCTGAAGAAAGCTAAAACTAAGGGGTAAAAATCAACCTCCTCAACAACAGATCTCTCAACAGTTTTTCTCATATCTCTCCCTCAGGCAACAACTATCCTATAATACGGAACAGGCTCATCAGGTCTCAATATCTTTATCACATCCCCGGGCTTGGCCTTTAGCTTTGCTATAGCTGGATCATCAACCCTTATCTTCGGCAGAAGCTTGAGATCCCCTATCATTCTCTCAAGCTCCCTGGCCTCCTCCTCGCTCAGCTTTATGTGCTTTGGCACAAGGATGTGAGAGGATATATCTATCTCAACCTCAGCCTTCCCCTCAACTCCCTCAGCTGCAGCTTTTTCCTTTTTTAAGACCTTTTTCTCAGCTAAAACCTTCTTAGCCTCCCCTCTAGCCTTTTTCCTTCTGGATTTAGTTGATTTCTTGGCCAAGCCCGGGACACCCTCACCCACTCAATGGGAGTAGTTTTTCAGGGGCTATATAAATGTATGCCTTGCAGTTCAGATAAGTTTTCAAAAACAATTAAAGTAGTTTATGATCTTACTATATTTAAACAGAGTTAGTTCTCATTTATTGCCTGTATTTCATCAATGTTTTTAACTGAACCTGCTGAGATAGCAGGGTGCTATATTGATCGAAGTAAGGTGGCACGGGAGAGGAGGGCAGGGAGCTGTTGTTGCCTCCAGGATAGCAGCAAAGGCAGCATTTTACGAGGGATATTACTCTCAAGCATTTCCTTTCTTTGGTGCTGAGAGAAGAGGGGCTCCTGTGACGGCATTCACCAGGATTTCAAAGGAGGAGATAAAGCTGAGAAGCCAGATATATGAGCCGGATATAATTGTCATAATGGATCCAGCCCTTGTTGAGTCGAGGGATTCGTGGAAAGGGCTGAAAGATGGTGGCATCGTCGTGGCCAACTCGGAGAGGCTGGAGCCCATGGGCAAGCCTTCCAAGATAGCACTGGTGAATGCGACGAGGATAGCCCTGGACCTTGGCTTAGTTTCAGAAGGTCTTCCTAGGCCGAATACAGCCATAGTAGGGGCATTTTCTAAGGTAACAGGGTTAATAAGCCTTGAAAATGTGAAAAAAGCTATATCGGATGTGCTAGGTCCAAGAATAGCCAAGGTGAATATGGATGCAGCTGAAAGAGCTTA
>JAGDWR010000102.1:0-14657 GCA_023269865.1 Candidatus Methanodesulfokora sp.
ACCTTTTTCTTCTTGGAGAATATGGAAAGAAGCCTCCTTATTATGCCTGATATTCCTCTTTTCTGCACTTCAACGCTTTTCATCGTCATCGGTAAATAATTTCCACGGATAAATAAAAAGTAAGAGAGTCGGATGTAATACCAAGCTATTACGTGCTCAGCTTTTTCATAATTTGACAAGTTCTCCCAGAGATGGCTTATAAACAGCTATTCCCTTTTCTTCTATCTTCTTTTCAAGATCAATCATTTTTTCCTCCTCTCCATGGACAAGAAAAACCTCCTTCAGTCCCTTAATGGAGGAGATGAATCTCAACAGATTAACTTGATCGGCATGAGCCGAAAAATCAGCGAATTTTACATCAGCCTCTATGTGCACCATCTCACCAGTTCTTGGAAGGGTGATATCCCTCTTTCCGTCCAATATCTCCCTTCCCAGAGTTCCCTTTACTTGATATCCAGTCAGATATATCAAATTTCTCCTATCAGTTCCTATGTGCTTTAGGTAGTCCAGAACAGGCCCTCCTTGCATCATGCCTGATGTGGTGATCACAATATAAGGCTCGTTTATATCAGCAATCTCCCTCCTATCCCTGACCTCATCGACATATGGGTGGTCAAAGGGGCTCTTTCTCAGAGCTCTTATCTTATTTCTAAGCTCTGGCCTGAGCCAGAACCAGTGTATTGTATAGATTTTATTCACCTCCCTTATCATGCCATCCACAAATATCGGGACCTTTTGTAGAACTCCTGAATCCATGTGATCTATCAACGTGAGAAGAACTTCCTGGGCTCTTCCCAAGGCAAAAACGGGCACAAGAACCTTACCCCCGGACTCTATCACCTTCTCTATGTCCATCACAAATTTCCTCTCCACCTTCTTCCTGGAGGGATGTACATCCGAATTTCCCCCATATGTGGACTCTATTATCAGGTAATCCACTTCTGGCAGGTCCAGCTGAGCACCTCTCACAGTCCTAGTATTCGTGAGATTTATATCCCCGGTGTAAAGCAACCTCTTTCCATCCAACTTTATGTATATCATGGCGCTTCCCAGCACATGTCCAGCATCAAAGAATGTTATCTCTGCGTTTCTGAATGAAAAAGGGATCCCATAGCTGACAAGTTTCTCCTTTTTCCTCAGATACATGACATCCTCATGAGAAAAGGTTCTCTCATCCTTCGGGGTCAAGCTAAGTAGATCAAGAAGTAGAAGCTCTGAGAGATCCTTGGTAGGAGGAAGGGAGAAGATGGGGCAATCGTGAGATCTAACGATCTCAGGAGAGTGGCCGGAGTGATCAAGATGAGCATGAGTCAGGAGAAGAGCATCAACTTTCCCCGATGGCTCAATTGGGTTTCTATCCCCGGAGCCCAAGTTTATGCCTGAATCCAGCAACATCCTGCCATTTCTCATCTCAAGCTCTATGCAGGATCTTCCTATCTCCCTAGCTCCTCCGAGAAATCTCAAGGCAATGCTCAAATTGAATCCCTTTTTCTCCTTAAAAACTCCTCAACGGAGTCAAATACCATTCTAGCAATCTCCTTTCCTGCTCCAAGATAGTTTTCAGGTCTCATTAGCTCCTCTATTTTTTCCGGAGCCAGATATTTAATTACATCACTCTCTAGGAGAGCTTCTTTGAAGGTCATGTTCTTTCTCATTGCTTCCATGGAGATTCTTCTTATAATTTCATGAGCTCTCTGTCTTCCCAGAGTTTTTGAAAGCTCCATCATCACTCTCTCTGACATTATGAACCCCTTTGTCCTATCTATGTTCTCCCTCATCGCATCGCTGTTCAGCTTCATGTTTCTCACAACATAGTTTAGTGTTATCAACTGCTCCTCAAGAAGAAGGAAGGCTTCGGGAACTATCACCCTCTCAACAGAGCTGTTTGTCAGATCCCTCTCATGCTCTATCACGATGTTCTCGAGAGAGGCTAATGCAATGCCCCTCATCACTCTAGCTAGACCGCAGACCTTTTCGCTGTTTATCGGATTTACCTTGTGGGGCATCGTGCTCGATCCAACTTGTTCCTCCTCAAAGGGCTCTGTTACCTCAGCTATCTCTGAGCGGTGAAGGTTTCTTATCTCATTTGCCATCATCTCAAGGGTGGAGGATATGAGGGCCATTGTGAGCAGGAGCTCGCAGAGCTCATCCCTTGGGACTATCTGTGTTGTTATCTCCTCATGCTCAAGTCCAAGTCTCTCCATCAGCTTTCTTTGTACCTCCATTCCAATGCTTCCCAGGGAGGCCATCGTCCCTATGGCCCCGCTGAACTTTCCCTTTGCAGCCCTTTTACAAGCTATTTCATATCTCTCCATATTTCTCCTCATTATAGAGGCCCAGAGGGCGAACTTGAAGCCGAAGGGCATTGGTATTGCAGCCATTCCATGAGTCCTTCCAAGGGATACTAGATTTAAGCTCTCTCTTCCTCTCTTTATGATAGCTTCAGTAAGCTCCATCATCCTTGAAATTATGATCCTTGATGCCTCCTTGAGCTGTATTGCCATCGTAGTATCAAGTATATCGTTTGATGTCGCTCCATAGTGCACATATTCACCGTATTCCCCTGCAAGCTTTGATAATGCTCTCACAAGCGCCATTGTCTCGTGCTTTGTCTTCCTCTCCTCCTCCTTTACAAGGTCTGCTGTAATCATTTCAGCAGCTTTGCTTATCGCATCAGCAGCTTTTCTTGGTATTATGCCAAGTTCAGCTTCAACTCTTGCCAGTTCAGCTTCAACTCTTGCCATTGTCCTTATCTTATTATCATACTCGAATATACTCCTCATCTCCCTGCTTCCATACCTATTTTCTATCGGGTGAACTGGCATTGTTGATCCTCCTCCTGGCATCATTAATTATCCTTTTGGCTAAAACCTCCCCTATTCCGGGAACTCTCATCAGATCTTCAGGCTTTGCCCTTGCTATCTCCCTTATGGAGACAAAACCCGACCTATAAAGAGCCCTGGCCCTCACTCTTCCAACTCCTTCGAGCTTAACAAGCTCTATAAGGTCCTTTCTTATGCCATACTGAACTCTCATGGATTCCTCGCGGAGGAACCTTGCCAAGTCCTCCTTCCCGCAAAGCCTTGATATCTCGGAGAAGGAGTAAAGCATCCATGATGCCGTCTCAACAAACCTGTGAAGATCTCCTGGCTCAACTCCAAACTTCTTCTCAATCTCCCCCTCTCTCATCTCCTCAATCCAAGATTTGAGGACATAATAAGACTTTATAGCCCTGATTATATCCGCATAAGAGCTTATTGGAAGTCTCTCAATTGGAATAAGTGCATCAAATTCCTCCTCGCTGAACTCCTCCCCTCTAACCACACTTATTTGGGGCATATCGGGCAGAAATGAGAGAGTCTGGAACAAGCATGACTCCAGCTCATCCAATCTTCCTGATGATAGCAAAACCGACGCCCTCTCAATGGAATCCCTCATCATGATAGCTGATACTGGATCTATGTAAAGCTCTGATGTCCTTTTTCCCAGCAAAGTGGGCGTCATCATCTCATTTTTTATGTATATGAGCTCGTTTTTTGCCAAAAATTCAACTATGGACCTTATGGCACTTCTTATCCTGTCAACCCCTATCTGAACTGAGAAAAGGGTTCTGTTCAGGAACTTCCTAAGACCGCTCATGTCGATTCTCCCCTTCATAGCTATAACTGATAGTATTTGAGCCCTCAATTGGGTGAGATCATTGAGCCTGGATGCTATCGGCTCAGGTATCCCTTTTATGTATCTTTCCATTATTGTTCTAGCCTCCTTCTTTGATCTTGCCATTATTATCCCGTATCCCCTCTCATCATAAACAGGCCTTCCAGCCCTGCCCATCATCTGTTTTATCTCGAAAACTGGTATCTCAGTGCTGAAGCCAACTTCCTGATCATATCTCTTGTAATCCTTTATTATAACTGTCCTTGCTGGAAGGTTCACACCAGCTGCAAGAGTTGGAGTTGCGGTGAGAAACCTTATTATCCTTCTCCTAAAACCTTCCTCTATGATGCTCCTGACATCATGCGATAAGCCTGCATGATGAAATGCAACACCCTTGGCCACGATTTCTGAGAGAACTCTGTGCATCGATGAGTATGGATCTGCTTCTGCTATTTTCCTGGATATCTCCTCAGCCTCCTTGCTCCCCTCTCCTATTTTATTTGCTATCTTCACAGCTAGATTTACGGCTGTTCTCCTCTGCCCACAAAAGATCAATGTCTGGCTGGAGCATATATCTGATCTGAGCAGGTTGATGAGGTCATCATCTCTATCATCCACTCTAACCACTTCTCCATCCTCAAACATTATCGTATCATTGCTGAAAACCCCTGTTTTAAGGGGAACTGGCCTCCAGCTTGAGGAGACATAATCAGCATCAAGCCATCTTGCCAGCTCCTCCAGGTTGGTTATAGTTGCGCTTAGAGCTATTCTTCTTGCATCCGGATTTGAGTCCATGAACTTTGCTACTGTCATCTCAACTATAGCTCCTCTCCCCACTGCTCCAACATAATGTATCTCATCGAACACGGCCGTTCCGACATCACTCAGCCAGGATGGAGAGTGGCGTATTATGGAGTCAAGCTTCTCATATGTTGTTATTATCACATCATAAGCTGAAAGCGGCTCCTCTGATGAGTCGTAATCCCCAACGGATATCCTGAGATTATATCCGAGGGGCTCAAGATGCTTTGATATCTCAGAATACTTCTCAGATGCAAGAGCTCTAAGGGGAACGACATATAAAACCTTCTCCCCCTTAAATAAACTGTAAAGTGAGGATATCTCTGCTATCAAGGTCTTTCCAGACGCAGTTGCAGATGCTAGTATGAAGTTCCCGCTTCTATGTAGCCCTCTCTTGATCACCTCTGCCTGCGGGGGATAGAGGGCAGTTATGCCCCATGATGAGACTATCTTTCTCACACGATCCTCCAGAGGGAGGTCTTCCATCCTTATCATGGCTTCACTCTCTTCTTGGGACTATTTTGACGTATCCAGGCCTTGGTATGTATATTCTTCCTGCTTCATAAAGACTTCTTATGTCCTTCTCTATTATCACCTCCTTCCCAACCATGTTAAGTTCTTTTGCTGCTTGAGCTACTAGCTCAGCTCTTGGAACTTCTCCATTCTCATATTGTCTCTCCATTCTGCTCAGAAGCTCCATTATCCTTGCTCTCCTATAGCTTGAGCTCTGGAATGATTCATGCATGAAACCGGAGACATCATAAGTTCCCGTCACTTCATCGTATCCCACATCCTTAAGCATCGCCCTGAGGAGCTCTATTGCAACCCTTGCATCCTCAGCTGTCACCTCTTCTCTCAAATAAAGCTTAGCTCTAGCCTCGCTCAGCCTGAAAAGAGCTTCCAACTGCCTGGGTGTGATTGGAATAGGAGCCTGCTCCATTATCTCGACAGCTTCAGCTTTATCCTTGCTCATCTTTCTCATGCTCAAGTAGAACCTGCTTATCTCCTCCCCTGCTTCCTTGGTCAGCACTGGTGTTATGTTCTGCCTCGCATAAGCTATGTACTTCCTCAGGAGATCTATCGGTATTGGAGGCTCTGCCTCAGGATTATAGCCTCTTCTGGTCTCCGTTATATGCTTTGCAATCCTTCTATCAAGGTCATCCGATGGATCATCCTTTATCACATATATCAGGTCGAACCTGGAGAGTATCGTGGGGGGAAGATTTATGTTCTCAGCAACGCTGAGCATCTTATCATATCTTCCCTTCTTCGGATTGGCTGCAGCTATTATCGTTGTTCTAGCATTCAATGTGGCAACTATTCCGGCTTTTGCTATGCTTATGGTCTGCTGTTCCATTGCTTCATGTATAGCCCTTCTATCCTCCTCGCTCATCTTGTCAAACTCATCTATACAAGCAGTCCCTCTGTCAGCTAGCACCAACGCACCTGCTTCAAGAGTCCATCCTCCTGTGCTTGCATCCCTCACAACAGCTGCTGTTAAGCCAGCAGCAGTGGAGCCTTTTCCAGTCGTATAAAGACCTCTTGGAGATATTCTCGATACGTACTTCAAAAGCTGGCTGTTGTGCACAATAAGTCCATTTGCGACGAAATTTCTGTTCGATGGAACTTCTATATCGTAGACCCATCCATCAAATTGTTCTCTTGAGACCTGTTTAACCTCATCCCACACCACATCAGATGATACAATCACCTCTATATCGTCTGCAGAAATCCCGCTTCTCTTTGCCAGATCCAAAACCTCCTTTGCGATGCTAAGAGGAACAGGTCTTCCCGAAGTTACAAATTTTTTAAGCTTTTTTCTCAAATCTGCAGCTTCTCTTGACTTAATTTGGCCCAAAATCTCCATTAATACATCCCCTATTCCCGGAATTCCGTCCTCATTCCTTTTTCTTTTAGCTATAGCCACTTTTATCCCAATCCTCCTGAAAAGATCTGCTGCATCATCTCCTTTCACTGTTATCTTGTGTCTTCCTCCGCTTGAGCTCATACAGGGCCTGTATCCCATTGAGATCAGGGCAAGCATTATCTTCAGAGCCACCTTTTTGCTGTAAAACACGATGCTCAGCGCGCCCTTTGCTCTATTTATCCTCCCAGCAGCTGCGATTATTCCCTTCATAAGCTTTGGAAATCCCCTCTCATCGAATACAAGCCAGCTTGGGATATCCCTCTCCCGCCTAGGTGCCTTTAAACAATCATAAATATGATCAAAGGATAGAGAAAGCCTCCCATTTCTATTTATGTACTCCAATTTGGCTTTTTCTGGTATTATCTCGTTTATTCCCAGAATATCGGGATTCATAAGCCTTATCTGCACCCCAATTTTATTTCTAGAGATTTTTATATTTGAATAATATAGTATGCCTATCAGCTCAGGGGGCAGACTATTTTCATTTTTTACATTTAACGCTGGAATCCTTCCAGCTACAGCTATGTAGAACCCCGGATGAATGTCAGATGCTTTTCTGTACTCGGTTTTTCCATTTGTTATCGTCAGGAATGGATGAGTTGGAGTGACCTTTATCTCAAAGCCCATTCTCGTCCTCACAGTTATTATCTCCCCCTTGTGCCTCCTCTTTGCTATAGCTGATGATCTCTCCCAACAGATCCTCATTTTATTGTTCAAAGATGCTACATCAAATTCCTTTCTCCATATTAAATCCTCCCCATCATGAATTGGACTGCTCTCCGGAGTCAGCTCATCAACTCTCTTCAGATCACCTTCAAGGAGGACATATGAATCTCCCGTTATACATTTAGCTGTCCCGGGATCCCCAACTAGCAGAAGATTTATCTCCCCTCTTATCTTAGTTCCATCCTTTAGTATCTTCTCGTTTCCCCCGAAAAGAGCTAAGGCTATAGCTTTTTTTATTGTCTCATGCCCATATATAGATGGAGCTATTGATTTGACTATCTTCTCCTCCAGATGAGGGTCCTTCGACAGCTTCCTTATCTCCCTCTCATCCTCAGGAGTTATTACTACCCTCTCATACTCCTTGCTTGATGTCTCTATGAAGTTTATCTCGAGAAATCTCCTGAAAAGAGGTCCAAATACGGCATCCCCTACGCTTTTTCTGTTCTTTCTCAGGTTTATTATAGCAGAGGCCTTTATCCTATCCCCTGGTTTGACCTCATCCACTATATCATCCAGAAGGATTGCGTCTATGTACTTCGGCATTCCCCCTGGTGGTAGGTCCTCAGGTCTCTCCTGAACCCTTATGTACTGCCAGTTTACGAAGCTGCTCCTCTCCTGATTGAACTTCATGGCTTGACCACAGTTGGGACAACTTGCTGGAGGTTTTGGCACCACATCATCCTCTATCGGCATGGAGATCTCATAACCACAGGCTCCACACGTGTAAACTGCCTCAGATAGCTTATCATAGGTGTCTGAGACTCTTGTCACTATCCCCTCGACAGAGATCATCTTTCCAAGGGAATAGCTCGGTATCTCCCTTATACCAACTCTTATAGGGATGTTGGAGAACCTCGCATGAAAGGGCTTGTTGAAGTATATCAGGTCATCTGAGAGAGGTCCAGCGTTCATCCTGAGGAACTCCTTAACTGCTTGAGATGCTGCTCTTATGTTTGTCACCGGCCTCTCGAGCAGATCCAAGGCAACCTCTCTTGTATCTATATTCGCAAAAAGGTCACTATAATCTATAACAATAGATCTTTTTTTGGACTCGATGGCCCTTAAAGCCAGCTCTTCATACTTTCTGGATCCAGATTCATCCTTGAAACTCTTCAAAAACTCAAGATATTTCTCCTTGAGCTTTATCTCATCCACTATCTTTGGCTCTCCTGTTATCACCAGAAACCCCCCTCAAAATCCCACTGTAGTGCTTTATCAGGGAGAGAATGGAGCGGAAAAGCAAGGCTTCCTCCGGATTAAGCCTGTCAGAAAACTTCTCCAGAGCTATTTCTGGCCCTTGAAAGCTGGCATACTTCACCAGCTTTCCAAGTCTAGCTCTCAGTATGTCATCCAGATCAACTTTAGCTCTTTCCAGTTCTGTTGCTCTTTCTGGATAATTTTTTAGCTCATTTATCGTCTCCCTGGCCCATCTAAAAAGCTGTTCACTTATCTGAACTGGTCTGAGGGAGCTCTTCTCCTCCAGCACCAGGCTGTCGAGATATCTCAGATCCATCCTCTCCTGAACCTCAACTAAGTTCCTTCTCTCCAGTATCTCGAGAAGCCAAAGGGGGATCTTTACCCTATTTCCCTTGATCAACTTCCACTCGAGCAGATCAGAGGAGCCTATGTCCTCCTTTATCACCACATCAACTCTCTCTACGAGCTCAAGGAGCTTCATATCTTTCTCATCCAACACTGGAAGCAGGAGCATGCTACCTCATGAAAAGTGGGTGTCTCGATTTTTAAGCTAAGTGGATACATGTTCCACTATATCCCCTCCGGGAGTGATACGAACATGAGGATTGAGAGAGGAAAGCCCGTGAACAAAGTTTTTATTGCGGTAAGACCGGGCTTAACAAGCTTAAATGAGATAAAAGAGTCTGTTACAAGGATGTTGCTGGAATTAGGCATAAGAGTAGTGGATGATCTATCAAAAGCTGATGTAATAATGGCAATAGGCGGGGATGGAACTCTTTTGAAGGCAGTTCATGAATCAAGGGGAAAGATACCAGTCATAGGAGTGAAGAACGGTACTTATGGAACTCTCATGGAGTTGAACCATGATAACTTAGCGGAAGGCCTCAAGAGGATCGTTAAAGGGGATTACTTTGTGATGCTTGTTCCCTCCGTCGAGACAATGGGAGAAAGAGCTCTAAATGAGGTGCTCCTTGCAAATCAAGAGAAGGGAAAATCGATGAAGTTAGAGCTTTACATTGAGGGAGAGAGGATGAACAGCTTTATAGCAGATGGCATAGTTGCAGCAACACCAATAGGCTCATGGGCTTATTCTTTATCCCTAAATGGCCCAATATTGGATCCAAGGGTGAATGCCATGATACTAGCTTACATAGCTCCCTGGCCTCCAAGCTCGGAGATCCCCCTGAATCCCATTGTTGTTCCTGAGGGTGTAGAAGTCACTATATCATCTGATTCAGACATGATGGTGATACCAGATGGTGTTTACAGGGGCTTAACAGTGAGAGAAGCAGTTATCCGTTTGACTGGAGAGGGTTTCATGCTGGCGACCCTCTCCAGCGATGCGAGATATTTTTATAGGAGAGTTATGGGTAGGATAAGGAGGGAGAGGCGGGGGTAGCCAAGCCAGGTCTACGGCGGCGGACTCAAGATCCGCTCCCTTAGGGGTTCGTGGGTTCAAATCCCACCCCCCGCATTCAAAACAGCATTTCATTCTCCCATTCCAGTCCATTAATAGGCTTAAGTATTTTTAAGAAGCCGATGGAAAAGTGTAGTGATATGCTCGGCTTCTACCTATCAGGTGAGCATGAAAGCCTGCCGTTTTCAGAGGTGAAGTCAATACTGGAGGCCTATGGTCTCTCATATGAGGGGGAAATCAGGATGAAGCAACTACTTCTCATAAAAACTGACGACAGAGCGGTTGATCTGATAGCCAGGAGATCTGCATACGCAAAGGAGATCTTCTCAGTGGAGAAAATTGGAGAAACCTTATCCGATCTAGACGTAAAAATAAGGCTTTCCAAGAGATTTAGAGTGAGGTGTATAAGGATAGGAGGCTCGATGAAGGAGATATCATGCAGCGATATAGAGAGAAGGCTGGGAGGAATTCTGCTCTCACAGAATCCTGGATCAAGGGTCGATCTAAACAATCCTGAGGAGGAAGTTGTTGTATTCCTATCGGACATGATGGTTGTCGGAAAAAGCCTGGTAAAAATAGATAGATCTGCCCTGAAGATAAGGGAGGTCTCAGCTAGGCCATTTAAGCATCCATCCTCAATGGGGCCTGTTCTAGCAAGAGCCATGGTGAATTTATCAAGGGTTAAGGAGGGGGATCTAATGCTGGATCCATTTTTAGGAGCTGGTGGCATAGCTTTGGAGGCTCTTATGATGGGGATAAAAGTTATAGGGATAGAAATAGACGAGAGAACTGCTAAAGGGGCTCAGGAAAACATGTTCTCCTACGGCTTCTCGGAGGAGGACTTCAGAATTATATGTGGGGACTCCAGGTTTGTGAAACTGGATGAAGAGCTCGATTCCATAGTGACAGATCCTCCCTACGGAAGGGGAAGTAGCTTGAGAGGTGAGAGACTACAAGATCTCCTGAAGGAAGTGCTGAAAAATGTCCTTCCATGCCTGAGGAGAGGGGGATATCTGGTTATATCCCTTCCCCATTGGCTCAATGCGAAGGATATAATTGAAAACCACAACCTAACCTTTGTTGAGGAGCACAGGATGAAGGTCAACAGGAGTCTTTCCAGGAAAATAATCGTGCTTAAGAGGTGATAGAATGAGGATAATATTCCTCGGAACAAGCGCAGCTGTCCCAACAGTGGACAGATCCCTATCATCAATAGCAGTAGATGTGGGCAGGGAGTATGCGCTGATAGATGCAGGAGAGGGGACTCAAAAACAGATAATGCTTTCCGGACTTGGTTTCGGCAAGCTCTCCAGGATAATAATAACCCATCTCCATGGGGATCACTACTTCGGAGTTTTTCCATTGCTTCAGACAATGAGCATACTCGGCAGAAGCAGGCCGCTGGATATAATTGCACCAACTGGATTCAGCCTGGTATACAAAGCCCTTAAGGAGATAACGCCAACTCTCACCTCATACGATGTCAGAATTACTGAGGTGAACGGGGAAAGCGAGTTCAGGTTCTCCAACTGCACTATCAAGATGTTCCCCGTGGACCATGGAAACACGCCTACTTATGGTATATCGATAAAGGAGGACGATAAGCCGGGCAAGTTTGATCCGGAGAAATCCGATAAACTGGGAGTTCCAGTTGAGCTGAGAGGAATTCTTCAGAGGGGCATACCGATAAAGCTTCCTGATGGGAGAATTGTCAGACCTGAGGATGTCATGGGCCCTCCAAGAAAGGGGGCAAAGGTGGTCTTCTCCTCCGACACACGTCCATGCGATTCACTGAGAAGGGAAGCTGAGGAGGCTGATTTATTAATACACGAGGCTACATACGACGATGATAAAAAGGAAAGAGCTGAGAAGACAGGTCACAGCACTTTATCTGAGGCCATAGAAGTTGGAGTAACATCTAAAGCGAGGAAGATAGTTCTGACCCATTTCAGCGCGAGGTACAAGAAGGAGGATTTAGAGAGGATGGAAGCCAGAATTAAAGAGAAGTACAACAACGTGATCTTTGCCAGGGATCTCATGGTCCTGGATCTTTGATCATAGAGAGGAACTCCTCAGTGCTCAGCTCTTTAATTATCCTACCTTTCTCAGTTTTTGGGGCAAGCCAGTCTATAAGAGCATTTATTGCACCAGTAGCTCTTATTATAACCTCTATTGCCCCGAGAGGAGATTCCTCCTCCGTCTCACATAGATGAACTCTTCCGTTGAAAGCAGCTTGTTTATGAAGCAATATTCTAGTTTCGTCCCCATGAGCATTGAATTTAAGCAGCATTCTTGCTGTATCTAAGATTTTATTGCTTCTCAAGCTATCCCTAAGTTTCATCAAGCATTCATATCTGTTGGATAAAATTCTTATCTCCTTAACTGATTCCCCTGATATCTCCACTTCATCAACGTTCTCATCAAAGGGAATGACATTTTTCACAGCAATAAGAACTCTTTCAGTGCTCTCCGAAGGATATGCTCTTGTCCAGACCTCTATATACATCATCCACCACCTTGCAGAAGTCCTCTATCTTCTCGGGCAGGCCCAAAGCCCTGTACTGATGCCTGATCCACCTAAGTATCCTGCCTCCTCCGTACTCTATCTCCCTAGATAGCCTGGATGCCATCTCCGAGCCCTCTCTATCAAAATCAGTCAGAATTATGAAGCTCTTTCCCTTGAAAATACTTAATCCATCCCTCTTTACAAGAGCCTCTATCTCCCTAGCATAAACTATTTCTCCAGAGATTCCGGCTGACCTAAGTGCATCTCTGTCCTTTTTCCCCTCAACTATTATTACAGCTCCTTCTCTAGATGCATTTTCTATTCTTGATATCCAATCGGCTACATCGACTTTAGACCTACATCCTCTTCTCATTGTGTAGATCCCATCCTTATATATGGTGTGCAACTATTTAAGTGGATGCCCTTCAGGAGTCGCATGATGAACTCACACCTAGTGCTTTTACTGCTCATACTGCTCCTACTGCCTCTAGCTGAAGTATTGGGAGATCAGGAGGCAAAAATAGAATCCATGAAAGTCAAACTCATGATCTTCACTGGTGATTATGCCCTGCTCAGCTATGAGGGTGAGCTAACTGCTGGAAGCACTGCTGTTAAATCTCTTGTGTTTCCCCTGGTGGAGTGGAACAGATGGATGGCATCAGTTGAGGTGAGGAGAATAAAGGCAGTTAATCACTCTGATAATCTGGAAATAGCAATTGTGAACACCACATACTATGCTGCAAATGTCCTTGTAACATTCAAGGAACCAATCAAGCCTAGAAGCAGTGAGAAGTTCAGCTTTGTGGTAAACATAAGCAGAAGCATTTTTGTGATACCCAGAGGTGAGGGAGGAGACTTCAGCCTGCTTTTCTATATCATATGCCCGAATGCCACGCTAGCGAAAGAAAAACTCGAAGTCTCAGCACTGCTTCCAAAGGGAAGCCTCATAAAACCATCGGATGTTCCCAGTCCATTTACAGCATCGGAGATACCTGAGGGCGTGCTGGTGGAGTGGTTAGCTCCAGCCCTCATATGGCCGACAGCAACAGGATTCCAGTTTGTCTATGTGACAAACTACCGGGTACAGCCGACGCCTAGCAACACACCGCCACCACCACCTCCTCCCAAACAGCTGCCTATTTTGCCAATTCTTGCTTCTATTCTTGTAATTCTGCTTGCTTCTACACTAATTCTGGTGAGAAAAAGGAAAAGAAGGGGCAGAGTGGCAGTTCCAAAGGACATAGAGCTTAGGATAAACTCCCTGGATGATGATGAGCTGAGAGTCCTCATGAAAGTAGCTGAAATAAGGAATGGTGTGAAGCAGAAGGATCTATCCGATCTCGTGGGATTCTCTAAGGCAAAAATTTCTAGAATTTTGAAGAAATTGGACAACATGGGGCTAGTAGTAAGAGAAGATATGAGAAAAACCAAGATAATAAAAGTTGAGGAATCCATAAGGGAGATCCTGATTAACAGAGCTAAAAAGAATGATAAAGTCAGCTGAGAAGGCTTTTTACCCTCTCAATTAAGTTATCCATTCCGTCTCCCGTCAGAGCTGATACTTTCATATGCTCGTATTTATCTAATAATGCTAAGGCTTCCTTCACCTTATCCTGAAAATTTCCCCAAAGATCCATCTTGTTCATCACGACAATAAGCTTCTTTCCGGAAAAGGTCTCAGATACATCCCTAAGAACGTTTATTTGTTCTCTTATGGGATAACCGCACGTCTCAGTCGGATCAAAGACGAAGAGGATTATCCCAGGAAGATCTCTCAATGCTGTTATTGCCTGAAGCTCAAGCTTGTTCCTCCTGCTAAGAGGTCTGTCCAGCAGGCCCGGGGTATCTATCACCTGGGCAACTCTGAAGTTGCCAATATCCATGTGGCCTAGAAGAAGTCCCTTTGTCGTGAAGGGATATGGGGCTATCTCCGGCTTTCCTGTCGATATCCTCTGGGTTATGCTGCTCTTCCCTGTGTTGGGCATCCCGCTCAATATCACGCTCGGAACATCAGTTCTTACATTGGGTATCTTTCTTAGCTCCAAATACGCATTCCTGAGGTAGTTTACCTCCGGCTCTATTCTCCTCAGAACTGAGTCCATCCTGGCTATTGCCATGTTTCTCAGCTTTTCCATCTCCTTAGGATCTGATGCTTGCCTAAGGGATGATATTATCTCCCTCTTTATCCTCTTTATCGTCCTAGATGCCCAGCTTAAAGCTCCTAAGCTGTGCTTCAACTTGTCTTTATCCACAATAGAGTCCAGGAGATCCAGATAGAATTTGTCAATTGAGCTGAAATTTGGATAGGATCTCACAACAGACATAAGAATGGCGCTTGATGCGTCCATCATCCTCCTTATTCTCTCTATCTCCCTTTCTTTAGGAGTTCCTCCAGCGGATTTCATCCCTCTCCTCACTGAAATATC
>JAGDWR010000102.1:14757-17152 GCA_023269865.1 Candidatus Methanodesulfokora sp.
ATCTCAGGGGGCCTGAGGATCCTGCTAAACGGGTTCATTTCATTCACTTCATGTACATGATAAGCGAGCTGGCCATGTCGAACAGCAGTAAAACAGCTGTCATCAGGGATATTGCTCTAATCAGAAATTCCGTTCTCTCCCTTCCATATACAATTTCAAGAAGATCTCTCACTATCAGGCCGCCATCGAGCGGCACGAGAGGAAGGGAGTTGAACATAGCTACTCCTATGTTTAGGATTATTGCCCAGAGGAGAAACTCCTCGAGGGGCATCGCAATGCTGATAGGTAGGAATGTCCTGTAGTAGGGGAGGGGTGAAAGAACTACCCCTATCAAGGGCTGGGTGGAGTTGTTAGATGTTCCAATCACGATTGAGACATTTCTGTCAAGAGTTTGTACTATGATGACCTGCCCCGGCTTCATCCCCTCCTTAAGTCTCATCAACTGGTCCATGTTGTTCACTCTAGTTCCGTTAATCCCAATTATCACATCTCCAGGTCTCAGCTTTCCATAGGAGGGTCCATCTTTCATCACATCCGATATCAGGATGCCATGAGGCGATGTCGGAAATCCCTGAAATACCAGGACTGCAATCAGCAGGAAAAACAAACCAAGAGCCAGATTTGATACGGAGCCAACTGCCTCTATTCTAGCCCTTTTCTTCGGCTCAGCTTTCCTCATCTCAGCATCATCAGGCTCAGTAAAAGCACCAGGTATGACGAATAGGATGAAGAAGCCCAGCCTTTTGACAGGTATTCCCTCCACAACAGAGGAGCATCCATGGGCTAGCTCATGGACAATGGCCAGAAGAAATATGGAAATTACAACAGCAGGTGTCAGATTAACTGTTATGCCCGGTATGACGGGCATTACTGAGATTGTTGCTTGGCTGCTCTGGAAAAGGGCTTTGAAGAAGGAGATAAACAGATATGCCAACGTGATCAAGCCCATCATTAGTGAGATCCAGATGGATGCAGTAGAGATCTTCTTCAACCAGGAAAGCTTGTCCTTATCCATCTTATTTATGAAATTAACAGGAAGGTCCACTTGGAGGTAAAAAGGGGATATTTTAATCCTCTTAAACTTAAATATTCTGCCTGCTACATAAAGAATTATCCAGAATGCAGCTAGGTAGATAAAAAAGTCCAGGTTCAGACAATCACCCCTTGCCAACAAGGATTGATAGAGCTGTTTCTAGTATGCCTGCCAGCTTCAAAACGGAATCCACGTAGACAAACTCATCGCTTGAGTGTCTGTTTCCACCATCTGGTCCTATTATCACGGATGGTATCTTTGCTATGTTGCTAAGGTAGTTTGCCTCGCTCACAGATCTGTGAACATCAACAATGGGCTCTTCATTAAAGGATTTGACAAAGGAATCCCTCATAACTTTAAGGAGATCTGAATTATCTTCCAGAAGATATGGCTCCATGAATGGAGTGGGCCTCTTCATCGGTTTTATTGATACCTCTGCCTTCAAACCATCTGTTCTCTGGAGATATGATGTAAGCTTTTTCCTCACCTCATCCTCAGTCTCACCTGGCGGATAATGGTGATCAATTCTAAGCAGGCATATGCCAGGATGGTCCATTATGAGCTCTGGGGACTTTATGGAGAGAGGAGCTATTGTTCCCGGGCTTATCTCAGGATATCTTGTCGCATGAAGCACTATCTTTGATGCCTCTACTATTGCATTTGTGAACGCCTCAACTCCAACACCAGGCTTGCTCTTAACCTCAACATCCAGAACTATCCTTCCATAAGCCCCCTTCATTACCTTCAGACTGGTTGGCTCCCCAACTATGGCGCCTTTTATGCCATTTAGCTTTCCAGATTTTATTAAATGATAAGTCCCTCTGCTGAATCCCTCTCCATCACAGACTGCAGCAAATAGAATTCCATCAAGCGATTGTTTTTCCCTAAGGCTCCTTATAGCTTCCATCATAGCAGCTAATGAGGACTTTGAGTCAAGTGCCCCAAGGCCGTAGACGACATTATCCTCTATCTGTCCCCATGGATTCTTGGTCCACTCTCCCATAAGCTCGATTGTGTCCATGTGGGTCAGGAGCAAGTACTTTCTCTCTCCTCCAAAGCTAGCTAAAACATTTCCACCACACTCTGGCACTGGGATAAGCTCCACTCTATCTGCTATTCTCGAGAGCCTGTCAACTAGATAGCTGGCTATCTCAGCCTCTCTCCTGAAAAAACTCTTTATTCTTATGAGATTTATAAGCTCCGTCAAAAGACTGCTCCTATCCACTTTTACATTCTCCTCCCTATATCCCTCCACTCTATTTTGGCTGGGACGAACTTCTCCTCTGTTCCGCTCTCAGATATTATCAGCATGTCTATTCCATCTCCTGAAAGAGCATCCCTCTCTATGGCAGCCCTCATTGC
>JAGDWR010000051.1 GCA_023269865.1 Candidatus Methanodesulfokora sp.
CTTCACTCTCTTGAGGGTCTTATAGGGAGGGAAGGAGTTGTTAAGAGGAGGATACCTGCTGGAGGAGAGGGAGTTGTCCTGGTTGAGTCGGAGCTATGGACAGCGACGTCAGAGGAGGAGCTGGAGGAGGGGGAGAGAGTGATCGTGCTGGATGTCAGAGGGCTCAAGCTGGTGGTCGGGAGGCACAAAAAATGATGGGCATAGTGGATTTGGTTCTTTTGGCAGTTGTCCTCCTCGTCATAATAGGCTTTCTGGCGTCAGCAATAAGGATAGTTCCAGAGTTCAAGAGGCTTGTGATACTGAGGCTTGGAAGGTTCGTGGGAATGAAGGGACCGGGGCTTGTCTTCAGGATACCGATAATAGATCAGCTTCTTTGGGTTGATCTAAGGGAGAGTTACTTTGATGTTCCGCATCAGACTTGCATAACAAAGGACAATGCGCCGACAGATATAGACTTCATCGTGTATTACAAGGTGGTCGACCCAAAGGCAAGCGTTCTTAATGTTTCAGATTTTAAAGGGGCAGCTCTCGGCATATCCACAACTACTTTAAGGGCTGTGATAGGAGAGATGATGCTGGATGAAGTGCTGGCAAAGAGAGATGAGATAAACCATGTGCTCAGGAGCAAGCTCGATGAGGTGACGGAGAGGTGGGGAGTGAAGATAACGAACGTTGAGATAAGAGAGATACTCCCGCCTCAAACAGTTCAGGAGGCGATGATAAAGCAGATGGCAGCTGAGAGGGAGAGGAGGGCAATGGTGACGGAGGCAGAGGGTAAGAAGGAAGCTGCTATAAGAGTTGCAGAAGGGGAGAAGCAGGCTGCTATACTAAGGGCTGAGGGAGAAAAGCAAGCTGCTATATTGAAAGCTGAGGGAGACAGACAGGCAGCCATACTAAGGGCTGAGGGCTACTCAACTGCTCTCCAGAAGATATCAGAGGTAGCAAGGCAGCTAGATGAGAACACGATGAAGCTCCAGTATCTGGAGGGATTCAAGGCAATAGGAGAATCTGGATCCACCAAGATAGTGATCCCAATGGAGCTCATTGACATGCTGAAGGAGTGGTTGAGAAGAGCTGAGGTGAAAAAGTAGCGGATATCGTTGCCAGGAATCCCAAAGCAGATAGTTAATACCAGTTTCTTTTTTTATTTAAAATCCTCCTTACCGAGTAGCATGGGGTTGATGGGCGCAAGAGATCTCGGATAATACCGAGTTAATTTCAATGGCCTGATGAAGAAGTAAAGCTGCATGACCTCCAATCAGTTAATTGAACTGGAAAGAAGATAAAAATGTTTCCTCTGATGACTTCACGGCCTATTAATGCCAGGAAAAATGGAGGATACATCTTGTTAACCAGTTAAATATTAAAGCCGGCATTGAGCATATGCTTCCCATCGATCCGGAGGACAGAAAGGAGATAGGCAGAACAGGTGAGAGGGTATCAGCTATAGGCCTCGGTACTTGGGGAATAAGAGATAGGGAGAAAGCAACAGAAGCACTTGTTCACGCTGTTGAGATAGGAATTGACATGATAGACACAGCTGAGATGTACAACACCGAGGATATTGTTGGCATTGCTGTCAAGAAAGTTGGGAGGGAGAATGTTTTCATAACGACAAAACTCCTTCCAGAGCACTTCAGGGATCCATATGAAGCTATAAATGCAGCTAAATCCAGCCTGAGAAGGCTTAATTTGAGCTATGTTGATCTGATATTGATACACTGGCCCCATTCATCTTCCATCGAGGAGCAGGTGAGATCCCTGGAGAGAATAGCAGAAGAGGGATTATCAAGGTATATAGGGGTGAGCAACTTCAACTTAAGGGAGCTTGAAAGAGCTGTTGGATCCACCAGGAAAAATGAGATAGTGGTAAACCAGGTGAAGTACAGCGTTCTCGACAGGAGGGTTGAGAAAGATCTTCTTCCATATTGCATAGAAAAAGGGATAACAATACAAGCGTACACGCCAATAGAGAGGGGGAGGGTGAAAAAAGTGCAGCTTATAAGAGAGATAGCGAGAAGAAATGGAAGAACAGAGGTTCAGGTGTCGTTGAACTATTTGATATCAAGGCCTAGGGTGACAGCAATACCGAAGAGCGAGAGAGTTGAGGGAGTAGAGGAGTTCAGAGGTGCAATGGGCTGGAGGCTCCCCCCTGAGGACATACTCCTCATAGAGAAGCTATGACACAGGTTTATGGATCTGGAAATTATCTGACAATTTCATCAAGCATTTTCTTTACCTCAATCGACTTTCTTGCGATCTTAACCCCCATTTTTGCGGCAAATCTGGCCACTCTCTCAGGTATAACCCCGGATCTAGAGTAAAGTATCAGCAAATCCGGTTTTCTCCCCCAATTCTCCATTATCGCTCCAATTCCTCCCTTAAGCTGTTCCACATCCTCCTTTTTGGGCTTTATTGCTATCTCAACTGAGGCAAGAACCCCTCTTCCCTCTACAATCACATCAGCTCCTGTTCCATCCCACATGAACACCTCATACTCGGGGGCATACCTTCTGAACCATCCTTGCAGCATCAGGCCAGTTCTGAATTCAACATCCCTTCCTCTTAATCTGCCTGTCTCTCCAAGGAGTTTGTTCACAT
>JAGDWR010000066.1:0-7352 GCA_023269865.1 Candidatus Methanodesulfokora sp.
AATTCCAGGTGGGAAATTTCTATACACAGTGACTTACAGAGGGGTCAGCTACTCCATCTTCCTCTCTGGAAACGACACCTATGTGGTACTTTGGGACTCAAAAGGTGTAAAGGGAAAAGAGAAGGCTGACTTAGTCCTTGTTAAAGAGATAAAAGAGGAAAAAGTAGTGCATAGGGCTGAGGACAACTCCTCCCTCATTGTCTACGGATCTGTTGGGAGGACCTACTTGATAAAATCCAGCTTGATACCCAAGGATCTCCAGAGCTACAACTACGTCCATGAGGGGGAGGCATACCTGAAGTGGTACTACCCAGTTGGGGTGTGGAAGGCAACTAATCACGCGAAGGGCATATGGTACATATTGTATGGAATTGCGATAACAAATGCAGCGGATCTCTCATATCAGGAGAGCGCGGTCGGAGTGACCTGCTGCAAGTCATACCACTACATCAATGGTGTTGGAACAGTGGCATCACAGGTGAGGCATGATACTCACCACATGCTCTGTGTTTGGAACATATTTGGAGTTCTGTCAAGACACTGCGACATGTACGTCTGGTATGTCGTGGATGTCTGGCTTAACACTAGTCCAGAGGGGCATGGAAGCGACAATGGCTCATTTGGATGCAGCTGCCCCTAAACGTACAGCTCTACCTCTTTCCCTCTTTTCCTCCTCCTCAGGATCTCATTTACAATTGCTAGGAATTCATCCCTGCTTATCAATCCCATCTCAATTGCCTCATCGCAGCTTAAACCAGTCCTCCTCTCTATCTCTCTGTCTATCTCAAGCCTGTCCTCGTGAGTTGTCATATCATAAAGCCTCATCTCCCTGAGGAGTAGGCGGACCATTCTGCTCATATGCTAAAGTGAATTTCCGCCTTTTAAATTTTTCAGAGATCCACGACAACAGGCCTCTTCATGTCGCTCCTCATCCATCCCCTTCTCATCCCAGCCGTGTTGTAATCAACCCCTATCCTGTAGTTTCTGTCCACCACTATAACTCCAGCTATCCCCCTTCCGAATTCAGAACTTGTTTTTGCTATTAGAGCTCTTGCTATCTCATCTGCCTTCATCCCCATCTCAGCCATCACGCTGGCCCTTATCCCAAATCCCATCTTTATTATGTACTCTCCTATTCCAGTTGCTGAGATTGCCACTCTCTCATCAGCATAAGTTCCAGCTCCTATCACTGCTGAGTCACCTATCCTCCCTGGAAGCTTAAGCCAAACTCCTCCTGTTGATGTTGCTGCTGCAAGCTCCCTTTTTGAATCAATTGCCACAGCCCCAACTGTTCCATGAATTAACTCAGGATATCTGTCCAACAGATCTTTGTTCAACTTGTAATACCACTCCTTTCTATTAAAAACTTCCATCAACTTCCTGTATCTCTCCATCTTCTCCTCTGTTATGAAGTTTGATGTCTCAAGCCCCATTTTAATTGCAAATCTCTCAGCAAACTCCCCGGATAAGATGACATGATCTGTCAACTCCATTACCTTTCTTGCTGCTTTTATTGGATTTTTTATCCTCTTCACGCATGCAACAGCACCAGCTCTTCCTCCGGACATTATTGCTGCGTCCATCTCAACCTCCCCAGCTATGTTTAGGCAGGAGCCAGAACCCGCGTTGAACAACCCGCTATCCTCCATCACCAAAACAGCTTTCTCCACTGCATCCAAGGCGCTTCCGCCTGATGCCAATACTTCAGCACCTGATTTAACTGCCTCTAGCAGGACTTCATGCTCCCTCTCGGATGTGGATGTTATCTGACCAGCTCCTCCATGTATCACTATGGCCCACATACGTCTCCTGGGAAAGGGAAAGTTAAAATTATTCATAGCTGACGGAAGGTGGATATGTTTATATACTACCTTTATGGTAGTCCTTATATGGGCTACATAACTGTGTCCACAAAGGTGAGGAGGAGCCTCGTGGAGAAAGCAAGAAAGTATGGGATAAACTTGAGCGAACTCATGAGGAAGGCAATTGAGGATGAGGTGAGGAAAAGGGAGATAGAATGGGCTTTAACTGTGATGGATGAGATATCCAGTAAGGCAAAGCTGGACAAACCATCTAAGGAGCTGATAAGGGAGTTCAGGGATTCAAGGGCGAGATGAGATGAGAGTTGTGATAGATTCCAGCGCTGCTGCCAAGTGGTACTTGACAGAGGATGAATCTGAGGAGATGAAGCTCCTAAGAGGTGAAATTTTAGCTGGTAGAGTTGAAGCTCACGTTCCAAGCTTGTTTTTTGTGGAGCTAGCAAATCTTTTGAGATATGCGAGGGGGCTGAGCTCAGATGATGTGATAAATGGCGTTAGGGCAGCGATGAGCATAGGGCTCGTTGTCCACAATTTCGATGAGGTTTTGGATAAAGCTGTTGAAATTGCTTTCAGAAACAACTTGACAATATATGACTCTGTATATGCTGCTTTAGCTGAAATACTCGACGCAACACTCCTCACGTATGATGAAAAACTCTTGGAAAACATAAAGAAATCTGCTAGAGCTAAAGATTTGCTCAAGCAAATTTAGCATTCAACTTTTTATATAAAATTTGGATTCAGCTATCATGCTCATGATCTTCAATCCAAAGGAGGAGAAGTGGAGAAACATCATCAAAGAGCTGGTAAATGACCTTCAGGAATCACTAAAGGACAATCTTGATGGGATAATAGCCCTTCCAAGGGAGGAGGATGAGGTATATGGGAGCAATGTCCTCATATTGGTGAAGGACGACAGCTTGGATACAGCGAGGAGGATATCCAAGATAATAGGAAAGTATGGTTACTCGGTCCTGCCCATGATAGCTACGAAATACGATGGCGAGCTCGTGAGCTCCTTCATGAAGAGAGCAGTTTAAAGCTCACTTGGGCTACGTCCACTTTTTAACGTATAAGTTTTGAATAAGTTTCAGAGAAGTTTTAATAATTTCCCACCTCTTTTAATGCTGATAAGCGGAGGATGAAGAACTGTGATAACATCCATATCCGTGGAGAATTTCAGGGGAATTAAAAGCGGGAGGATAGAAGGTCTTACTGACATAAACATCTTAATAGGCGCAAATGGTGCTGGGAAATCCACCCTGCTGGAGGCTGTCTATCTTGCATCAGCTTGGGCTGAGCCCGAAGATAGAATAAGAAACAGCATAAAATTCGACGTTTTGGTCAGGAGGAGGTCTCAGAGAGGGAATTGGAGCGATTTTAGAAAATTTTTATGGTATGGAATGGATATAAGCAAAAATATAAATATATCATTAAGTTTTAAATCAGGTAAAGCAACAGAATTCAAAATACCTCATAAGAGTGGCTCCTTTCCGGAAGATGTTATTTTTCTTAAAATCAATAGTGAATATGTATGTCCTAGAGGCCATCCTATCGAAGAAGAAGGTATAACGTTGGGTATGACATTCGATGTTCGAGAGATTTATAGAACTGAAGAAATGAAATTTCTAAAAGGAACAGAGTTAATCGATAATATGTTATACTACAATTTTGAACTGATTGAGAGGAACGTTTGGCCTATAATATATGGAAAAAGATTAGATAGAAAACTAATAGAATTCCTAAAAGAGGGATACGAACCAGATGCGGACTCGCTTACATATATCCCAATTACTTATACCGCGTATGCGTTGATGGTGGGTCTCTCCCAGACTGCTGTAAGAATTGATGACCTAGGTGATGGTGCCAGAACTTCTCTAGCTATCACCTCAATCCTCTTAACAATGGAAAATTCAGTCGCCCTCGTAGAGGATCCGGAGATCCACCAACATCCAGCTGGTTTGGAGAGACTTCTTAGCTGTGTATTAGAGGCTGCCAAAAGCAATAATATTCAACTTTTCATAACAACTCAAAGCCTCGATTTAATAAGGATTCTCCTCTCTTTTTATCCCTCCAACTGCAAGATCTTTGCCTTAAAAAGGAGTCCTGATGGGATCCTTAAATAAAGAGAGTTCGCATTAGATGAGATAGAGGATCTCTTCGAATCCAAAATAGATATAAGAAAGATCACGGAGGAGCTCTGGCTTGAAGCTAGTTGAGGCATCCAGGACTGAAGTGCATGCATACGTAATTTTCGGCGATGGGCAGATGGATGAGAGGATATTCAGTGCAATTGCCTCCAAGTTTGACCACGAGATAACTGTTTCCAATCCCCTCTCTGCTCATAAAACGGGACTTTCTGCAGCCTTTAAGGCTGTGACAGAGCTCGCAGAGAGGGTAAGACCATCCTTTAACTATTTAATAATTATCGATCAGGAGCATGTAAGAGGAGAAGAGTTAAAGAGACTTGCGGGTGAATATGGATTTGAGCTACAGAATTTTACAAAGATTAACGACTTCGCGTATAAGCTGAGAGCTAGAAGAGGCGGTAAAATAGCTAACATCTATATTGCAGTGAATGGCTTCGAGAGAGGGATTGAGGAGAACATCGTTAAGCTGATAGAAAAGCTCTATGGGGAGAAACTAGAGGCCTCAAAGAGGGATATTAGGAGATGGCTGAGGAGTAAAAATAAAAGCGATAGGGAGCTAATAGAGAGCTTTAGCAGGGAATTGCTCGAAGAGACATTTCCTGGAATTGTGGCTGTCATCAAGAGTCTCGTTAAAAGCTGATCATTTGAACTACTTGCCAGCCAACCTCATCGAACTAACTCTTATCTCAGGGGCTATGACACTGCCCACACTTCTCCTCTTCTTTCCAACAAGCTCAACTTTCTTGAGGAATTCCATCATGTTAACGCCAAATCCCACTTCTCTCAAGCCCGATTTTATCTCCCCTTTCTCCACCAGGAAGCCGAGGGCTATCAAGCCTGAGAACTCACCATTTGCTAGATTTGGCGTGTCATCAGTTGAGTACAGGATAACTCCCTTTTTCATCGACAGAAGCTCATCCTCTTCTGCCTCTATCCCCTTAGCTTCAAGAAGGACGTTGTTCATCGATATGGATGGAATGGAGTTATAAGTTCTTGTCGCATTTCCAGTGCTCTCAACTCCCTCCTTGAATGCTGTATAGCTGTTGTGTATTGCGGATTTGAAAACTCCGGATGATATCACCTCAGTCCTCCTTGTCGCAACCCCCTCGTCGTCAAATCCCCTTGTCCCAACTCCTCCCTCCAAAGTCCCATCATCAACCACAGAGATCTCCTCTCTTCCCATCAAATGTCCAATTTTTCCAGTTAGAAAGCTTCTCCCCTGCTGAATGTTCTCAGCATTTGCTGCTGCTGAGACCAGGAATCCTATGAAATTAGGTGAAGCAAGAGGATGTATTAAAACTGGATAATCCCCTGTCTCTATTTGAATTGAGTCGAGCGACATCAACGCCAGCTCAGCAGCCTTCCTTCCAACGAACTCAGGATCCACTGATAATAGGCTTCTTCCGCTGTTCATCTCCATTCCAGTGCTGCTTTTCATCCCATCTCTTGCTGTTATGTAGGAGCTTATTCCCACAAATGTCCTCTCCTCCTCCTGCTCTCCTCTTCCATATATCTCAGTTTTCACATGGGATAATGTCACATCGCATGATATTGAGTATATCTTCTCCGATATTTTTGCAGCTTCTATAATCCTTTTGGCGATCTCAACTGCCTCAGATACATCTATCTCAGCAATTTTACTGTCAAATATTCCCTTCACGTTGGATTTTCCCAAATCAGGAAGCCCCTTCAGGTCTTTATCCTCCATGTTCGCATCGCATATCTCCTCAGCTTTTCTCAAGGCATCATCAATCCTCTTCAGATCTGTTGTGAAGTAGAAGCCCATCTTCTTCCCCTTTATCACCCTTATGCCAGCTCCCTCGAATCTCCTCTCCTCAGCCCTCTTTATAACTCCTCTCTCAGCATGCACACTTATAACTCTCCCTCTTTGGATGAATATCTCCTTCTCCATCATCTCAATCCCCCAAAAACAACCTCCCTCACCCTTATATGAGGTGATCCAGTTGTAACGGGAACCCACTGCCCATCCTTCCCACAAGTCCCTGGGGAGAACCTCAAGTCCTTGCCGACGAGCTCTATGTTCCTCAGTATATCAAGCGTGTTTCCAGCTATGGCAACTTCCCTCAGCTTCTCCACAAGCTCTCCATTTCTTATGAGCCATCCCTCCTCAGCCTTAAACATGAACTGACCTTTTGCAGGCTCTGTGTATCCATATAGGCTTCCCATCGCATATATCCCTTCCTTAATCCTCAAGATCTCATCCAGGTCTGCATCCCCTCTGTCTATGAAGGTGTTGCTCATCCTGACTATTGGAGGATTCCTGAAGTCCATTGCCCTTCCATTTCCGGTGCTCTCAACTCCCATTTTAGAGGAGGTCTCCAGATTGTGCATAAACCCCTTTAACACTCCTCCCTCAACTATTAGCTTTCTTCTTCCCTCTGATCCCTCGCTGTCAAATTTATAGCTTCCATAAAGCCCCTCAATAGTTGGATCATCCACTATATTGACATTTTCCCCAACCCTCTGTCCAATCCTCCCCTCAAGCACGCTCATCCCAGCTAGAACTTCATCTGCCTCAGCAGCATGACCGAATGCCTCATGGACAAACACTCCTGCAAGCTTTGGATCTATAACAGCCTGAAACTTTCCAGCTGGGGCAGATTTAGCAGATAAAAGCTCTACTGCTCTTTTAGCAGCAGTTTCAGCTAGTTCGGCAGACTCCTC
This sequence comes from Candidatus Methanodesulfokora sp., assembly GCA_023269865.1. Taxonomy (GTDB): domain Archaea; phylum Korarchaeota; class Korarchaeia; order Korarchaeales; family Korarchaeaceae; genus Methanodesulfokora. The sequence continues at coordinate 6,656 of JAGDWR010000066.1, forward strand.
AACTACCTCATATCCTCTTGTCCCTCCAGCGCTCTCCATGGCTCTCTCCGTTATCCCAGCTCTGTGCGCATATGCTGAAAATGATACTCTTGTCCTGTAGATCTTCTGTCTAACCTTAGTCCCGATGCTGTTGAACACCTCCTCCTCCACAGCTCCATCCACATATGAGACGTTGAAGTTTCTCACCTCATTTATCATCCCTCTTTTGCACAGCTCAACTGCATCCCTTGCCTTTCTCTCCACCGATACCTGATCAGGAGGGACTTTCACAGAGCTAATATAGCTGCCTGAAAAAGATCTCCCTTTAATCTCAATTTTCTCCCCTTTATGGCTTTTTGCAAGCTTTAATGAGCTATCAACAAGCTCCTTAAGGCTTGGGCCTGAGCTGAACCCCCATGATCCATCTAGAAGAACTCTCACGGAGTAGCCCGATTCATCACCAGATGAGAGCCTCCTTATAACTCCATTGACAACAAAAACCTCTGTTACTGAGATTTTTTGATGTCTTATCTCGACAAATTCAGCTCCAAGATCAAGAGCATAGGATATCGCTTCCTCTGGATCCATAAGCAGCAACCCACAAAGAGGATAAAATCTTTATTTCAACTGAGCAGAGGTGGGGGATGGATCCCTCATCCATAGCTGTATCCATAAGCCTGGCCTTGGATTGTTTCTCCGTCTCAGCCTCCAGGTTCAC
>JAGDWR010000066.1:7452-9878 GCA_023269865.1 Candidatus Methanodesulfokora sp.
TCTTCCCTTTGGATGGCTTCTTCCTTTGGCATATTTCAGTTCCTCATGTTTTATGCTGGATGGCACATGGGGTGCAGATTCTCAGGATTTGTGGAGGGATTTGACCACTGGATTGCCTTCATCCTCCTCTCCTCCATAGGAATCCACATGATACATCAGTCCATCAGGGGAGAGCCTTTGAAAGAAGTTCCCTTCATGCTTCTTCTCCTCTCGATAGCAACAAGCATCGATGCCCTTGCGGCTGGAATAGGGCTATCAATGATAGGAATTGAGGCGCTTTTCCCAGCGATAACAGCTGGGATTTCATCATTTCTGCTGACAATAGCTGGATCTTACCTCGGATTTAAGGGAAAAAAGGCTATTGGCGAGAGATCAGGAGCTTTTGGAGGAGCAGTTCTGATCCTGATAGGCCTTAAGATATTAGCTGAGCACCTCCTTTGATCACTCCTTCTCCACCAAGGCAGCTGTTCCATATGCTGTTATCAGTATAAATCCCTCTAGAATTTCAGATGTCTCAAAATCAACGCTTAGAACGGCATTAGCTCCAACTCTTGCTGCGTTCTCCTTCAGCCTCTCTATAGCCTCAGTTCTGGCTTTGTTGAACTCCTCAAGGTATGTCTGACTTGCTCCACCAACTATTGCCTCTATTCCAGCTACAATCCTTCCAAGAGCCCCTCTTGTCCTTATGCTCTGTCCATACACAAGGCCCTTGATCTCCTTTATTTTATATCCGGCTATCTCAGGAGTTGTCACAACCAGGACATCCATCTTGAGATCAGTAGACAAAGGCATATTTTATCCTTTCTCCCTCAAGGAGCTTGATCAAAGATTTTTTCAGATTAACATAATATATGTTTAAATTAGAAAGCCAGTCTGGCTTCCAGATCTCGGAGAGAGCTCTATCGATCCTGCTGGCAACTCCAGGCTTTAAGTTCAATCTATCAAAGTATATCAGGTCAGCATAATCCTTGACTGTCATTATCAACTCTCTAAGCTCATCAAGATCAGTTCCAGGAAGGATGGGTCCTATAAACACAAAAGTCCTCACTTTCTCCTCTTTTAACCTCATTAAAGCATCTATTCTAGCGTTTATTGGGGAGGAAAATGGCTCAAATCTCCTCCTTATATCCTCATCCAGCGTTATCATGGTGAAGCCCACATTCACATTGTCAAACTTTGTTATTACATCTATATCCCTTATTATAGATGAGGATTTTGTCTGGATTATGATGGGCCACTTATAGCTCATCAAGATCTCAAGAATCCTTCTTGTAAGCCTGTAATTAACTTCAACTGGCTGATACGGATCTGTTAGAGAGGATAAGTAGACAACACCTTTTTTCTTCTTTCTTATTTCCTTTAGGAGGAGATCGGGTGCATTAATCTTTGCATGCACGTAACTGCCCCACTCCCCTCTGTACCCCATCAGCCTCGTGTAATAATCTGCATAACAGTATATGCAAGCATGCTGGCAGCCAACATAGGGATTTATGCAGTAATCCCCTATAGCGCTTCTGTTCAGTATGCTCCTAGCCCTTATCTCCATCGCTGAGTTTATTAAGTCGAAGCCAAAAAATATATTGGATGAAGAAGCTCAAGATCCTGTCAGAGGAATACAGCATAGTGAAGCTTAGAAGAGCTGATATTCAATCATTGATCCCATTTATTCCATCCGCGAATGAGGTAGTTGGTTCCTCACCTCCTGAGATATTTGTCGGCAGAAGTGGATATCCGAAGGTCTTCATCGGCCCGCTTATACCCCCTTTCCTCGGAAGGACTGAGCACTTATGCCTAACGGAGACCTGGTTTGGGAAGGAGCTTGATGAGATCGTCAGGATGAGGATACAGCTGATCAGGGGGAAGAAGCTCCTCAATGTCCTTCAGGTGGATGAAAGATATGCGCAGGAGCTCAGGGAAGCCATGCTCTCAGAGACATCTGTGGATATGGAGGCAAAGCTCAGCTCACCTCCAAGAGGATTCCTGTTTTCAGAGGATCATCAACCATTCGGGCCTTCTGCAAGCCTTGAATACCTGAAAATATCCCCAGGAAGAACTGACTTCAGGATCGAAAGAGCATATTATGACAGAGATCTAACATCAACAGATGCTGTCATAGAGCTATACAAAAGAGGGGTTCCGGTCTCAAGGATACAACAGGGGTTGAGCGCGGGCTTGTTTGGTGTAAAAAGGAGATTTGTTCCTACAAGATGGTCCATAACTGCAGTTGATGACATAATATCAAAGCATATCATAGAAAAAATAAAGGAATATCCGACTATAAACGAATTTAGAGTTTATTACACAGAATATATAAAAAATAAGTGGGCTGTGATCATGCTGCCTGAGATGTGGAGCTATGAGTCAATAGAAGCTTGGTTTCCAGGGACTCTTGCTGAATGGATGGGAATAGCTGGGGACTATGAGCC
>JAGDWR010000066.1:9978-11452 GCA_023269865.1 Candidatus Methanodesulfokora sp.
GGCAGGCTTGCGGTAGCTGAGAGGCTCTTTAGCGAGAGGAGGCAGGCCTCTGTCCTCATATTGAGGGAGATACATCCTGGCTACATCCCGACCGGGGTCTGGAATGTGAGGGAGACTGTGAGAAACCTGTTGAGGAGAAAGCCTTATTCTTTCTCAAGCTTGGAGGAATGCCTTTCATTCATCGGAGGAAAGCTTAGCCTTCCGGTGAGGATCTGGATGGAGAACTCCACAATCTTAAGGAGCAAGAAGGAGACCCTTAATGACTTTTTGATGTGATTTTCCTGCATAAAAAACTGCTACAGCAATTAAAAAGCTGATATAAGCTGGAATCCATGATTTCCGACCTGCAGAAGCTAGTATTGGGAGAAAGCTGAACAAATATGGGATGTATGCATGCCAGGAAAGAGACTTATCCAGATCCTCTCTGGAGAAGATGGAGTACAAGAAAAAAGCCATGATGGAGACTGTGTACCAACCAAAGAAGTTGGTTAGCGGTATTCCAAACCAGATGCCACCTTCCCTCCAAGCCCAAATCCCATTCTCCACCATGACGGGATCGACTGCCATGTCTAATAGGACCATGAGCAGTGATGCAACGAAAATCCTCCCTCTGCCCTTAATAATATAGGATGATGCTAAATAGCATGTATATACATATATGCCCCAAGCAATTATAATAGGAATTGGAACTCCATAAAGGGAGAACCTCTCAAGCTTCAAGTAGGAGTAGCCTCCAAATGGATATCCATAGTTTACTCCAATATATTCAAATAAAAATCCAATCGAGGATCCAAGAAAAGGAAGGAGAACTATTTTCTTGGAAAAAGGAAGCATAAAAAGGACAGAGAGGATAAATGACATCAGAAGAGCTAGATCAGCAGGCCCTCTTGCTCCAATGCTGGGCATGACTGCATTTAAAACATATCCAGTGGCCAGCAACGCAGTGGATATCTTTTTCCAGTTCATAACATCTAGAGATCAGGAAAAATAAAATTATAATGTGAGCTCCTCCTCACTTCTCCAGAGCCCATGGATGTTGCAGTATGAGAATGCAATTAGCTTGCCCTTTTTCTCCGTCCTGAAGCTGAAGACAGAAACTGGCTCAGTGAACACTGTGCTTGTGTTCGGTCCCCTTGTTGACTCACCGTGGGAGTTGAACTCAGCCCTTCCTATATCGAGAGGAAAGCCCTCACCCTCGGGCAGGAAGTAGAGCTCTATGAACCTTATATGATGCTCCGTTGTGTTTGGATGTTTTATCTCCTTGCCTACTGATACTTTAACGGTGACCAAATTTTCCTTCTTCTCCAAAATCTCTATAACAGGGACATGCTTCTCCTTCTTCCAGTCCTCTGTCTTGAATATCTCCATTAAAATCACCTTAGAAATTCTAACCAATAAGTAAAGAAAGCCCATTCTTTATAAACTTTACTTAACTTTTCAAGTGGCATCTTCCATACAAGTGGTAAGTTTATTA
>JAGDWR010000066.1:11552-15232 GCA_023269865.1 Candidatus Methanodesulfokora sp.
TAAACTTTACTTAACTTTTCAAGTGGCATCTTCCATACAAGTGGTAAGTTTATTACGGGCACACTCAGCTTTGGCTGATGAGAAAAGATGAGATAAGAGATAGAATATGGAGGGCAATGATGGAGAGAGGTGTTGCCCTGCCTCCATTTCCCATTTACGGAAGGATACCAAATTTTAAGGGAGCTAGAGAAGCTGCAATGAGGCTTAGAGAATTAGATGAGTACAGAAAGGCAGGGGTGGTGCTGTGCAACCCCGATTCTCCTCAAGCACATGTCAGAGAGATAGCGCTTAAGGATGGAAAAATACTCATAGTAGCCACTCCCAGGCTCTCAAAAGGGTTTATTGAGCTGAGAGGGTCGAATATCAGCCCAACTATAAGGGGGATGATGGAGAAAGGAAGGCCTGTGAAACCAGGTGATCACAAAATAGACATATTTGTGGCGGGATCTGTTGCAGTCAGCATGGAGGGCTATAGGCTTGGAAAGGGGACAGGATATTCAGATCTGGAGTTCAAGATCTGGAGGGAAGCTGGATCTATAAACGATGAAACATTAAAGGTGACCACAGTTCATGATATCCAGGTTGTGGAATTTGTGCCCAGGGATGAGTGGGATGTCCCAGTTGACCTCATACTCACTCCTACAAGGACCATATGGACTGCTCTTTCGAGGAGCTCAAGGGCTGATAAAAAGCCATGAGATGAAAAAGATTTTAACTCATTCTTGTTTGGACTCTGAACAAAATGCTTTATATATTTCCGTCCTAATCGTGCTTATGCTCACAGCTAGAGATAGGATAGTGCTTGAGATAATTGCAAAGTCAACCGAGGAGTTGAGGCCTATTATAGATGAGAAAGGGGTAAGCTACCCGGATGCCGAGAGGATCTTCGATCTTGATAGAGAGGCTGCCTTGGAAAAGCTGAATGAGCTGGTAAAAGAGGGAGCAATGACAAAGAAGCGTATAGACAGCCTAGTTTTATGTCCCAATTGCGGAAGCCATTTGATGCTTGCCAAGCCCAGCTGCCCGAGTTGTGGGAGCAGGATTATAACCAAGGGAAGGGCGTTGAGGCATTCTTGTGGTTATGCAGGGCTTGAACAAGATTTCCTTGAGGGAAAATGCCCCATATGTGATAAACAGGGTGGATATGAGGATCTAGGCATCCAATACAGGTGTGAGAATTGTGGAAATGTGTTTAGAGATCCAAAGGTATCCTTCTTATGCCTGAACTGTGGAAAGGAAAGCGATTATATCTCAGCCGTAATAGAACCAGTTTTCTCCTACAGGCTTAAGAAGAACAAAAGCAAACTTGATAGACTGGAGAGCATTCTAAAGAAGAGCTATGATGTAAAAATGCCGGGATCCATCAGGGGCCTATCAGGCGTGGTTCATCAGTTCAACTGCGTCCTAAATGACAGGAGCGGAGGGCTGATAGTAATGGATATAGTTGCAAGAGAGCTTTATGTGGGGGAGGATGATGCATTCAGATTCGCCCTCAAGGTGATGGACACAGCTCCTAAAAGGGCCATCTTCATCGCAATACCGAGGATATCCGAGGATGCACTAAATCTTTTGAGGCAGAACAAGGTTGAAGTTGTGGAAGCAGAGGATCTGGATGAGGCAGTGGATTCAGTGACAAAGCTCCTGAGGGCCTAAAAATTTATTATAATGCAACAAGATTTGCAATCTTTTTAAGTTAGGCTTATCCTTCTCTCTTGTGACCTTTCTCCAGGCTGTCTCGCTCCTCATCCTCTGCTTGATCCTCTTTTGGATCCTTTATCACACACCCCTGATGCTAGCAGGCTCCAGATCCAGCAATATGAGGAGAAGAGTGGAGGAACAAGGAGAACTCCCGAGGATCTCTGTCATAATTCCAGCTAGGGATGAGAGCAAGGTGATAGGAAGGTGCATAAAATCCATTCTGGAGTGCAATTATCCGAGGGATATGATCGAGCTAATAGTGGTGGATGGCTCTTCTGACAGCTCCACAGCTGATGTCTGCAGGAGCTATGGAATTAAAGTGATAAAGGAGGAAAATCCCAGGGGAAAGCCAGCAGCTCTTAATCTAGGGTTAAAGCATGCATCAGGGAATATCATAGCTGTTTTTGATGCCGACAGCGTTGTTGAAAGGGATTGCCTTACCAGAGCAGCTGCATACTTTCGGAATGGAACTGTTGCCGTGCAGGGGAGAAACAGATATCTGAACAAGGACCAGAATGTCCTCTCAACCCTTGTCTATTTTGAGCAGGAGGCATGGCAGCGCTTGATAATTAGTGGGAGGGACAAATTTGGGCTTTTTGTCCCATTCCTCGGGAGCTGTCTCTTCGTGAGAAGGAAGACGTTGGAGGAGCTAGGAGGCTGGGATGAAAGCTCTCTGGCAGAGGATGTAGAGCTTGCTGCAAGACTTCTCCTGAGAAATATCAAGGTGAAGTATGCAGAGGATGTCATATCATGGCAGGAGGCCCCGAGCAAGCTCAAATCCCTGATAAGGCAGAGGCTGAGGTGGTACAGAGGATATATAGAGACCTCAATGAAGTACATTAAGCTTCTTAAAAATCCATCTTTTGCGGCTTTTGATGCTGAGATATTCCTCCTCGGCCCAATATTCATGGCTTTCTCCCTTCTTGGATATGTTTGCTGGATAGCAAGCATGGTTTATCCAATTTCCGACATCATACTTGAGATTATGGGGTCAATTCTGGGTGCTGTAACTGTACTCTCAGTTGTTTTCTCCTTGTCAGCGCTTGAGAGATCCCTTAGTCCCACAAATCTCCTCCTGATACCGATGATCTATGTGTACTGGATGATACAATCATCTGTAGCTATGAAATCCCTTCTCGACTCCATCCTCAGGAGGCCGAGAGTTTGGAGGAGGACGGAGAAGTACGGATGGAGCCCATAAAAATAGAAGGAGGCTAGCAACATCTTCTCTCCCTTGCTATTGCCATGAAGTCCCTCACCGTCATGTTTGCCATCCTTGCTGCCTCGCTCTGTCTCAACTTCCCCTCATAGTAGAGCTCTATTGCAGTCTCAAGCATGAGCCTCTCAAGGCCAAGCATAAATGCCCTCTTCACCAGCTCAGATGTATCAACCTTCCTGAGCTTCGATATCTCCTGTATCCTCCTGAAAAGATCCATCGGTATCCTCACAGCTACTGCCTTAGAGCCCATTTTGGGACATCGATATGGCAAGTATTAAATTTTACTTTTTCCATAGGACAATGCCCCTCCTCCTTATCTCAACTATCCTGTGGTGCGGTATCTCCCTTCCTCTCACAATTATCCTGTCGTGAAGCGCTCTTATCTCATCCCCTCTTACCACCTCGGTATTTCCCCTTTCATCCCTAGATATGAAGATGATCTCGTAGTCCTCAGGCCTCTCCCCTGGTTTGTACAGCATCTCCGATATTATCTCAGCGACTCTTCCTTTTCCCACATGAAACTACTGCAGAATTACTAAAAAACATTGAGAAAAGTTAATAAATACTGTATTGCTGCTTGCATTATGAAAGTGGCAAGGTTCAGCTTCAATGGAAAAATATCTTACGGAATTATTGTGAACGAAAGGATAATTCCAGCTGAGAAGCTCGGATTGCCTGAAACAGTGGAGGAGTTCATAGAATCTGGTATGAGGGCAGATCCTAAAAAGGAGGAGGGAATACCATTGAGCAAAGTTGAGCTTCT
>JAGDWR010000029.1:0-5640 GCA_023269865.1 Candidatus Methanodesulfokora sp.
TTGCAAGATATTTTAGTATTTTAATTTCAGTTTTTGAAAGGGGACCTCTCAATATTTTCTCCTGCATTTTCATCTAGAAAAATTCTGGATGAAGCCTAAAAATTTATCTGTCTTAGGCAAAAGTCGAATAAATACTTTAATTAGTTAGCTTTGCCTAATTTTTCATGTGGAAAAATGCTGAAGAACCTCCAGATTGAGGTATCAACATTCTGCGGCATGAGGTGCTCTTTCTGTCCTAGAAGCATTTTTTCCTCTAAGTGGAAGCAGAGAAACATGGATCTAAGCCTTTATAAGAGGATAGCAGAGATATTTCCATTAGTTGATTATGTGCATCTTCAGGGGTGGGGGGAGCCCCTTCATAACCCAAGTCTTCCGGAGATGATAAGGATTGCAAGAGAAAGTGGATGTAAAGTTGGTTTGACGACAAACGGTGTTCTAATAGATGATAAAATGGCTGAGTTTCTGCTCGAAAATCTTGATAGGATAACCTTTTCCCTAGGAGGAGCCTCCAAAGAAACTCATGAGAGGATAAGAGTTGGGTCAAGTTATGAGAGGCTTTTGAGCAGGATAAAGATGATGTCTAAAGGAAAAAAGGGGGAGAGACCGATTATAGCGATAACCTTCCAGTTGACAAGGGAAAACATAGGGGAACTGAGCCATGTTGTGAGGCTTGCGTACGAGCTTGGTGTGAACGAGGTCATAGCTCCAAATGTGGATTATGTGCCGAACAAGGAAGTGGAGAAAATAGTTGTCTTCTCCTGCTCAAAACCGGACAAAAATTTCTTAAGAAAAATAGAGGAGGCTGAGAAAATCGCAAAGGAGCTTGGAATTACATTCGGAAAGAGATCTCTTGAGATGATGGAATCTCCTATGTGCGCTGAGGATCCGCTGGAGAGTGCTTTCATCTCAGTGGAAGGAGAGGTGTCACCATGCGTCTATCTGAACCTTCCCACATTGGAAGAGAAAATAGAGAGGATCTTCTGTGGAAGAGAGATCCGCATCAACAAGAAGATATTTGGCAGTCTGACTGAGAAAAGCTTTGAGGAGATATGGAGCTCCCCTGAATACAGGGAATTTAGAGATCATTTTCGCAGAAGATTGTCGGCATGGAAGGGCCCTGTGGATATCTTCAGTTTGTCTGAGGAAATGCCCCCTCTTCCAGAATCATGCAAAACATGCTACAAAGCTTACTTGATCTGAACTATTTTTCAGTTTTTCCATGAGAGATTATATATTTTCCCTCCTCTGCTGAAAGCTGGGGTGAGAGGTGATGCCCGAGATAGAATTCAAGGGTCAGAAGTATATTGTAGATGAGGATGGATTCCTGCAGGAGCCTGAGAAGTGGACCCCAGAGTTAGCTGAATTCTTCGCAAAGCATTTTGAGGGAATAGAGAAGATGACGGAGGAACACTGGAAGGTTGTAAACTACCTCAGAGATTACTTCCTGAAATATGGCATAGCCCCTCCGATAAGGATGTTGACAAAAGCAACAGGATTTAGCCTGGAGAAGATATACGAGTTGTTCCCAAGCGGACCTGCAAATGGTGCATGCAAGATAGCTGGCCTGCCAAAGCCGACAGGGTGCGTCTGAAGAGGTGCTGGGATGTCCAGCACTCCTGAAAAGAAAGCTGAGGAGAAAACAGTGGTGAAAGTTGCAGAGGAGGAGGTGATAAACGAGAGCAGGAGAAATTTCCTCAAAAGCATGGCTTTTCTCTCGGCTGTCTTTGCTTTTTCTGGACTTCTTGGAGTTGTAAGAGCCTTAGGACCAATTCAGATGAAGATACCGGAATGGCCTAGGATAAAAGTAGCTAATATAAAGGATCTGAAGGAGAAGGAACCCATAATATTCAACTATCCTCTTGAGAGCACGCCAAACATCCTAGTTAAGCTGGGAAAGAAGGTCAGCGGCGGGGTTGGGCCAGATGAAGATATAGTTGCATACAGTCAGATATGTCAACATCTAGGCTGTATGGTCAGATTTATGCCCGCTGGATCCTCAACAGAGTTTCCTGACAAGGATTTATTCTATTGCCCTTGCCATGCAGGCTTCTATGATGCAGATGATGGAGCTAAGATTTTAGCAGGTCCTCCCTTATATCCTCTTCCTCCAGTGAAGCTTGAATATGATAGCTCAACAGGCGATATTTATGCAGTCGGCATGGGACCCCCCGTTATATTCGGGAAGGGACCGCCTGGATCAACAGAGGTATGGCGCGATCTTATAGGAGGAAAGCTTGTGGGAGGAGGGTAGGTGTTTTTATGGCTGCTGAAGAGAAAAGCACTATATACAAAATAGTTGACTGGATAGATTCCAGGTTCGGCTTCAGCAGGACTATATTGAGGCCTGCACCTCGATACTCTCTAAGCCCCACATACTGGCTTGGTGCAATAGCTTTTGTCGTATTTTTGCTCCAAGGTGTCACTGGAATTTTGATGATGCAGTACTATGTCCCATCTCCCGACAAGGCATATGAATCAACGATGCAGATAGTTTCTTCCGTCTCTTATGGCCTATTTCTAGAGACAGTACACCTCTATGGTGCGTACTCGATGATATTGCTTGCATTCCTGCACTTGGTCAGAGGATATTTTGTCGGAGTTTACAAAAAGCCTAGAGAGCTGATGTGGATAGTTGGCATGGTGATGGGCCTAGCTACATTAGCAATGGGATTCACTGGCTATCTTCTCCCCTGGACTGTCATATCTAAGAGCGCTGTTGATGTCTCAATAGGCTTGATAAACAATCTGCCCGATCCGATAAGAGGGATGATAATATACATAATAGCTGGTACCGGCAGCGATGAGGAGCTTCTCATTAGGTTCTTCTCATTTCACGTAGTCGTGCTTCCAGTAATAATAATACTATGTTTTGCAATAAAATTACACATGTTTGAAGTACATGGTGCCTCAGAGCCGTTGTCTGAGGAGGCAGACAGAAGAGAGGTAAGGTGGTTCCCCGACGTGCTCGTATACCTGCTGATGCTCTCCTTTGTCTTTCTCTCAGTTCTTTTCCTGATATCTGCTGTATTTCCAGCGGAATTTCCGCCAAAATTCTCCCCTGAGATAGCAGCCCAATACGCGCCCCAGCCAGAATGGTACTTCCTCTGGATGTACCAGATACTGAAAATACCTATATTCGAGGGGAAGACAGGAGTTCAAGCAGCACTATCCCTATTCATGCTCATAGCTCTTGTTGTCACATTCCTGCCCTTCATAGACAGATCTGAGAAGAGGAATCCAATGGAAAGACCTTTTGCGACAACAGTAGGGGTTATAGCCGTTGTCGAGATAGTAATTCTCACCATATGGGGGGCGCTCACTCCAGGAAAAGGAGTCTCCCTGGATGCAGCAATAATAATCTTGGGGCTTCCCATACTGATAGTTGGTCTCATCTCCAGGGTAATCTACATGAGATATCAGCATGTGAAAGCATTAAGGATGCCAAAGAAGTTTGCATGGGAGTTCATCGAGGCATCCACATCCAATAATCTCCTGCTTTTCTTTGCAATGAGCTTCTTCATAGTGGTGGGAAGCTGTTCTATCTCCATGATAACTATGTACACAAATACCTTCAGCCTTGTTCTAAACACAATATCCCTCTTAATATCGCTCATCATGTCGACCTTGATCCTCTACTCAGCTGAGCCGAGGAACTTGATCAGGAGGTGATAAAAATGGACAGATTTCAGGCAGGAATTTTTGCAATTCTCATATTTCAGCTCGTAGTTCTCGCATATATCTTTTATCTTGATCCAATAACGTCCCAAAACAAGTTCGCAGCAGGCTTATCAGCAGAGCTGACAGCTTCTGCCATCATACTTTACTTATACAAGAATATAAGAGAGGACTACGATCAAGAGTGGATAGCTGCAGGCATCGCTTTCATAATCTTAGCTCTTCTTTTGATGGTATTTTACGTGAGGTGATTTCATGGGAGTTCTGGAGTTCACAATAGGAATTGTGCTAGCATACATATCTGTAATAGTTTTAGTAATAGGTATAATTTACAAGTTCTACACGTGGATGAGAGTGCCAGTTCCCTTGAAAGTCCCCCTAACACCAGGTCCAACCACATATGCTGGCGTGGCTGCAAGGCTTGCAACAGAGGTGTTTGTGTTCAGAAGCTTGTGGAGAGGGGCTAAGAAACTCTGGATGGGTGGATGGATATTCCATGTGCTACTTCTAACCACAATAATAGCTCATATAATAAATATCCTGTTCCACGATCTATGGGGAGCCATTGGCTACTTCTGGTATGATCTAGTGGGCTACACTGGCATAATATTTGCTGGAGCCCTCGCATTTCTCATAGTGAGGAGGATTGTGATGCCCAACGTCCGGTACATATCCCATCTATCCGATTATCTAATACTGTTGTTGCTGATATCAATAGTCCTGCTGGGGGATTACGTCAGGTTCTACTCCGGAGTTGATGTGAAGCAGGTGTCTGCATTCATCTACAGCTTGATATACCTCAGGCCAGTGGAGCCTCCAAGCAATATATACTTCCTTCTTCACATGCTGCTTGTTGAGATCCTTATGATCTACATACCGTTTAGCAAAGTTATGCATTTCATAGGAATATTTCTCAATCCAGTGAAGAATCAGAGAAACGATGCTAGGATGAGGAGGAAGGTGAACCCATGGGACTTTCCAGTTGAGATAATGAGCTGGGAAGAGTATTATGAGAAGTTCAAGGATGAGCTGGAGATGATAGAGAGGGGTGGTTGATGTGAAGCTGGATTTCTCCAGGCCTGGTGAAAAGTTCAGGTTGCATGCATCAAAGAAGAGCGATATGGAGTTGATGAAACTTCCATTCCCAAGGGAGTGGTCGAGAGATGACTTCAAGCTTCCCGAGAACTGGAAGGAGATAGCTTTAAAGAAGTTCGATGAAGTCCTGAAGAAGTACAGATCAGTGAGGCTTTACATGGATCTCTGCGTCCACTGCGGTGCCTGCTCAGATAAGTGCCCATTCTTCCTGGCGACAAACGATCCATACAACATGCCTGTTGGAAGGCAGGATCTGATGAGGGCTGTCTACAGGAAGTACTACACGAGAGAGGGGAAGTTGCTTGGAGAGAAGGCTGGAGCAAGGGATTTCGATGAGGAGATGGTGAAGCTCTGGTACACCTACTTCTACCAGTGCTCTGAGTGCAGGAGGTGCGCTGTCTTCTGTCCGTATGGAATAGACACAGCTGAGATAACAATAGCAGCAAGGGAGGTGCTAACAGCAATAGGGCTAAGTCCCAGATCTACTACTGAATCCATAGCGAAATGTGAGTACATAGGAAACCACATGGGCATACCTCCAGCAGCTCTTGCAGATGCATGTAGGTTCATGGAGGAGGAGATAAAGGAGGAGACTGGGATAGAGGTGAAGATACCGATAAACAAGAAGGGAGCAGAGATCCTGTTTGTCCCCCCATCAGCTGACTTCTTCGGAGGCCCTCACTGGGGCACCTTCAAGGGATATGTGAAGATGTTCCATCAGATAGGCTTGGACTACACGATAAGCACTTATGCTAGCGAGGGAGGGAACTTCGGTTTATTCCTCAACTATGAGCATATGAAGAAAATAAATGCAAAGATATATAAAGAGGCTAAGAGGCTTGGGGTGAAGTGGATACTTGGAGGAGAGTG
>JAGDWR010000029.1:5740-8612 GCA_023269865.1 Candidatus Methanodesulfokora sp.
CACATGTGGAGGGTCATACATGACTTCATGGGGACTATGAACGGACCTGCTGACTTTTTAGAGGAGCCTGTATCTCCAATAACAGGAACAAAGTTCAAGAACGCTGTTTACACGAAGATGGTTCACATATGTGAGTTTACAGCAGATCTGATAAAGCACAACAAGCTCAAGATAGATCCAAGCAAGAACGATCAGTACATCGTGACATATCATGATTCCTGTAATCCAGCTAGATCGATGGGGCTCATAGATGAGCCGAGATACATATTAAAGAGCGTATGCAGGAATTATGTTGAGCTCGATCCGTCCGTCAACAGGGAGAGAACAATATGCTGCACTGCTGGAGGAGGATTGCTTGCAGATGAGACATTAGAGCTGAGGCTTAAGGCGATAAAGCCTAAGATGGAGGCGATAAAGAGAACTGGAGCTAACTTTCTTGCAATGATATGCGCAATAGATAAAGCATCATTTGACACCTATGTGAGACATTACAAACTGCCGATAAAGGTCGGAGGAGTTCACGAACTGGTTGGCAACGCCCTAGTCTTCTAATCCTTTCTTCTTTTTTATTATTATAAAAGAGGTGATCCAATGGAAGAGATAAAAAAGGAGGTGAGCATAGGGATAGTTGCATGCGAGAAGATGATGGACAGAATATGTTTAGGCTGTCTTAAGTGCCTGAATTCAGCAAAAGAGGGACTGGGGATGTTCTCCAATTATGAAAAAGCAGATGTTCTGTTCATAACAAGCTGCGGAGGTTGCCCTGGATTTGTCGTTAACAAAGTAGGCTTGATGCTGAGAGAGGCGAAGAACTATGGGGCAGAGATAGACGTAATTCACATAGGAACTTGTATAATTAGCGCAACAAAGATAGGAAAGTGTCCCATAGACGTGGATTCAACAAAGGCAAAACTTGAGGAGAAGTTCAAGAAGAAGGTTGTGCTTGGCACGCATCCATATCCTCCATGATTTTATGAATTTTTCCATGCAATATTTTTTTACTTCTTTCAGGAGGGCCGTTGGGTGATCACATGGCGAAGGTCAAGGTGAGGGTATCTGTGGATTTTGCTACATGTCAGGGATGTGCTACATGCCAAGCTTTGTGTTCGGAAATCTTTGAGGTAAGAGAGGATGGAAAAGCCTGGCCTACAAAGGATATAATAGAGGTCGAGGAGAGCGAGCTTGAGAATCTGCTGAACAAGATAAAGGAAGCAGTCACAACATGCCCTCTTCAGTGTATAACATATGAAGTAATAAAGTAAAGTTAGACATCCCTTTTCTCTATTTTTCTATCTCAAGGTTTAAGTCCTTACACCTTTGGTAACAACGGGGGAAATCATGGTGTCGAAGACCCCTCTTTTGGACGAGTTGAAGAAGGGACCTTGGCCTGGCTTTGTCCAGGAATATGAGAAAATGGCTGCAAAAAAGGAGATAGCAAAGAGGATGTTGAATCAGCTTGAGCTTTCCTACAGGGACAAGAGAACTTACTGGAAGCATGGAGGAGCTGTTACAGTAAAGGGATATGGAGGAGGAGTTATAGGAAGGTATAGTGCTATACCTGAAGTTGGTCCTCCCGCTGGATGCCATACCTTCAGAGTTGCTCAGCCTGCAGCTTGGTTCTACAAAACAGATGCATTAAGAACTGTGTGTGATGTCTGGGAGAAATATGGAAGCGGCTTGATGAACCTTCATGGATCAACTGGAGATATAATACTTTTAGGGGCTCCATCAGAGGTGCTTCAGCAATGTTTTGATGAGCTTTCAAGCAAGGGATTTGATCTGGGAGGATCTGGATCCGACATAAGATCTCTTAGCTGCTGCATGGGACCAGCTCTGTGCGAGTGGTCCTGTTTTGATACACTGGATGTCTATCACACATTGACGATGGAGTTCCAGGACTGGATACACAGGCCTGCATTTCCATACAAGTTCAAGATAAAGATATCTGGCTGCCCTAACGACTGTGTTGCATCCCTTGCAAGAGCTGATCTCGCTATAATAGGGACATGGAGGGATGAGATACAGATAGATCAAGAGGCTGTAAGGGAGTATGCAAAGGCTGGAGTGGACATAAAGGCGATAACTGAGAGATGCCCGACGAGATGCATGGAATGGGATGGAAAGGAGCTGAAGATAAACAACGAGGACTGCACGAGATGCATGTATTGCATAAACAAGATGCCAAAAGCACTAAGACCTGGAAAGGAGAGAGGTGCAACAATACTCCTGGGAGGAAAGGCCACAATATTGCAAACAGCTATGTTGGGATGGGTGATAGTGCCATTTATGAAGATAGAAAAGCCTTATACTGAGCTGATAGACCTGATAAAGCGCATCGTAACATGGTGGGATGAGAACGCCAGAACAAGGGAGAGAGTGGCCGAGTTAATATACAGGGTTGGAATGAGGGTATTTCTAAAGGCAGTTGGACTTCCTGCAGTTCCTCAGATGGTGTTCAGACCTAGGAACAATCCATACTACTTCTGGGCTCCTGAGGAGCTTGAGGAGGTGAAATGAGGGGGTGATTATGGATGCCCATAATGATAGGTCCTCCTCATTATGAGCAGATGTTGCATCCTGTTATAAAGAAGAACTATGGGAAATGGCTCTATCATGAGCATGTGAAGCCTGGAGTGATAAAACATGTCTCAGAGACAGGAGACGAAGTTTATACAGTAAGAGCTGCTATTCCAAAGATAATAAGTGTCGATTTTGTGAGAATGCTCTGCGATATAGCTGATAGATACTCAGACGGCTATGTGAAGTTCACGAGCAGGCATGCAGTAGAGTTCATAATAACAGATAAAAACAAAATAGATCCTCTGATAAAAGAGCTTGAGAGCAAGGGAATGCCCGTGGGAGGGACTGGAAA
>JAGDWR010000029.1:8712-14536 GCA_023269865.1 Candidatus Methanodesulfokora sp.
ATCCTCTGATAAAAGAGCTTGAGAGCAAGGGAATGCCCGTGGGAGGGACTGGAAAGTCCTATAAGCCGATAGTCCACACAATAGGGTGGAATCACTGCCACACAGCTGTGATAGATGCGCCTGGGTTGGCTAAAGCGATATCAGATGGCCTCTTTGAATATTTCAAGAGGAACGATCTGCCAGCAAAGCTGAAGATAGCAATAGCATGCTGCCTTAACATGTGTGGTGCAGTTCATTGCTCCGACATAGCAATAGTTGGCATGCACAGAAAGCCTCCTGTTGTTGATGATGAGATTGTAGCCAAGTTCTGCGAGATACCAACTACAGTGGCCAGCTGTCCAACATTAGCCATAAAGCCGAAGGTCCTTCCGGATGGAAAGAGAAGTGTTGAGATAAATCCTGAGAGATGCATGTACTGCGGAAATTGTTACACTGTCTGTCCAGGTTTGAACATAATAAACCCGAAGTACGACTGCCTCTCGCTCTGGGTCGGAGGAAAAGTGCCAAATGCAAGAAGTCCTCCGATGTACTCCAGGCTTGTAATACCGTATTTGCCCAATAATCCACCAAGATGGCCTGAGACGGTTGAGGCAATAAAGAAGATAGTGAAAGCATGGATTGAGAATGCGAGAGAGGATGAGAGAATAGGGGAGTGGATAGAGAGAATAGGGTGGGAGAAGTTCTTCAAGATAACAGGAATACCGTTCACAGACAAGCACATAGATGACTTCATATTCTCCATAAGGGACTTCAGGACGACAACCCAGTTCAAATTCTGAAATTCCCTTCCCATCTTTTTTCCTCTGGAAATCTTTTTAAGTTATCTTAGGAGGAATAATGGGTGATATGTTGCGTTTTCCTGTTACAAGGCCTAGAAGACTGAGAAGGACAAAGTTTATCAGGGATCTCGTGGCTGAGACAAAAGTCGACCCTGGAGATCTCATATTCCCTCTCTTTGTAAAGGAGGGGCTGAGAGAAAAGGAGCCAATAGAGGCAATGCCAGGTCAGTACAGGTTTTCTCTGGAAGAGCTGCTGAAAGAGATGAACGAGCTGTTGGAGCTCGGCTTGAGAAATATCATACTTTTTGGAATACCTGAGAGAAAGGATGAGATTGGATCATCTGCATATGATAAAGAGGGGATTGTGCAGAGAGCAGTAAGGAAGCTGAAGGATGAGTTTTCAAATGAGATAACTATTTTCACTGATGTCTGCCTCTGCCAGTACACAACTCATGGGCATTGTGGCATAATAACAGGAAATTCAGTTGATAATGATGAGACATTGAAACAAATAGCAAAGATAGCTGTAAGCCATGCAGAAGCTGGATCTGATGTTGTAGCTCCATCTGGAATGATGGATGGAGCTGTAAAGGCAATAAGGGAAGCTCTAGATGATGCAGGTTATAAGGAAACAGCTATAATGTCCTATTCCTCAAAATACGCATCTGTTCTATATGGACCTTTCAGAGAAGCAGCTTCATCGGCTCCCAAGTTTGGAGACAGGCGCGGATATCAGATGGATCCCAGAAACTCGGATGAGGCATTGAGAGAGGCGCTTCTGGATATAAAGGAGGGAGCCGACATAATAATGGTCAAACCAGCAACCTGGTACCTAGATGTTATAAGGAGGCTCAGCAAACTGCCAGTTCCCTTGGCTGCATACAATGTGAGCGGTGAGTACTCAATGGTGAAGCTCGCCTGTAAAGCTGGGCTTTTGGATGAGAAGCTGGCTGTCTGGGAGATGCTTCATTCTATAAAGAGGGCTGGTGCTGATATTATAATAACATATTTCGCAAAGGATTATGCAAGATGGCACAAAAATGGTGAGCTCGGCCCTTGAAGTACAGAGTTGGCACGAGAGGAAGCAAATTAGCTCTGGCTCAAACGGAAGAGGTCTTGAATCTGCTGAAAAAAGAGATTCCAGGGGCTGAATTTGAGATAGTCGTGATGAGAACAAGAGGAGATGTCGATCTCAAAACTCCTCTCTACATGATAGAATCGAAAGGGATTTTTGAGAGGGAGATAAATTCAGCAGTTGAGAGGGGGGAAATAGACTTTGCTGTTCACAGCATGAAGGATCTTCCAACATCAATAGAGCTTGCGATAGCAGCAGTTCCGCCGAGAAGAAGCCCTTATGATGTCATTGTTACAAGGGATGGATCAGGCATTGCTGAGCTTCCAAGAGGCGCAAGGGTTGGGACAAGCAGCATGAGGAGGATAAGCCACCTGAAATACTTGAGACCAGATCTAGAAGTTGTTCCAATAAGGGGAAATGTTGATACCAGGCTGAGAAAACTGGAGAATCTAGATGCAATTGTAGTGGCCGAGGCAGCTTTGGAAAGGCTCAATCTGAATGTGAAGGGAGAGAGAATAGAGGAGATGACCCCGGCTGCAGGACAGGGAGCTCTGGCTGTTGTCTCAAGGAAGGAGATGGTCCCTCTGCTCAGCAGGATAAATGATGAGATAAGCTTTAATGAGGTCATGCTCGAGAGAAAGGTGATGTCTGGTCTAAGGGCTGGATGTAAGACCCCTGTGGGAGTTCATGCAGATCTGAGAAGGAGGATTATTACGATATCGGCTGTGTCAAGGGACTTCAAAAGGATTGCAAGAGCTTCTGTGGAAATAAGGAATATAAGTTCAGCAGCGGATGAGGCTGTAGAGGAGTTCCTCTCCTCAGGAGGAATGGAGATACTGTCTGAGTGGAGGAGGTCCTGATGGGAAAGGTGTACATAGTGGGCGCCGGGCCGGGAGACCCAGAGCTCATAACTTTAAAAGGATTGAATATATTGAAAAAAGCAGATGTTGTGATATACGACAGGCTTGTGAGCGAGGATCTGATAGCTGTAGCAACAAATGCAAAGGAGTTGATATACGTAGGAAAGCATATAGGAGAATCTGAGAAGCAGGAGGAGATAAATGAGCTCCTGATAGAGAAAGCAAGGCAGTATGAAGTTGTTGTCAGGCTAAAAAATGGTGATCCCTTTGTATTTGGAAGAGGAGGGGAGGAGTGCGAAGCTCTGAGGGATGCAGGAATAGAATATGAAGTGGTTCCGGGAATATGCTCCGCTCTCGCAGCCCCTCTTTATGCCGGAATACCCCTGACGCACAGAAATTACTCCTCATCTGTTGCGATAACAGTTGGCCACAGAAAGGAGGGAAAAAAGCCGGATCTTGTAAGAACTTTCAGATCGGCTGATACTGTGGTTGTCCTCATGGGAGTCTCCAATCTGGCAGAGATAGTGAGACAGGCAGTGAACGCCGGTCTCAGCATCAAAACCCCTGTGGCCATAATAGAGAAGGCTACGACACGGGAGCAAAGAGTGATCACAGGGACACTTGATGACATAGTTCAGAGGGCTGCTGAGGAGAAAATAGCCCCACCAGCTGTAATAGTCTTCGGCGATGTTGTCAAGATGAGGGAGAAGCTGAGGTGGGGATTATGAAGCTCATTGTTCTCGGAACTGCGGAGACAGCTCAGAGGCTTAAAAGAATGTTGAAATGCCTTGATGTAGAGGCATTGGAGCTTATAGACACTTCTGTCATACCTGAGGCAATAGATAAGGTTAGATCCTGCTTGAAAAAAGTAAAACCAGATATAAGCGTGTTCACAAGCAAAAGTGCAGTAAAATATATCTGGGAGCTTGTTCCTGATGCAGCTGAGGCTGCAAAGAAGTTTTCTCTTGCTATAGGCCCAGGAACTGCTGAGTCTTTGCTCAAAAGAGGAGCGAAGAATGTTTTAATCCCGAGAAAGAATTCATCAAGAGGTATAGTTGATTTTCTAAATTCTTTTAATGGGAATGCATTTATATATTCTTCTGATAGGGTGGATTCAAGCATCGAAGAGCTATGTGGTGAGAGACTTCTCCTCTTTAAGATATACAGAATTATTCCCAGAGTTGAAAGAGCGGGCGATCTCCTCAGGATTTTATCGGATGGCGATTTCATATTGCTCACATCAACATCCGTCTTGGAAGCTCTTCTCATGATAAAAGATGACCTCCTAAAGAGAAATGCAAAAATAGTTGCAATAAGCAGGAGAATAGCGGAAAAAACTGCGAACATGATAGGAAAGGTGGACCTATTTTATGAGGAAGATGATATGTCGAGGCTGAGCGAATTTCTCTCTTCATTGTGCTGATGGATTTCCTCTTCTAACGAAAAATTTATCTTTTTTCCTAGAGAATTTTCTGTTCGGGATTTACATGACAAATGCCTTTGGAATACTCGTTTTCAACCCGGGAAATTGTACTGGATGCAGAATATGCGAAATGGCATGTTCTTTCTTTCATTATAGGGAATACAACCCCTCAAGATCGAGGATAAGGGTGTTAAAGATAGAGAAAGAAGGAATATATATTCCCATGACATGTCTTCACTGCGGCAATCCCCCTTGTGTTGATGCATGTCCAACAGGGGCGATGTACAGAGCAGATGGCTCTGTTGAGCTTGATACAAAAAAATGCATAAACTGTAGGATGTGCATGCTGGCATGTCCCTTTGGAGCTATCTCGGTTGATAGGGTAACAATGAATGTGATAAAGTGTGATCTCTGCAAAGGGGATCCACAATGTGCAAAATACTGCCCAGCTGGGGCTATAAAGTATGTGAGAGTTGAGAGAGCAGGAGAGATGAGGAGGAGATCTTACGCTGATAGGACTGCAGGAGCTATTTCCTTATCTCAGAGCAAGGGGTGGTGACATGATGGGTGGCTATATGGGGAGAATTCTCAGAGTGGATCTAAGCAGTGGAAAGATAGTGGATGTGGAGACCTCAAAGGACCTGATCTCAAAATACATAGGAGGTCTTGGCTTTGTCGTTAGGATACTCTGGGATGAAATAGATGAGAGGACGGATCCCTTGGGACCTGAAAATAGACTGGTCATAGCAACTGGTCCTCTCACTGGAACAATGTTTCCAGCAGCTGGCAGATATCAAATGGGAGCGAAATCTCCTCTGACTGGAGTTTGGGGCCAGTCGAACTCGGGTGGTTTCTTCGGCCCTGAGCTGAAGTTCTCAGGATATGATGCAATAATTATACAGGGAAGGTCTGAAAGACCAGTTTATTTGTGCATATACGATGGAAAACCGGAGATAAAGAAAGCAGATCATCTATGGGGAAAAAACACATATGAGACTGCTGATATGATAAGAGAGGAATTAGATGACAGAGAGGTGAAAATAGCTGCAATAGGACAAGCAGGTGAGAACCTAGTTAGATATGCAGCTGTGATAAACGACTACGGCAATGCGGCTGGAAGGACAGGAATGGGGGCAGTCATGGGATCTAAGAAGCTGAAGGCAATAGCTGTCAGAGGATTTAACTCAGTGAACGTGGCCGATCCAGAGAAATTTGAGAGAGTCCTTGAGAAAGCATACGATCTAGTGCTGAACAAGTGGGGAAAGGCATACAGGGAATCTCTCACGACATATGGAACTCCAAATCTAGTTGATGCGATAAACGACATGGGAAGAATGCCTGTGAAGAACCACTGGACTGGATACTGGGATAAAGCAGAGAAGATCGGTGGATACACGATAAGAAGGTTGTATAGAGTGAAGCAGGGGAGCTGTTTTGGCTGTCTAGCTCAGTGCAAGTACTTCGTCAAGACAAAGCAGGAGGGCTTATCAGGTTTATTCAAGGGACCTGAGTATGAGGCCATAGTATCTCTTGGCTCCTGTCTCCTGATAGACAATTTTGATGCAGTGGCTTATGCCAATAACCTAGCTGATCTGTACGGGATGGACTCCATAAGCCTTGGCATGACAATAGCATGGGCAATGGAGTGCTATGAAAAGGGGATAATAACAAAGGAGGATGCAGGAGT
>JAGDWR010000031.1 GCA_023269865.1 Candidatus Methanodesulfokora sp.
CTCTATTCTGATTCTATCTGCATGAACTTCGACGTAAACCTCCTCTTCCCTGACCTCAGCTACTACAACTATTCTATCACCATAATCCATTATATCATAATTGCTTTCCTCACTCACCTCCTTTATCTCTCCTCTGCTTCCAAAATACCTTATCTCAGGCTTTCCATCCGGTCCAAGTCCGTAATAGTAGCCGTATACAAAGGGTCCTTCATCATTTTCAACTTCCCTTATTCCCTCATCCTCCAGCATCTTTCTCATGTCCTTCTCAAGCTGCATGAATATCTTCATTATCTCCTTGAACCAGGAATCAATCGGATCATCATCCTCCATGCTTACGCCCTTCTCACCAACTTAGCCTGAAGGAAGTATATAAGCTATATTTCATTATTGGGCAACTTCTGCTATTGAAATTCCAGATCTATCCCTTCTGACCCTCACTATCTGATCTGCTACTGCCTCGAAATCCTTCAGATGGGTCACAACTATGAGCTGCATCCTGCCTCCCAGTTGTGGCAGCCTGTCAACTATCTCAATTAGGTTTTCCCTCCTTATATCATCCAGGTGGACAGTAGGCTCATCCATTATCAGGAAGTCCATTCTTCCAGCTTTTGCCAGAGCGATTCCAAGCCTAAGGGATATTGCTGCTGCTATCTTCTCCCCTCCGCTTAAATTCTCCATGGAAAACCTCTGATTTCCTCTTATCAGGCTTATGCCATAGTCCTCAGTGAGCTCGAGTTTCTCATAGGGGAGGCCGAAGTCCCTGAATATCTTGTTTGAGTAGTACTCTATGGCGGCTTTTCCCCTCTCTCTCAGTATCCTCTGAATCCCATCCTTGCTAAACGCATTCCTTACCTCATGTATGGCTTCCAGAAATCTTTTAATTTTATTTAAAGTCTTCTCCTTCCCCTCAAGATCAGATATCTCAACCTCCAGGGATCTGACTCTCTCCTCCTTTGTTCTAATCTCCCCTTCTATCTGTGATATCCTCCCAATTATTCCCTCTCTCTCCTTGCTCAGGCTATCAATGCCTTTCTTCAGCTCTTCATATATCTCCTCCTTGAATCCCACCTCATCGATCTCCCTTCTGAGCTCCGAAATTCTCCTCTCAAGCTGATCTATCTCTGAATTCACCTCATTTAGCCTCCTTCTGAGATCATCAAGCTCCCTTATCAGCTTATCTGCCTCCTCCCATCTTTTCCTTGCGTCCTCAAGCTCATGCTCAAGCCCTCTCTCCACGCTCATCCCAGCTTTCTTTATCTCCTCAGCTATCCTTTCAGCCTCCTTGTTTAAAGTCTCTAATTTCATCTTATACTCATCCAGCTCTTCCTTCCTCCCCTTAATCTCCTTAGAAAGTTCCTCTACAGTTTTTCCGTACCTGCTTAGCTCCCCTATGCGTCTATTCAATTCATTTATTTTCCCCCTCAAATCCACAAGCTTCTTCTCCTTCTCTTCCTTCCTGGATAATTTTTCATTAAGGGTTCTTACCTTCTCCCTCCTTATCTCAATCTCCTTCTGCTTCTCCTCAATTTTCTGATTCAATAAACTGGCTTTCTTCTCCAGATCTGCCATATCCTCAGCTTCCCTTCTTTTTCTCTCAAATTCCTCCTTTTTGCTGGCAATCTCCTTCTCAATCTCCTTTATTTTTAAAATGAGCTCATCAACTTCCTTTCTCTTCTCAGAGATTATCTCCATTCTCCTCTCATCGGAGAGCTCAGCCGAGCAAACTGGGCACCTTCTCTCTCCCTTCTCAAGAATCTCTATGATCTCCTTAAGCCCCGATACCTCCCTGTTTCTGCTCTTCACCTCGGCTTCAAGAGAAGATATCAAGTTTCTCAGATCATCAGCCCTGCTTTGCATATCAAGCAGGATGTTTTTCAGAGCGGGGATGTCCTTGGCACCTGCCAACTTTAATATCTCATCAATCCTTCTTCTTGAGAAATTAATCTCATCCTCAGCCTTATTTATTATATCTTTCTCAGCCTTAAGCTCTCCTTCTATTCTTTCCAGCTCCTTCATCTCCTTCTCAAGAAAATAAACTTCCCTCTCAATTTTGCTTTTTTCCTCCTCCAGCTCAGGAATCATCTTTTTTGCAGTCTCTATCTCCTCTATTTCCCTCTCAAGTCTTGTTATCTCATTGTTAATGTACTGTATCTCCCCTATCAACCGCCAGTAGTTGAGATACTGCTCATAAATCCTCGCCTTCTTCTCAAGCTTTTCAATTTCCTCCTGGCCGAGAATTCTCCTGAGCATCTCATTCTTCAGCATAATGTCCCTGTTTATATCCTCTCTTCTCCTCTCCCTCTCCTCTTTTCCCCTTCTGATTTCCTCAAGTTGAGCGCTTAATTTATTGTGTAGATCCCTTTTCTTCTCCTCCTCCTCTATCCTCCTCTTAATTTCATCTATCTTCATGGAGATCTCCTTTTCCTTCCTCTCAAGCTCGCTCTTTTCCTCATTCTTCTTTGCTAGATCATCCTTTATTCTTCCAAGCTCCTCTTTCAAATTGCCTATCCTCTTTACCTCTCCCTCAAGCCCTGATTCCCTCTGCTTTATCTCAGATATGACATCTCTCAGCTCCTCATATATCTCCTCAAGATCCTCTGTCCCCAAAATCCTTCCCACTATTTTCTTCCTCTCAGCAGGCTTTGCATTGAGCAGAGAAGCTATTTCCCCCTGTCTTATGTATATCGTGTTCTCAAATATATCAGATCTTAGTCCTAGTTCCTCCAGGCTTTTGTTTACATCCTGGCTTCCGTGCTGTATCATCCTCCACATATCACCTTGTCTCACCTCAAGCTTTGACTCAGGCTTTCCCTCTCTTCTCGCCCTAGTTATCCTGTACTGCTTTCCATCTATCTCTATCACTAGGCTCACTATCATCTCCCTTGAGCCCTTTCTCATGAGCTCCTCCTGATTCCTGTAGCTCATTGGAAACAGAGCATAGTTTATGGCCTCAAGAATGGAGCTCTTTCCAGCCCCATTCTCCCCTATTATAGCGATAACTCCATCGGAGAAATCGAGCTTCGTGTTGATATGGGATCTGAAATTCCTCAGGTCAACTGATATTAGCTTCATTCAACCACCTCTCAAGCTTCCTCATGACAAAGCTTCTCAGGTCATCCCCTCTCTTCCCCTCCCTAAAGGCCCTGTATATCTCAATTCCCAGCTCTCTCTCGAGTTCTCTTTCCTTGAACATATCCCTGAGCAACACCTCTATATCCAGCGAGCTCGCTCCTTCAACTATTTTATCTGTTTCCTCTGATGTTAAATCAAGTAAAATCCTAAGATATCTGCCCTCAAGCTCATCCAGAAGGTCCTTATGAGCTTTGTTTATCTCATCCATGAGATCCTCCCTCGTGCTTGCCCTTATCCTTATCATTGGGGGAATTCTCTCGGATAAAACGATCCTTCTCACGTCATCCATAAGGCTATCTATTCCCATTATGCTTGATATCCTTCTCTTAATTATGTGGTAAGGCCTTATCCTCTCAAGCCTCACGAAATCCCTCTTTTCTCCATCGGTATCTAGAAGGAAGAAGCCCTTTCCAATCTCCTTGCTCTCCTCAACCTCCCTCTCCTCTATGTTCTCAGTCGATCCAGGATACACGTAAATCCTTCTGCCATCGCTGTGCTCCTTCCTGTTGTGGTAATGCCCTAAGGCGAAGTAGTCAAAGGGAAATCTCTCTATGTCCGCCTTGTGGATCTCAGTCTTGTACTCAACAAGAAAAGGTGATATCCCCTGATGTAGCACCATTATCCTGAATCCATTATTTCCAGCTCTCTTTGACACCTCCTCCATGGACGTTATTAGCTGCTTTCTCATAGATGCTGGATGGTAGGGAATTCCGCATATCACTACATCTCCAAACTCGATGGATGGTCTCTTTTTACCCAGATAAACGAACTTCTCACCAAATATCCTCTCTAAAAGGGGAAATGGAGAGTCTTTTCCTCCCTCCGGACTTGGACCTAAGTCATGATTTCCCTGAACTGCGACAAATAAAGCTCCTGATTCGACTATCCTCATTATCCCATTGACAGCCCTCAGCAGGGTCCAAGGGGCTGGCTTGTAGCTGTCAAATATGTCCCCCGAGTGGATCACTATATCGGGTTTCATCCTCACTATCTTCTCAACAGCTTCATCGAACGCGTTGTAGAGATCATGCTCTCTTTCCAGAATTCCATACTGTCTCTTTCCAAGGTGGGTGTCAGCGATGTGGACTATCCTCATCTTATCATCTCCCAGTAGGGGTTCCCCTTTTCCTCAGATGATCTTCCCCATATATCTGTTGCCTTAATGCTCACTCCTCCCCTCTTCCCCTCGAATTTGTCGAATTTCACCATGGCAGGTATCTTGACCATCGGTCCAACCAAAATAGCTTCCCCGACGTTTAAAGATGGAAGGTATCCGAGCATCTCCTCGCTCATGAACTCAGTAGCTCTTATCACATAGCTCTGGTCCTCAGGCTCAACTATTCTGAGGATTATCTTGTTGACCATCTGGGATAAAACATCTTGATCCAGCTTCTTGGGCCTCTGGCTCACAAGAATCAGACCCACACCAAATTTTCTCCCCTCCCTTGCAATTCTGGATGCTGCCTCCCTTGTGTAAGTAGTTCTATCATTCGGTATCAGGATATGGGCCTCCTCCAGCACAGTTAGAACTGGAACATGGGGCATTTTGTGCATCACCCTTCTCTTAGCTCTGGCCAGTATTGTGGAGAGAGCATGGCCCACTATGACATCAGAGATCTCCGTATCCACGGATCCAAGCTTCACGACAACAAGAGCACCGCCTCTTATCCTGTCTGCTATCTCCCCCTCATTTGGCTTTATTATATCCCCATAAGTCTCCTTTAGATTTCCTATTCTAGCAAGCAGGCTGTAGATGCTCCCCTTGTCCTTGCTCTCCACCTCTATCTCACTATCGATAAGCTTGACGCTCTTCCTATCAGATCCCGTTGCATCCAACATCTTTTTCACTACAAGCTCAAGGCACTCAAGGAAATCCACATCTCCTCCAGGATTGCCTCCAGCTTCCCTGATAAGCTCATTTATCTTATCCTTTTTATGGGCTTGATCGATCAGCTTCCAGGCTCTTCTCAAATATATGTACTGCTTTGCAGCTTTTTCATAGCTCACACCCAGCAGCTTAGCAAGCTCCTTCAAGCTCAACTTGTTCACATCCAGGAATGGATCTAACTCGATCACAGGGCAATCATTTCCAAGGTCTATGCCGGCATATTCCGAGTGCATGTCAAAAAGGACAACAGGGCCTCCTCTCTCCACAACTTCCTTTATTATGACAGCAATGGAGTTCGACTTTCCAGCCCCAGTAACTGCTAAAACAGCCAAATGCCTTGATACAACCTCGTTTATGTCTATTTTTACATCAACATCCTCTCTTGTCAGGAGATGGCCAAGCTTGACCTGACCTGCATCGCTGAAGATCCTTCTGAGGACATCGGACGGTGCTCTTCTCACAGCTCCTCCTGTTGGGGGAGGGGATCTGGGCATCACAAGCTCAATCCCATTCTCTGTGCTTGTGACCATGCCCAAAAGCCTGACAGTAGCTCTGGCCCAGTTGCTTGGTTTCCCCCCTATCATCCTGACTATCTTCTCAACCTCTTCCGCAAATCTCAGAGATCTCTCAGATAGCTCCATAGAACCTCTCTCTACATGCGTTATCATGCCAAGCACGCTTCTGTTTCCATCGAACTCGAGCACTACATAATCCCCTACTTGGGGTATGTGGTCCTTGCTTGCAACGAACTCCACCTCAGTTGGGGTTGTGACCTCTGCTATCATTCCTATTATGTCATTCATTGAGCATCTCCCTCCCACTATGGAGGTAGCCTCTTATAAGTTCTCTTACCCCCTTAATATCTTTGCTTCCTATTCTAGCTAGTGTATGGCTCATGAAGAGAGGATATGGATATCCTCTTACCGAAATCCCCCTCAGATCATCCATTATCTCCCTAAGAAACCTCTCATCCCTGGCTCCCAGGATCTCAACTCTCAGCGGATTAGAGCCCCTCTCAAGCCTGATATAAGAGACTGTTATGGTATAGGGGCTGTCCCAGATGGTCTCAAAGTAGGGCGAAGCTCTCAGCTCCTGATATTCAGGTTTTGTGTATCCTTCATCCCTGGTCCTCATGTCTATTATCGTCATGTCTGGCATTCCAGCCCTGAAAACCTCCCTTCCTGATGATCTCTTTGAGATTGCCACTAAAACTGCATCAGATGAGCTTGATAGATCCAAAAGTTTTCTCATTGTCATCACATTTTCGACTCTCTCCATTAGTGATAGGAGGAGAAGGTCATATCTCCCTCTTTCAGGACCTCTCTCAAGATATCTATCGACTATCTCCTCTGCTATCTTCTCCCTCATTTTTCTGCTCTCAGGATCCCCTGTAAACACTCTTTCCCCATTAATTTCGCTGCTTAGCTCATCTCTAAGTCTCTCAACAAAATCCCGTATCAGCTCCCTTGGGAGGAACTCAAGCTTTGTCCCCTCGCCCCTTCTCCTCGAGAGAAATCCAACAAACCTGGATGATTCCTCGAGGATGGAGTAGAGAGATCCATCCATCAGGAGAAGTTTTGATCCTCCTTTAATACTTCTCAGAAGGTGCTTCATCTCAAGCGCACTCCTCATGGCAGATATCCTCTCCTCAAGCTTGAACCTCTCAATCCAGCCTATCTGATATGTTCTTTCCTTCTGGACTCCCTCTTCGCACAAAGTAGATGTGGCTGCTGATATCGCAAAAACAACATCCCCAGGCCCGAGGGGAAAGGAGTTGCTCCCGCCATCACAGCCAGTTATCCTACCGTATTTCGCAACTACTTCCTCTGAGCTCTTGGTCGTTGAGGACCATCTGACCCACTTTCCCTCAATGCTGACCCTGCTCTCTGTATCTATGAACCTCAGGATGGCATCCCTGACCCTCAGCGCCTCCTCCACTATGTCCTGAAACATAAGAAATTCTGCCTTTTGTGCTTATCAGCTTTTCCCTCTCAACGCTGAACAATGCCTGGCAATCTATCAACAAGGGTTATTAACTTATAACTGCTTTATACATCAGATGGATCTTGCTGTACTCTCAATCAGATAGAGGAGTGATATGTGAGGTTTGTGAGAGGAGATGCCTCATCCCAGCTGGGAGAAAGGGGGCATGCGGAAACTACATGAACTTAAATGGAAGGCTAAAGCACATCGGTTATGGTGATTTAAGCGCTGTTGAAAGCAGACCAATAGAGTTGAAGCCTCTCTTTCACTACTGGCCAAACAGCACAGCTTTAACTTTCTCCAACTGGGGCTGCAACTTCTACTGCCCCTGGTGTCAGAACGATCATATAAGCTTCAGATGGCCTTCTGGGAAAAGGAAGTTTAGCCCTGAAGACCTAGTGGAAAGGGCCTTGAGGGAGGGAGATGAGGGGATGTCTGCAAGCTTCAACGAGCCAACAACAAACTTCGATTTCATAATAGATGTCTTCTCTCTGGCCTCCAAGAGAGGGCTCTACTCGATGATGGTCACAAATGGCTATCAGACGGAGAGGGCAATGAGGATGCTTATAGATGCAGGAGCTGATGGGTGGAGCATAGATGTAAAGGGCTGCCCTTCAATGGCTGATAGAAAGGTTCTTCCTCATATAAATCATGAGATACCATTCAGAAATGCTAAGTTAGCATTGGAAATGGGCGGTCATGTTGAGATAGTCTTTTTGGTTGTTCCAAAGGCAAACGATTTTGAGGGTTGTGTTGATTGGCTGCTGGACAAGCATCTCTCCCTTCTGGGCCCCGATGTCCCGCTTCACATAAACAGATATTTTCCAGCGCATTTATGGAAAGAGCCTCCGACTCCAGTGAAGGATCTGTTGAGCTTGGCTGAGAGAGCAAGAAAGGAGGGGATAAAATATGTCTATGTTGGAAATATCGGGGATCCTGAGCTTGAGAGCACAAAATGCCCCAATTGCGGCAAGATTCTCATTAGGAGGAGCTGGCACAGGGTCACATATTTCTCACTTGTGTATGAGAATGGAGTGCACAAGTGTCCCAGATGTGGACATAGAATCTACATGAGAGGAAGATACATACCGAAGTAATCCTCAACTTGCTATAAGTCTTTTTATCCTTCTCTCAACAGCATCGCACAGCTTTTCCCAGCCTATGCTCTCCCTCACTAATGAGAGATGCCAGGAGTTCTCATAAATCTGCTTTCCTCTCGATCTTATATCGCTTAAATTTTTCAGCACAGCATGAACATCCACTTTCTCATTCCTGAGCAGGCTTTTCAGCTTTTCTCTATCATACTTAAGGAAAAGCATCCTCAGATCGCATAGATCCCTCACAAAATCCATCAATAGTTCCTCCGAGAAACTTCTGGACAGATTCTTCAACTTGACTGATATAGATGACTCCAGCGAGGAAACTTTGGTTCTTAGCCTAAGTTTAGGCTCCGCATAAGGCTCTATTATCGATCTAACTTCTGTCTCCACTGCGTCCTGAAAGCCCTCTTTCGATATTCCAATCTCTATTCTGACCTCCTCGAGCATTGGCATAAAGCCAATTAAGTTTCTTAATTCTGAAATATATGAGGCATATGGCTCCTTTCCTGGATCAACCCCATATCTCGATCTTATATACTGCGATATCGGAGTTCCAAAGGTCATAGCTGGGACTATCCTCTTAAGCGATAGCACGTCTGGAAAGATGTCCTTCTTCGTGTCTATCATCACCTCGCCAAGCCTTAACTCCATGTCCCCAATTTTAAGCGGGATTGAGAACTTCTTCTCATCCAAAATCTCATTGAGAGCTAACAGTTTCCCCAACATCACAGATTTTCCTGAAGTAGGCTTGACCGTCGCTGTATCTAGGTCAAAGGAGAATCTAATCCCCCTGCTTATGTAAACTCTGTTTATCATCGATCCTCCGATGAACACAAGCTCCTCCGGAAAGTATGTGAGAAAACAGTACATTGTATCATAATACAGCATCTCCCTCTCCACGATATCGTAACCAAGAGCCCATCCAAGTCTTTCAGCTATGTTCTTTAGCGATTCCTTTTTGAAAAGTTTCTTTTCCCAGCATTTTATCGGCTCAAACCATTCTACCATCCTTTATCCCCTGAGATCTGGCCAGATCTTATGAGGCGAAGGAATGCTGCTGTCATCATCCTCTCAAAGCTTGGATCTCCTGCTTTCTCTTTTGGCTTGAAATCCTCGGATGGAAGGGGCATCCCCATGAGCCTACCGAGCCTCATTACAAACCATATCCTGTAGCGGGCTTCTTGCATCTCAGTTAATTTAGATATAAGAGAGAAATCAAGATCCCTATAGAGAAGAAGAAGGAGAACCTCTGCATTTCCCATTGGATCCAGCTCAAAGAAGGCAGCAGAATCAGCTATGGCTTGCTCCGGAGAGGCCATGTTAATTCCATAGATATCCTGAGAAAATAGGGATTTCTCCACGCACTTTTCCACGATCTCTATGCTGTACAAACCATTGAACCACTCTCTTATCGTCATTGCCTTTCCAACCTCATCCCTGCTGACTGCTATGATAAACTTTCTTGGAATGACTAGGTTTAAAACAAGTCCTTTTACTGAGAATAAGCCAGTGATGTAATATTTTTCAAGTTGTCTGATGGCGCTATAGATATCCCTTCCCATCAGCCACGAATATCTTTCTGACGTCTCGAGGAGCCTCAGCAATGGCTCAACGATCGGATTATTATAGTTGAGGAGGTACCTCCTGTAACTACCATAGCTTGCCCTTGTGACTATGTTCATCCTCTCCATCTTTCTGATCTGTCTCCATATCTCAGATATGCTGCAACCAGTCATGTATGATATCCTTCTTACCCCAATTGGTTTTTCGCTCTTTCTAAGTGCATCTATGATCTTCCACTGGACTCTGCTGAGCACAAAATTCTAGGGCTCTTCTCCTAAAAAAGTTTTTGTTAAAGAAAACATAGAAAGCAATGCGAGCTGAAGATTTATATAATAGTGAGAATCAATTTTCTGTATAAAATATTACATGCAAAAATACAGTAGTGAAGTTGTTCATTCTTATGTGATTTATTAATAAGCTTCTCTTGGAGTTATTTTTTACATTTTGCAATTTGTAGGAAATTTTTCTTATTTTTCTAGTGAAAAATCAGATCTATAATTGTATAACACTGAGAATCCATCAGAAAAATTTTTTATTTAACTCTTCACATAAGAACAATTGTATGGGGGGATGAAATGCGCTACTCTAAATTGCCCAAAGAAAACTTTGAGGCATTTTTCAAGAGTCTTGAAAAATGGGGAGCTGTCTATGGTCCTGTTAAAAGAGGAAGGATATATTCCTTTGAGAAAATTAAAGATCCCAATGAGATGTCGCTTAATTATACTAGAACAATGATTCCTCCCAAAAAG
The DNA here is from genome assembly GCA_023269865.1 of Candidatus Methanodesulfokora sp. GTDB lineage: Archaea > Korarchaeota > Korarchaeia > Korarchaeales > Korarchaeaceae > Methanodesulfokora. The sequence goes on from JAGDWR010000031.1 coordinate 10,416, forward strand.
TTCTTTGTAAAACCAAGGGAGAGGATTCTCAGGCTCAAGGATGGCGAATGGGTGGAGGAGTGTGATGAGGAAAAGAAAGTGATATTCGGAGTTCATTCCTGTGACATAAACGCGCTTCTTATCCTAGATAAAGTCTATCTCAGTTATCCAGAAGACCCCTTGTACAAAAGAAGGAGGGAGAATTCCTTGATAATAGGTATTAGTTGTATGCCAGATGAGCTTTGCTTCTGCAAGAGCTTGGGCACTGATTTCGCAATGCATGGCTTTGACCTGTTCCTTCACGAGCTTCCAGATGGATGGCTTGTGAGGACTGGAAGTGTGAAAGGGCATGAGATAATTTGGAGAAGTAGGGAGCTTCTTCAAGAACCCAATGAGGCTGACTTGGAGAACTTCAGGAAGTTTGAGGATAGAAGAATCAAGTCATTTAAGAAGGAGCTAGATGCACAGGGAATAGCTGATCTCTTCGATTTGGCATATAATAGTGATGTATGGAAGAAATATGAGGAGTTATGCCTTGGATGCGGAAATTGCAACATGGTCTGTCCTACTTGCAGGTGCTATGAGGTCTGTGACCTCTGGACAAGTCCTTATGAAGCAGAGAGGGTGAGAAGGTATGACTCATGCTTCATGGAGACTCATGGATTAGTTGCAGGAGGTCACAACTTCAGAGCTACTAGGCTTGACAGATTCAGGAACCGTTACTATTGCAAGAGCTACTTTGACCCACAAGCTGGCTTCAACTGCGTTGGTTGTGGGAGATGTGATGAGTTCTGTCCTGCAGGAATAGAACATGTCAAAGTTTTGTATGAAATTGCAAGAGGGAGGTCGTACAATGTTCCAATCCTTCAGCGCAAAAGTGCTTGAAGTAAGGGATTTAACCCCAAAGGAGAAGCTTTTCACATTGCGTTTTGTTGACCCTCACATAAATGAAAGCTTCTCATATAAACCAGGGCAGTTTGTAATGGTTGATCTCAGAGGATTTGGCGAATTTCCAATAAGCATCTGTTCCACTCCGACGAGAAAAGGTTACATTCAGCTTTGCGTTAGAAGAGCTGGAAGATTGACGAAATACATGCATGAGCTGAGGGAGGGCGATATAATAGGGATAAGAGGGCCCTATGGAAACGGCTTTCCTATGGAAATAATGGAGGGAAACAAACTGTTGCTAGTTTCCGGAGGACTTGGAATGGCACCCCTGAGAAGTGTTTTATGGTATGCTTTAGACAGTGGAAAATATGCCGAGGTAAGGCTCTTCTATGGAACGAGAAGCTATGAGGATATACTTTTCAGAGATGAAATATTTAATTTATTACAGCATGGACAGTATATGAACTGTTACGTAAAGTTATCATATGAGATAGACTCGCCTTACTTCTCCCAGCTGGAAAACAATTGTCCTCAAAGCGTTTGCAAGGGTTTGGTGACCGATCTATTCGAAGGAGAGAAGCTGGATGCAGAGAATAGCTACGCCATAATATGCGGCCCACCTGTCATGTATAAATTTGTTGTTAAGGAACTTCTCAATAGAAATTTCCATCCAGGCAGGATCTACATGACGCTTGAGAGGAGGATGAGGTGTGGAGTGGGCAAATGTGGTCACTGCATTGTTGGAACAAGTAACTCGATAAAATATGTCTGCAAGGACGGTCCCGTTTTCACATACTGGGATGTTCTGTCCACCAGGGGGTTGATATAATGAGGACTCTCGGTGTTTTTGAGCTCACTGGTTGTGGAGGATGCGCATTAAATATAATATTCCTATATAATAAGTTATTTGATGTAATACAACTATATAAAATAAAGGAGTTTCACATGGCGTCCAGCTACAGAGAGGAAGGATCGCTAGACGTAGCGCTTGTATCCGGAAGTGTTTCCACGCAGAGAGATCTTGAAATATTGAGGCGCGCAAGAGAAAACTCAAGGTTTCTTATAGCTATAGGAACCTGCGCAACACATGGAAATATGCAGTCCAGCCTCGAGGGATCCATGGAGGAAAAGCTGGAGAGGATATATGGCACTAGAGACAATTATATGGGGGCATTAAATTCCAAACCCATTGTAGAATATGTGAAAGTCGACTTTGCAATACCTGGGTGTCCTTATGACAAGGATGAGCTCTATCAAGCATTAATATTGCTGGCAAAAGGAGTTGAACCGGTATATAAGGACTATCCAGTCTGTGTTGAATGCAAACTTAATGAATACGAGTGCGTGCTTGTTAAGAGAGGCATCCCCTGCTTGGGTCCCCTGACGGTTGGAGGCTGCAATGCAATTTGTTTAAGGTCTGGAATAGGTTGTATAGGGTGCAGAGGTCCTCTTCCAAAGGGAGTGAACCCAGCTGGTGAAGCCAGAATTCTCAAGGAGCTCGGATATGACGATGAATATATACGTAATAAATATAAAACATTTAGTGGAGGTGGGCTCAAATGGTGAGAGTTGAAACAAGAACGTTTACAAGGGTAGAGGGAAGCGGTTCAGCAGACATAATAATAGAGGATGGAAAGGTAAAGGAGGTAAAGGTAAGGCTTGTAGAGGGACCGCGATTCTTCGAGCTTCTCACTCTCGGCAGAGATTATTATGATGTTCCTGATATGGAGGCAAGGATATGCGCTATATGCTATCTCTCTCACTCAATAGCATCTATCACCGCAATAGAGCGCGCTTTTGAGGTGGAGGTAACTGAGGAAATAGAGCTTCTAAGGGAATTAGGTCTCCTTGGAGAGCTTATAGAGAGTCATTCACTTCATCTATATCTTCTAGTATCTCCTGATGTATTTGGGCAACCTGATGCGATAAATCTAGCGAAGAAACACTGGGATCTCGTGAAAGATGGTGTTACAATAATGAATTTTGGTAATTATATAAGAAACTTGATAGGGGGGAGGGAAATACACGGGATCAACGCGAAACCAGGTGGCTTTGGCAGATATCCTTCTGAGGAAGAGCTGAGGGTCATAGAGAAGAACTTCAAGGAGTATGTAAGGAATGTAGTTAAGATATTGGAGTTATTTGCTTCTCAGAGGCCTTTTGGAGCTAGATTCGATGTTAATATCGTGACTGACAAGTATTTGCTAGGGGATAAGCTCATGACGGATGATGGATCCTTATTTGACTATCACGAGTGCATAGAGGAGAAGGCCCTTCCATACAGCTTCGCCAAGCAGAGCAGGTATAAGGGGAAGATATTCATGGTCGGTTCACTCCCCAGATTGCTTCTCAAGAGCAAGTATCTGACTCCAACAGCTGCTGAATTTTTCGAGGGGTATAAGGATCTGCTCATGGAGAGATATGTGAGCAGGAACAACCTTGCTCAAGCAATAGAGCTAATATATGCTCTGGAAAAATCTGGAGAGATAGCAGAGAGGCTTTTAGATGAGGGTATAAGTGGAAATAATGTTCCAATTAGGCCGGTTGAAGGTGAAGGCATAGGTTATGTTGAAGCTCCAAGAGGAGTCCTAGTCCATCATTATAGAATAGGAGAAGATGGAAAGATAAAGTATTCTAATATAATAACTCCAACAGCAATGAATCATGCATTGATGGAGCTCAGCTTATACGAAGAAGCTAAGAACAATCTGGGAAGGATGGAGGATGAGAGAGTCATGAGAAGATTAGAGGAAACTATCAGAGCATTTGATCCATGTATATCATGCTCGGTTCACATGGTGAAGATGCGATCTTAATATTGAGAGCTATCATAGAAGCGATCGATTTTCTTTATTTTTTCATTTCATAAAATAAAACTAGATCTGGCAGCTAAATGGCTTATTTGAGATCACTAACGGGTTCTGAGCTATGTAGTCTTTACTACATAGCTCTTGGTCTTCAT
>JAGDWR010000030.1:0-8331 GCA_023269865.1 Candidatus Methanodesulfokora sp.
TCCTCAAGAAACTTTTCATCATCCGTTAGCTGTATGTACACATTTGCCTTAAACTTCTCCTGGAGCCATTGAGTGAAGTGAAATGGAATCATGTGTCCTATGTGCATGGGGCCTGAAGGACCTCTCCCCGTGTAGAGGAAGAAGCCCCTCCCCTCTCTGTAATCTTTTAGAACTAGATCCAGGTCTCTATGCGAGTAATACACTTTCCTTCTCAGCATGTAATGGCTTTCTCCAGCAAGGGATTCCAGCTCCTTTATCAGCTCATCGTCCAGCTTTTGAGTCCCAAATTCCTCTATAAGCTTGTCGTAATCAACAGGACCCGCGACTTCCCAGGGACTAACGCTTCCAAAGGCGATCCCCCATTCATATCACCTTTCTCCTTCTCTTTCCTCTATTTTTAAAGGTTTGCTAAAAAATTAAAAAAGAAGGTTGTTTTATCAGGGCTTGGCCTCCTCCTTCTTCTCAAGCTCCTTTGCGTACTCAACAGTGACCACATAGGATGCACCATTGTAGTAAAAGCTCAGCTTTCCCTCATCAACCAGCATTGAGACTGCTTTATCGACTAAAGACTTCTGAATGTTAAGAGCTTCAGCTATTTCCCTGCTCTTTACCTTTTTCTTCTTCTGAACGTATTCATATACCTTCTGTTTTATCTCCTCTGTTACCTCCATTTTCTCCCCTGAGATGTCTCCATGCTTTACGTTTAAATTTTTCCTATGAAAAATTGTTAAAGCTGTATCTCTTAGCTTTAGTGTATAAAGGCCTCTGCTATAATCTCCTCTATTGATAGCTTGGCTGCTATGTTATCGCTGGTAATGCGTTCACAGGATTTCTTGTAATGATCCAGCTGGAATCTACTTATTTCGAAAAGTCAGCTCAATTCACTAAGCATTACGCTCTTGTTTAATGAGATCATCTGAGGACAGCTCCTCCAGGCACAACATCAACCATCCTTTGAGCTCGAGTCAGTAGAGGCTGATTTTCCATCCTCCCCAATGCATTTTCCCTTATCCCTTGGATTTGGTCATTCCTCCTGAGAATTTAAGGATGTATCCCGAGCTTAAACTTCAGCTAGCTCAGAGACCTCCTTGGCTCCTGCAACCAGTTCATCTGCTTGCTCTTTATCCAAAGATTTGAGTAAGGCTAGAAATTCGCCGACATGAGTCTTTTCCTCCTTGGCTATGTCCTCAAAAACCCTCCTAACAGATTTATCCTCTATGCAGCTAGCAAGTTGCATGTACAAATTGATGGCATCAAGCTCCGCTATTATTCCCAGGCGCAGCGCTTGAACCAGCTCCTCTTTACCAAATTTCCTACCGGATGGAAGATCTATCGGATTTTTACCCAGCATGAGCTACATATTAATGGCAAAATATATTAAGTTTGCTCTTGAATATGGAGACTACCTTCAATGTATGATGACTGCTAAATTTATTCACTGATCATAATAATTAGCACAATTCTACAGCTGGGTGAACAACTTTATTATTCATGATGGAAACGACCTTTATGCCATTGGAGACTTTCCCCTGTATAAGCCTTGATGGAAAAGTTGCCATTGTAACCGGTGGTTCTTCTGGCATAGGAAGGGCAATTGCACAGAAATTAGCAAATTCTGGAGCTAAAGTGGCCATATTAGATATAAAGGCTGACGGGTGGAGGGTGGCTGAGGAGATTAGAGCAAAATTCTACAGATGTGATGTGACATCACCATCAGAAGTTAAGGAAACGATTGAGAGCATCTACAGAGAGCTGGGGAGAATAGATATAGTTGTAAATGCAGCTGGAGTTATAGTGAGAAAAGATGCCATAGAGACAAGCGAAGAAGAGTGGGATAAGGTGATAAACGTCAACTTAAAAGGTCCTTTTCTTATTTCCAAATATGCTATACCTTACATGATTAAAAGTGGTGGTGGAAGCATAGTGAACATAGCTTCCGGCTGGGGCCTGAAAGGAGGCCCAAAAGCAGTTGCTTATTGCGCTTCAAAGGGAGGATTGGTGAATATGACAAGAGCGATGGCCATAGATCATGGAAAAAATGGGATAAGGGTTAACTGTGTTGCACCAGGGGATGTAGATACTCCTATGTTGAGGGAGGAAGCCAAACAGCTGGGGATGAGCTGGGATGAATTCTTAAAGGATGCTGCCAACAGACCTCTTGGCAGGATAGGAAAGCCTGATGATGTCGCTAACGTCGTTCTATTTTTAGTGAGCGATCTTGCAAGCTGGATAACTGGAGCCACTGTTGTTGTTGATGGTGGCGGTATAGCATGAGGTGATGTTATGGAGGCCCATCCCTACATTCCCAATTCCCTTGAAAGAGTTAAGAGGGAGATGCTGAAATATATAGGCGTTTCCAGTATCGATGATCTATATTCAAGCATACCTGAGGAGATAAAGTTCAAAGGGAGCATGAACCTTCCAAAGCCATTAAAATCTGAATATGAACTTGTAAGACATGTAAAGGGAATTTTGGCCAAGAACATAAGCTGTGATGAATATCTCTGCTTCAAAGGGGGCGGGACATGGCCCCATTATGTTCCAGCTATATGCGATGAGATAGCTAAAAGGGCTGAGTTCCTCACTGCTTATGCAGGTGATCCTTACGAGGATCACGGCAGATGGCAGGCTTTATTCGAGTTCGAGAGCTTGATGGCTGAGTTAGTAGACATGGATGTTGTCACTGTTCCAATATACTCCTGGGGTCACGCAGCTGGAACTGCGATGAGAATGGCTCACAGGATAAATGGGAGAAGAGAGGTCCTTATACCCAGAACTATTTCACCTGAGAGATTTTTAGTTGTCCAAAACTATGTTGACCCAGCCTTGAAGCTGATAAAGGTGGACTATGATCCTGAGACAGGTATGATAGATCTAAACGACCTTGAGAGGAAGATATCGAGGGATACTGCTGCTGTCTACTTTGAAAATCCCTCCTATCTGGGCTTCATAGAGACTAGAGGAAAGGAGATATGCGATATAGCTCATGAAAAAGGTTCAATCTGCATAGTTGGAGTTGATCCAAGCTCCCTTGGGGTTCTTGAGCCCCCGAGCCACTATGGAGCTGACATAACAGTGGGGGATCTTCAGCCTTTAGGTGTGCACATGAACTTCGGCGGTGGATTAGGGGGATTTCTGGCCACTAGAGATGAGGAGACTTTCGTAAGGGAGATACCATACAGGATATTCGGCCTAGCAAAGACAAGCTTTGAGGGTGAATATGGATTCGGGGACGTACTATTCGAGAGGACGTCATTTGAGAAGAGGGAAAAAGCTAAGGAGTTTGTGGGAACAGCAGCTGCTTCTCATGGGATAATAGCAGCTGTTTATCTCTCTCTTATGGGACCTAAGGGCATGTACGAGCTCGGAAAAGCAATACTTCAAAGGTCCCAATATGCTATCAAGCTTCTCTCCAAGATCTCAGGGGTGAGAGCTCCCAAGTTCAAAGCACCTCACTTCAAGGAGTTTGTCGTGGAGTTCGATTCAAAAAAAAGCGTCAATGAGATAAACAAGGAGCTTCTAAAGGAGGGGATATTCGGAGGGATAGATCTGAGAAAGCATTTTCCAGAGCTCGGTAATTCAGCTCTTTTCTGCTTCACCGAAGTCCACACAAAGGAGGATATAGAGAGGCTTGCTGGAGCTATTGAGAGAATAGTTGGGAGGTGATTCTATGGGAATAGTGAAGTTGAGGAGGAACTTCCATGAAGCCAAGTGGGAGGAGCCGATAATATTCGAGTTGAGCAATGAGGGAGAAAGAGGTATATTGGTTCCTTTGGATGATAGGCTGGAGGAGGAAGTTGGAGATGGAATTTCAGTGATTCCAGAGCACATGAGAAGGAAGGAACCACCAAGATTGCCAGAGATCTCCCAAATGAGAGTTCTTAGACATTTCCTCAGGCTTTCTCAGGAGACCCTAGGGGCTGATTTAAACATAGACATAGGCCAGGGCACTTGTACAATGAAGTACAGCCCCAAGGTGAATGAAATCTTCGTTTCATCTCCCAAAGTAACTGAACTGCATCCTTATCAGGATGAGGAGACTGTTCAAGGCGCACTGGAGATAATTTACAAGCTTGATTCATTCCTCAGGGAGATATCTGGGCTGGATAGATTTGTTTTTCAGCCCGGTGGAGGGTCGCAGGCAATACTAGCAATGGCATCGATAATAAGGGCTTACTTCAGAAAGAGAGGGGAGGAAAGAGATGAGATAATAACAACAATATTCTCACATCCATCAGATGCAGCAGCTCCTGCTGTGAAGGGATTCAAGATAATAACTATATATCCGGATCCTGAGACAGGCATACCAGATATAGAAGCCCTTAAAGCTGCTATCTCAAGGAGAACTGCTGGCATGATAGTTGCCAATCCTGAGGACACGGGCATATTCAACCCCAGGATAAGGGAGTTCTGCAATATAGTTCATGAGGCCGGAGGTCTATGTGGGTACGATCAGGCGAATGCAAATGGTATAATAGGGATAGTGAGAGCAAGGGAGTGCGGCTTCGATATGGGCTTCTTCAACCTCCATAAGACCTTTTCTTCGCCTCATGGGTGCGGAGGGCCTGCTGTTGGAGCTCTTGGTGTAAAAAAGGAGCTTGAGAGCTTCCTTCCAGTTCCAATTGTTGATTATGATAGCGAAAAGGGCAAATATTACCTGAACTACGATCTTCCAGACACCATAGGAAAAGTAAGGGAGTTCTATGGGGTATTTCCTGTCGTTGTAAGAGCTTATGCATGGATAATGGCTCTGGGAGAGGAGGGGCTTAAGGAAGTAGCTAGAGTAGCTGTCCTTAACAACAACTATGTGATGCACAAGATACTGAGAGAGGTGAAAGGAGCGGATATCTCATATCCGGCGAATAAAAAGAGGATTGAACAGGTCAGATACACTTGGAAGAAGCTGAAGGAGGAAACAGGGGTTGGAACTGAGGATGTCATAAGGAGAATGTTTGACTTTGGATTCCACCTCTGGACGAGCCATCATCCCTGGATAATTCCAGAGCCTTTCACGATAGAGCCAACGGAGTCGTACTCAAAGGAGGAGCTGGATGAGTACATAGAGGCCTTGAAGGAGATATCAAGAGAGGCTTATAATAACCCGGAAAAAGTTAAGAAAGCTCCTTACAGAAGCGTGATACATAAGATAGAGGACAACAGCTGGTTTGAGGATCCAGCCAAGTGGTCAATAACTTGGAGGCTCTTCAAGAAGAAGCACGGTGGTAAATCTTGAGAAAACTCGGGATAATAGTCAATCCCATAGCTGGCATGGGAGGGAGGGTTGGGCTAAAGGGGACTGATGGCCCGGAAATGCTGAAGAAAGCCATAGAGCTTGGAGCTAAGCCATGGGCTGAGGAAAGAGGAGCTGAAGCCCTAAAATCTCTCCTTTCTTTGAAAGATTCCATTGAGATCTACGCTTACCCGAGACAAATGGGGGAGAACTCCTGTAGAAAAGCTGGTTTTGAGCCAGTAGTTTTAGGGAGCATAGGGGAGGAGACAACAGCTGAGGACACTGTTAGAGCTGCAATAGAGATGATGAACCTAGGAGTGGATATTCTGCTCTTTGTCGGCGGAGATGGAACTGCTAGAGATGTATGTAGAGCAGTAGGGACAAAAATAATTTCCCTTGGAATTCCTGCAGGTGTTAAGGTTTACTCATCTGTTTTTGCAGCCAGCCCAAGGGCTGGTGGAGAGCTTGCTCTAAAATTTTTGAAGGGAGAGGTCACTGAGACCATTGAGGCAGAAGTTCTTGACATAGATGAGGATTCATTCAGGCAGGGGAGGCTTTCAGTGAAGCTCTATGGATATCTTAGGATACCCAATGACTCAAGCTATATTCCAGGTGGGAAAGTGCCCTCTTCTCACTCCGAGAGTTATGATAGAGAGGCCATAGCAGCTGAACTGCTTGAGATAATGGAGGATGATGTGATCTACCTGATAGGCCCGGGAAGCACAACTAAGGAAGTGATGAAAGCCCTCAATCTCGAGTTCAGCCCACTGGGTGTTGATGCCATCATGAACAAAAAGCTGGTAGGCAAGGATCTAAATGAAAAGCAGATATTGGAGCTGATCTCCAATAGAAAAGCTAAGGTCATAGTAACACCTATAGGAGGACAGGGGTATGTCTTCGGGAGAGGGAATCAGCAGATCAGCCCTGAGGTTCTGAGGAGGATAGGAAGGGAGAACATAATAATTGTGGCAACAAGAGGGAAGCTGGAGTCCATCAGGGGAAGGCCCATGCTGCTTGATACAGGAGATGAATTGTTGGATAGAGAGCTGGCAGGCTACTACAGGGTCATATCAGGCTACAGAGAGTACACTGTGTACAAAGTGGTGCCAGCAGTTCCAGATATCCTATCGGGGTAACTTTATCTAGCAGTTTCTCCTCCATCAATGACAACACAAGTTCCAGTTATGTAAGATGATTCCTTTGAAGCCAAAAAGGCAAATAAAGCAGCTATTTCCTCGGGAGAAGCGTGTCTTCCAATTGGTATTGTCTTGTTCACTTCTTCTATCATCTCAGGTGTATATTCAGCTAGCTGCATCGGAGTTAATACATACCCGGGACATACAGCAACTACTTTCAGCCATGGAGCGAACTCCAGCGCCAAAGTTTTAGCTAGAAGGATCACTCCTGCTTTTGAAGCATTATAATGGGCGTAATATGGATGACCCCTCATCCCGTTGGTGGAGGCTGTGAACAAAATTACACCCTCCTTCTGTTTTATCATCATTCTTATGGCCTCTTTGGCACATAGGAAGGCACCAGTAAGATTGACATCTATTACCCTTTTCCACTCCTCATAGCTCATCTCAAGAAAAGGCGTCCTGTAGCTTATGCCTGCATTAGCAATTAAGACATCTAAACCGCCCAACTTTCTTTCCACCTCGTGAAATGCCTCTGAGATTTGATCCGGAGAGGATACATCAGCTGCAAATCCTCCCTCTATTTTTGGATTTTCCTGCAGGACTTTCTTCAGACCCTCCTCATTTACATCTATTACGAAAACCCTAGAACCCTCATCTACGAATCTCTTGGCAGTTGCAAGCCCTATCCCACTAGCAGCCCCGGTGATCACAACTCTCTTACCCACAAGATCCCGGTACATAGCTATCCTAGCTTAAAGGGAGATCTGGAAATAAATGTTTCACCAATGTTTCAGTAGCGAATCTATTTGAAAATAATTTAAGATGACTTTACTATATTATAATAGGATTTAATAGCTCCTCTGTTCAACAGCAGGTGAAACACCAGCACCGCAACAGTGATAAAGGCTGATAACATGTGAATCTGTCTCCATGTCTCCTTTCCGTAATAGTAACCTGATCTAGGACCTCTTGGGGCAAAGTAGACTACAAGCCCGCTCAATATAGTAAAAGCTCCTAGGATCAAAAGCAGCAAGAAGACAGCCATCCTGAGATAAACCATGCTCATATGCTGCGTAGAAGAAAAAAATTATAAATACTTTTTCGTTAAGTTCAGTGTGCCGGGCACTGTGAAGTTCAGGTTCTACCTGACAGCTAGAGAGGTGATAGGATCAAAGGAGCTCCTTCTACAGGTAGATGAGATGAAGCTAAACAGAGCCATGGAGCTGCTGAGGAAAAAACTGGGGGAAAAAGCATCTGTTATATTCGACAGCGATGGAAACTTAAAGCCCTATTACACCGTTCTAGTGAATGGGAAGGTTGCCAGGTCCATGGAGATTGAGCTTAGCGATGGATCTGAGATACAACTTCTGCCTCCAGTGGGCGGTGGCTTAAGCTGAATACTGTGGACATTTGAAGCTGACCTAGCTCTTTCATGGATCTTCTGAAATAGCTCTGAACTCGACAGCATCTTGAAAAGTTATAGCTATCCATATCCGATCTTTCCTCATGAAAAGAGCTCTGTGGAACTCAAAAATAGACCTCTTTCTAAACTACAGTTGCACATAACCGTACCACTTCCTCTCAATTTTCCTGCTCTTCATATAATTGACGCACCTCTCCCTAATCTCATGGAATGTACCATCATCCACTATGACAATCCCATCAGCGCATATCTCCCAGATAAGGGGATTTTCCTCGGATATCTCATTTAATGAGAGACAAACAGGCTCAATAGGTTTTTTATAACTCCAATTTTCCAGGATGGGGCGCAATCTGTCCTCCATTCTCATTCCGGAGAAATCATCTGATATGAAGAGCACGTCCACATCGCTCCAGGGCAGAGCCTCTCCTCTTGCATGGGAGCCGAAGAGGACAACTGATCTCACTTTAAATGGGATTTTCCTCAGAAGCTCAGCTATCTCCCTTTCTATCATTTAAGATTCCTCTCAACGAAATCAACAA
>JAGDWR010000030.1:8431-9640 GCA_023269865.1 Candidatus Methanodesulfokora sp.
CTGGCTGCGTTCGGATATCTAGATATGAGGTAGTGTGCGTCAAGCTCTCTTGCATCGCTGTACAGTTCTTCCACATCTAATCCCTGCGATCTTAGCTGATCCAGGAGGAACTTGCAGGAATGAGTTAGATGGTAGCCTCCTCTGCATATCACCAATGCCTTCAAAGCCTTCTCAGCTGCCTGATGGGAATGATAAGCCGTGCCCTCGAATAAACAGGATTTAAGCAGTTCCTCAGCCATTTTCAAGTCTCTCTTGGATTGCTCGAACCACCAGAGGACCTCGGCTCTCACATAAACCCTCACTACAATCTGGTAGATAAACTTAACAGGACCTCTCATATTTAATATTAAAATAGATAATATTCATTTTAATATAACACACCTCACAGCGAACTGCATGAGGTCTTCTTCGGGTTCTGGGCTATGTAGTCTTTGGTAGACATACACAGCTCTGAGGATTCACCAGCCTAGGGCTTTTGAGTTCATCAAGCTTTATCAGCCTCCTCCTCATCATCAGGTGAACCCTCTTAGAGTAAACTTTATTAGAGTTAACCCTTGGTGATGTATGATGGGAGACTACGTAGTTGTTGCGACTAAGATACCCAGGAGGCTGAAGGAGCTTGCAGATGAGCTTGGGATAAAGCCCAGCCATGTGATGAGGAAGGCCCTGGAGGATGAGGTGAGGAGAAGACTTCTGGAAAACCTGGAGAAAAGGGCTATTGAGCTGAAGAAGAGGTTGCCTGAAATCCCTGATGAGGAGATAGCAGAGCTCATCAGGGAGGACAGGGAGAGATGAGGTACATATTTGATTCATCAGCCATCGTTAATTTGGTGAAGAAGGGGAGGTTATCCGCCTTCAATGAGGGATGTACTCTCGATTTAGCGCTTTACGAATCCCTCAACGCGCTGTGGAAGGAGCATCTTCTGCTGAAGAAACTGCCTTCTGATCTCCTACAGGAGTACATGGGCTTGATTGTCGACCTCTTCTCTGTGATAGAGGTGAGGAGCATAAGAGGGCTGGAGGACAGAGTTCTCGAGAATGCAGTGAAGCATGACATCACCGTGTATGACTCATCTTACTTGACGTACGCAGCGGAGAACGATCTGGCATTAGTGACAGATGACAGGAAGCTATCAAGCAAGATCAAGGGGATAGTGGAAGTGAGATCAACCTCTGAGCTGTAGATGAGCCAATCTATTGATGCAAACC
>JAGDWR010000030.1:9740-13518 GCA_023269865.1 Candidatus Methanodesulfokora sp.
TGGCCTTATCGAAGGGAAAAGCCATCAAGATCGATGTGTAAAGAACTTGACGTTAATATCCAATATTATGAATAGGAGAAATCAGCAGGATCAAGGAAGCGGCGAGAGTAGGATCAGAATCTGTGAAAATGAGCCCAGTGCTCTTGTTGACATTAGGACTTCTCAGCAGCCAACAGAAATAAAATAGAGAGACCAAACAGCAGGTATTTGAAGGAAATTGTTGGAAGTCCGTGTGTAACAAGCTGCGAAGCTTTAAGAATACATGAATCTTTATGCTTCCAGGTAAGAAGAGATCCTTTTGAACCACCGCTCATTTCCATCCAGCCACTTACCTGCAAAAACTTTTAAGAAAAATGCTCTTGTAGTCTGGATGAAAAATAAGTACGATGTCATCATTATCGGAGCTGGTATAACTGGTTTAATGATATCCTACAAGCTTTCCCACTACAACCTCAGGGTTTTAGTGATAGAAAGGAATCCGGAACCTGGTTGGGGCGTCTCCAGAGGGCACGCAGCTGTAGTTCATGTAGTCCAACTTCCATTTAAATCGCTGAAGAGCAAACTAGCTAGAGCTGGAAACAAGGAGCTTTTAAGGATATGCAAAGAACTGGGAGTGAGACACAGGATAACGAGTACTTTGATACTTGCCACAAAATTTTATCACTTTCTAGCCTTGCCCTTTGTTTATCTATACCTGAAGATGAACCTAAAGGGCTTTGAGGTTAAATTGAGGGGAAGAAGAAGTTTGCTGAGGGAGGAGCCAGCTCTTTCCCCGAAGATACTGGGAGGAATAGAGGTCAAAGGTTATGCTGTTGTTGATAGCTTCGATCTGATCTACGGTCTCTACGAGTTCTCCAGAGTTAATGGTGTTGAATTTGCATTCGAAGAGGAGGTCCGCAGCATTGAGTATAACGGAACTGTAAAAGTAATTACAGACAAGGGAGAGTATGAATCAAACTATCTCATTAATGCAGCTGGACTTTGGGCTGATGAGATATTCAAACTCACAGGTGGAGAGATGAAATTTGAACTGGGAAAAGGAGTTATGGTGGTTTTCGATAAAGCTGTATCTGAGAGGCTTTTAGCTCCTCTCTACTTGAAAGCAGATCCTAAGACAAAAGGAGGAGCTATAATGTTTACTCACGATGGAAGAGGGCTCTGGGGACCAAACCTTAGATTAACACATAGTAAGGACGATATTTCGGCTGATGAGACTGATTTAGAAATCCTTCTTAAGAAGTTCTCCAAGCTAATAAGGGTTGATCCCGGAATTCCCCTGAAGGCTTATGCAGGTATAAGACCGATTCCGCCTCAGAACGACTTCGTGCTGGAGAGATCTGGGGATAAAATAATTCATGTCCTAGGGACTGAGTCTCCTGGTTTTACAGCATCTCCGGCTCTCTCGGAATTAGTCATTAAAATGCTGACTGAATCCGGCTTGAGAGTTGAGGAAAAACCAGTATCCAAAAGAAGGAGATTTGAAAGGGCAAGGGATGATCCTAAAAGTGCTAGGGGGAGGGTTATCTGCTTTTGCAATCTGGTCACCGAGGACGAGATAAGAGAGGCAGTTAGAAGGGGTTCAAAAACCCTGAAGGGAGTTTTCTACAGAACTGGGGCATGCATGGGGACATGTCAGGGATCTAGGTGTCTAGCTGACGTGCTTGAGATCGTGGCAGATGAGCTGAAGGTGAATCCAAGATCGATCAAGTTTGATGGTGATGGAAGTTGGATAGTTACCTGATTGTCGGAGCTGGCCTCTCCGGGCTGGCAACCGCCAAGTTCTTAGGAGGATCTGTTATAGAGAGAGGGGAGATTGGAGGCTTCTTCCTGAGGGATGATTATCCAGTCAATGGTATAAGAGGATCCAGCTTAGTAAGAGATTTCATGGATGCAAAAATGATAAGAGGGACTGCCTTTGAAGCCAATGAAGAAGGGATATGGGTCCTCTCAGAGGAGGGATCTAGATTTCTCAAGGGAATTGCTATAGGAGCAAATGGCTTCAGGGAGAAGACCTTGTTGGAGTTGAGGATCTTTGGCTTCAGACCAGCGGGCATATTTCCTTTTTATGCTGCGTGGGAGCTCGTAAACAGGGGCTATCAACTGGGGGAGAGGGTTGTGATATACGGGTTCAACCACTACTCCTTATCGCTGGCCACGAAGTTGAGGACTGATGTCACTTTTATCAGGGGCTCAGGATCCCTTGTTCATGATGAAGGGGAGGCTTTGGATAGAGGATTTAACTTGATAAAAGGCAGGGTGAAAAGAGTTGAGGGGAAAGGAAGGCTTGAAGTTCTTAAAATAGATGAACTTGATATGAAGGCTGATGCTCTGATCTTAGCTGAGCTCTCTCCTTGGAACCCACTGAACTTGAAGCACATAGTTGGAAATGCAGCCATGATAATCGAAGATCCCGCTAAAATAGTTGAGGCAGCCAAGATTTTCTCGGAATCAGTGCTCTCTAATAGCTTTATAGAAGTTATATCTGATATTCCATGCTTTCCAAAAAAGGTTGCAAGCGATTTAGGAAGGGTGATAGTCGGAGTTGGAAGAGGAGCATCCCTGAGAGTTGATGGCAAGGCTGTTGTTGTAGATGAGCCCTATCCTATTTTGGAGATCCCTAGGAGGGAGAAGGTAAAGATAGAGGTGGTTTGATGTATGGAATAGTGGATGTCGGTACCACAGGGATAAAGCTATCCGTATACGATAGAGATCTGAATAAGGTCCATCAGGAGAAGATCTCACTGGGTTTTGAGCAGCTTGAAGGGAGGTACATAGAACAAAATAGCAGAAGAATTTTGGAAACAGTTAGGGGTTTGATAAGGAAAGCTAGAGATATAGGGGTGAAGAAGGTTGGGATATGCACCTATAGGGCATCAGTGCTGGCTTGGAAGAGGAACGGAGAACCTATCACCAATGTAATAACCTGGATAGATGGAAGAGGATCTGAAATCACATCAAAACTTCCTAAAGCAGCTAAAATCTTAGCTAGACTAAACAAATCACTCAAAATAATATTAAGCCCGGATTCTCCAGCAATTCTCTTGAAGTGGATATACGAGAAGAGTAATTTAGCAAAGGAGGTTGAGGAAGGCAATGCCTTTGCCTGGACTCTCGATTCCTTCTTACTCTACAATTTAACTGGTAGATTCATATCGGATTCCACAAACGTCACTTTAACTGGCTTAATACATCCCAAGGATCTGGATAAGATAGGAATCGTGTTCGATCTTCTCAAAATTCCGAAAGTCATCCCGGAGATCAGCGAAAATGTGTACGACTTCGGTAGGTTTGAGGATGTTGATATAGGGGTCTCAATAGCTGACCAACAATCTGCTGCTGTTGGCATGGGAGTTCTGGAGAGGGGGAGAGTGGAGGGGACTCATGGAACTGGAAGCTTCATCGAGGCAGCGACATCCAGCTTCATGATGCCTAGGGCGGATCTTATCCCTATCATCATTTTGAGCGTAGATGGCAGGAGAATATACGGCTTAGAGGGCTTCATAAGGTCAACTGGCTCAACAGTTGACTGGCTGAAGGAGGTAGGTCTGTTCAGAGACTATGACGAGATGGAACATCTAGCTGAAATTGGTGGGAATAAATCAATTCTTATACCTTCTTTAGGGGGTTTAAGAGTTCCTAGAGCTCAGCAACTGAAGGGCATCATTACAGGACTAAGCCTATCAACAAGCAGGGCTGGTATTGTTTCTGGAATTGCTTGGGGCATTTCACTTCACTTAGCATTTATTTTAGAGTTAATTAGGTCCCAATTAAGGGAATT
>JAGDWR010000072.1:0-1263 GCA_023269865.1 Candidatus Methanodesulfokora sp.
TCATGGGGAGCTTTGATGCGCCTAGCACTTGAGTAAGAGATGGTATCCTCGGTTTGTTTACCTCCTGAGTTACCGATATCACAGCAGGTAGATCAAGCATAACATCCTCCTCATATCCCTCCATCGATCTTGTGAGAATTATGTTGTTGTCCTTGAGCGAAACCCTGCTCACAAACCCAATGAACTTATAGGATAGCTCCTCTGCAACTTTTGGACCTATTTGACTGGAGAAGTTATCTATGCTCCCTTCACCTGCTATAACTAGATCAAAAGAACCTTTTCTTATCGCAGCAGCTAAGGCCTTTGCTACTAAGAAGGAATCTGCGCTGAACAATTTCTCATCAACGATCAAAGTGGCCTCATCTCCTCCCATTGCCAGAAGCTTTTTAGCCGCTTTTTGAACCTCCTTAATCCTCATCTGCATAGGACCCCATGTTAAGGCCATAAAAAGTCCAATTTTTCCGCCAAATTTCTCCTTTAACTGAACAGCTAGCTCCATGGCATTGTTATCTATGTCACTTACCTTGGTGATAGCTTCCTCCACTTTAACTCCTCTCTCATCCACCAATAGCTCTGTGGTATCCACGGAGAGCTTGGCAAGAACTGCTATATTCAGCTGAAATCACCCTGCGAATTTCGGAGGGAAAATTTAAAAATTTTATCTAAAAGGTCGAGGATGTATTGAATAAAATATGAATTTATTGTTTGAAATTAGTATTCTTGTCAGCCGGCATTCGGACATTTAAGGCAAAAATTTTTATTTTTTCTTTTGAAGCTTTAAGAGGTGTTGGAAATGGTGGACTTCTCATTCTCAGATGAGGAGCAGATACTGAGGGATAATGTAAGGGAACTTCTATCAGAAGTTCTTGTGCCGAGATCAGAGGAAATAGATAGAAAATGCAGCATACCAAGGGATGTTATAATGGCCCTAGCTGAGAACAAGCTGCTATTAATGAACATGAAGCCAGAATTTGGCGGAAGTGGTGCTACAAATGTGATGACAGCTATAGTGGTTGAGGAGCTAGCCAGAGCAGATCCCAGCGTTGCAACGGCTGTTTTCTACTTAGTTGAATCTGCTTGGGGTAAAAAGCTGGAGAAGTATGGAAATAAAGAGGTAGCAAAAGAGGTTCTGACCAGAGCAGCAAAGGGAGAGGGATTTGTTGGAATAGCATCCACGGAGCCTCAAAGTGGAAGCGATGTGGCTGGGTTTAAGACAGTTTCCAGAAAAGAGAATGATCACTGGGTAATAAATGGGGAGAAAGC
>JAGDWR010000072.1:1363-2872 GCA_023269865.1 Candidatus Methanodesulfokora sp.
GGGATAAAGGAGGCAAAGGATGTTGATGGCGGATACGTCCTACTCACCATGACAAAGCCGGAGGAGAGGAGCAGAGGAATGACCTTATTCTATCTACCTGTGAACTCACCTGGCATAACATATGGCTTCTATGAGGACATGGGGAGGTGTGGAATAAGCACTGGATGGCTGAAACTTAGGGATGTGAAGCTCCCTGATGAGTACAGAATAGGAGAGGTGAACAAGGGGTTCAAGATAGCGATGGAGGGATTCGATAGAGCAAGAGTATTCGTTGCAGCTGGATGTATAGGACCTGCTTTAGGCCTTCTTGATTATGTTGTAGACTATCTGAAGAAAAGAGTTGTATTTGGAAAGCCTCTAGCAAAATTTGAGGGAATACAGTTCCCCATCGTGGATCACTGGGCCAAGCTTGAGGCCATAAGGCTTCTGGTCTACAAAGCTGCATGGGCAATGGACAAGTTTGATGCAGGGGAGATGAGCTTATTGGAGGCAGCAAGATATTCAGCTATGGCAAAAGCTCTGGCTCCTGAGGAGTCAGTTCTGGCAATACAGGAGTTCATGAGATCTCTTGGTGCATTCGGCTACACAAAGGAGACTCCTCTTGAGAGGGCATTAAGAGGGGTAATGAGCTATTTTGTCGGAGCTGAAGGAGGACAACACATAATGAGGATAATACTGGCATCAGATCTCTTCGGGCGGGAGTTTTCCCCAACTAAGGACTGACTCTCCCTATCCTTTTCCCTCTTTCTCTGTTTTCCTCTTTCTTATCTCCTCTATCAATAAGGGCACTATCTCCCTATAGTTCCCAACTATACCATAATCCGCGTTTTCAAATATTGGTGCTCCAGGGTCTATATTTATTGCAACAACTCTCTTTGCCTCTCTTATGCCGAACACATGCTGAGCTGCACCGCTTATCCCGACAGCTATGTAGAGCTTTGGTTTCACACTTACACCAGTTTGGCCCACTTGCTTCTCATGAGGTATCCATCCAGCATCAACAGCCTTTCTGGACCCAGCTATTACCCCACCTAGCTCTCTTGCCAGCTCCCCCAGCATCTTAAATCCATCAGCAGAGCCCAATCCTCTTCCTCCTGACACAATTATCTCCGCTTTCTCCAGAGGTATCTCCTCTTTCTTCACCTTCTTAGACTCAATTAACCTTATCCCCGGATCAGGAAGATCAAAGAAAACCCTCTCCTCTATTATCTCACCGTTTCTGCTCTCATCTCTTGCAGGAGCCTCGAAGACATTTGGCCTTGCAGTGGCTATCTGAGGCCTTCTATTCGGAGTTCTTATCCTGGCCAGCATAAGAGCTCCAAATGGAGGCCTTATTTGTATTAGATCCCCATTCTCCACATCGAAGGCCGTGCAGTCAGCAGTTATTCCAGTTCTTAGGGAGTTAGCCACGTAAGGAGCCATCTCCCTTCCTCTCATTGTACCAGCTATGAATATGACCTCAGGCTTGTACTTCCTCGCTAACTCAACCAATGCCTGGCCATGGACTCT
>JAGDWR010000072.1:2972-7547 GCA_023269865.1 Candidatus Methanodesulfokora sp.
TTCGCCAGGTGCTTTACATTATATCCTATCATAACTCCTGCTAGATATGTTCCAAGCTTTTCAGCAATGTTCCTTCCGACGCTCAACATCTGGATGCTGGCTTCTTTTATTGATCCCTCATCTGTCTCTATGTAAACCCAAACACCTCTGTAATCGCTTTTATTCACAGGCTCCCATTCCTTGCAGCTCATAGCAATCCCTCCTGTGAGAGCTTGCTGATAAGCCATTTTACTGCCTCTCTGCTATCTCCTTTGAATACCTCTCCCTTCCTCGGGACCTTTGGAACTAAATCTATCCTGGACACCGTTGTAGGAGATCCCTTCAGGCCCACACACCCCTCATCAAGCTTAAGTATGCTGTTGCTCCATACATCTACTCCCACCCTCTTGGCTCTTATCTTCCCGTATATGTTTACATATCTAGGCTTGTTCGCCCTCATTGCTGTCGCTATTAGCGCAGGTATGCTCACATCGTAGACCTCTACTGCATCCTCCAGGTGTCTTCTGACCCTTAGATGCCCATCCACATAGCTTATCTCATCAACATAGTATACATAGGGTATCCCAAGCCAGGATGCTATCTGAGCTCCTATGTGAGCTGTTGAGCTATCTATGGTCTCCTGGCCAGTGAATATTAAGTCATATCCGATCCTCTCTATGGCCTTGGATAAAGTATAGGATGTAGCTAGTGTGTCCGCTCCTGCAAAGACTTTATCGGATATGAGAACTGCTCTATCAGCTCCCATCCCAATTGCATGCTCAAGACCAAGCTTTGCATGAGGCGGGGCCATGGATAAAACAATAACTTCACCTCCATATCTGTCCTTAAACTCCAGAGCCATCTCAAGGGCATTTAGATCGTGCGGATTTATTACAGATGGTACTCCCTCCCTGATGAGGGTGCCCGTTTTCGGATCTATATTCACTGACATCGTATTAGGGACCCACTTTATGCAGACCACTATCTTCATGGGATCACCCAAATCTATAGTGGATCCCCTTCCCACTCACAGGATAGTTCCACTCTATTGCTCCCTCTGGGCATATTAACCTGCAAGTTCCGCACTCCAGGCATCCCTCATGGCTGAACATAACTCTGTCATCCATCAGAGTGTAGCATCTGGCTGGGCAGAGCAGGAGACAAGGCCTTGAGTTGCATTTTGCGCACTTCTCCTGATCCACTTTTATATGGGGCTTCTCATCAACATCATATACATTGCTCTGAAGAAGTTCTTCTATCCTCATAACGACCTCACCACCTTTAATGCATCTAGGAGGAGCCTTATAAGCCCTCCTTTAACCTTTCTGGCGTTATTAAGAAGCTTATCTGATTCGTACTCTATCTGAAACATCCTCCTCAAGATATCTGTCACAGCTTCAGGGAGCTCAGTGAAAATCCTTGCATCAGAGAAAATCCTCTCAGTTCCCCTGAACCTCTCTATCTGCTTGTAAACAAAACTCTCCTTGAGCATTTTTTCGTAGATTGACAGGTTTTTTGCCGTAATTCCTCCAGAAGAGTGTGCTTTTTCTATGGCCTTTGCTGCTAGATATCCGGAGTAAGCAGCTAGATCCACCCCTCTTATCGTGTAGCCTAGGTCGAGCAACATGCCTGCTGCATCTCCTACTACAACAAATCCATCCCCATAGAGCTTTGGAATTAGCTTATAGGATGCTTGCGGAACTAGATGAGCTGAGTATTCCACTAAGCTACCCCCATCAAGATACTTCTTTAGATATGGGCTCTCCCTCATCCTCTCAACGATCTCATATGCGTATTCCTTGATCATCCTGATAGCTCCGCCCAGATTCACCACTATTCCCAAGCTGACAGTGTCCTGATTTGTGTAAAGAAAACCTCCTCCAGGGATTCCCTTAGTCACATCTCCCATCATGAGCCATGCCATGCCTGAATCATCATCCAGGCCAAATCTATCCTCTATATCCTTTTTTGATAGTTTTATCACTTCTTTTATCCCTAAGGCCACATTCTCAGGCTTGGGTTTTTCTACGATCCCAGCTCTCTCCAGGAGAAGTCTGTTTATCCCCTCTGCATCCACCACTACATCGGAGTAAACTTTGTCCCCACCAGCAACTATCCCCTTTACCTTTCCATCCTCGACCAAGAGGCTGTCCACTGTTATCTCAGTAACGAGAGTTGCACCAGCTTCCTCAGCCTTTCCAGCCATCCATTCAGCTATTTTTGATAGATAAGCAGTGAAGCTTGTTGTCTTCTCATGCTGGAATTCCAATGTCAGGCATCCATCTGCAACAAGGGATATCCTCTCCTTCTTAACCCATCTCTGTATAGGAGCCTTCTCTATATCAGGGTAAATTTCTTTTAATGGGTTTATGTAGATTCTGCCTCCAAACACATTTTTTGATCCAGCAACCTTTCCTCTCTCCACTAGGAGGACGTTAAAGCCGCTTTTTGCGAGGACATAAGCAGATGTGGATCCAGCAGGACCTGCCCCTATCACAATGGAATCGAACTTCTGCAATGACATCCCCGAGCCCCTAGGAGCTCACTATTAAAATTTTTTCCGTAAAAAAAGGAGGTGGGAATTAGGTCTTAGGTTCATTTAGCAGTCCATCCAGCATCGACCAAAAGCGTGGTTCCGGTGACATTCTTGGACTCGTCTGAAATTAGGTATAGAACTGCATACGCCTGATCCTCTGGATCTATTAAGCGTCCTAATAGATGGAAGGATGCAAAAGCCTTCTTACCTTCTTCTATGCTCATTCCGCTCTTTATTATGATGTCCTCAACCATCTTCGTCCAAGTGGCGCCTGGACAAACGGCATTCACCCTTATGTTATCCTTAGCATATATTGTTGCATCATTTTTCGTCATCGCTATTACAGCTCCTTTTGAGGCATGATAAGGTGGAACATCAGCATTACCTATCAGTCCATAGACCGATGCTATGTTCACTATGCTACCACCACCAGCTTCTTTCATATAAGGTATTACGTGTTTCGTGCAGAAGAAAACGCCTTTAACATTAACCGCCATTACTTTGTCCCATTCCTCTTCGGTAACTTCATGCGTTGGCTTATTAACTCCTAAGATTCCAGCGTTGTTTACCAGACCGTTAATCTTGCCAAAGTCTTTTGCAATCTGGGCAAAGACATCCTTTACCTCGCTTTCCTTAGTTACGTCCATATGGTAATATTTTGCTATGCCCCCCTGTCTCCTTATCTTCTCCTCCAATTCTTTTCCCTCTTTGTCTAAAATATCCGTTATAGCCACCTTTGCTCCTTCCCTAGCTAGCACTTCACAGATAGCAGCTCCTATTCCTCTTGCCCCTCCAGTAACTATAACCACCTTCCCCTCAGCCCTTCCCGGCATTTCATCGCTCACCCCTTCAAGCCCCCTTAAGGGGCCTCTTAATTTTCAAGAGTCTTAAATATAAACTTTTGCTTTTTTTTGAATTTATAAAGAGCTTAATAAGAGGGCAAGACTGTGAAAAGAGGGATTATGAAGGATTTTACCTCGAACATTTTTTGGGATGCCTTTTAAGCATTTCTTATCATTAAGCGTGTTCGGAATGAGTTTTATGGAAGGGTTAAATAGAAGCAGTCTCACTATAGCTGAAGTGTTAGAGTATAAGCCTCAATGTAAAGAGGATTGAAAGAGAATTCTCCTCAATCCCTCCTCTATCATCTCCTTTGGAGGATACTGATAAATTGAGCCGGCCCACCTGTATATCCTGGTGCAGGAGGCTGTGTACTCACCTGTATCCCTGAACTCCGGGTCTATATCAACACCATTTACCCTTATCGTCGGGGTTCCTATGATCTTGTGGTCCCTGGCCTCGATGTCATTGGCAACAAATATCTCCTCTACATCCTCTTTGAGTCCAAGTTCTTCAAGAGCCCTCTTTAGCTCCTTTAATGCAAGATCCTTGGTGGGGCACTCCGAGGTGTAGAAGAGCTGTATCCTCATACAATACAATGCTGAAGATACTTTTTAATAGTTGCTGTAGCTCTTCAGCATTTTTATATAAAAATTTATTCTATGCCAAGGTATTTTTTAACCATCTCATAGTAGTTCTCCTTGCTCCCCCACCTCTGTATGAATGCATCCATTATGTCATAACCAGCTCTTTCTCTGAACTCCCTTCTCCCCTCCTCTGTCATCTCATATGGAGTCCAGGGTGGAAAATTCTCCATCTCAACTCTTACGTCCTTCAGCTCCGGAGCAGCAGCTCTTGCTGCATCTCTGACCATCTCAGCTATGTATCCTTCATAAGGACATCCTGGTGCTGTCATCACCATCCTTATGATGAGGGAATCATCCTCCAATCTCATATCCCTTATCAGACCAAGGTCCACCACATTTACAGGTATCTCAGGATCGTACACGATTTTAAGAGCGGATTTCACCCTCAAGATAACTTCATCAGACGCCATTAGCTCCCCTGAGAGCAGTACATGAAGCAATATATAACACTATCGAGCTCTCTTGAGCTTCATAGCGTCGCTTATGACGCTAGTATTTTTTAGCTGAATCCATGCAGATCTCAATGGAAACAGCTTTCTTGATGTTTACGGTCAATGACCGGCAATGACCGGA
>JAGDWR010000072.1:7647-10023 GCA_023269865.1 Candidatus Methanodesulfokora sp.
GGTCAATGACCGGCAATGACCGGATAAGAGACATGATACTTAAGGGAGAGTCAGAAGAGCTAGAATTTAAGAAATCCCTCTCAGAGATGAAGGAGATTCTAGAAACTGTATGTGCATTCGCTAATTCTCATGGAGGGATAGTACTTATCGGTATAGATGATTGATGGAAGCATAGTGGGAGTGAAAATATCCAATAAAGCTGTTCAGAAGCTTGAGAGGGAGATACATGATAGGATAGAGCCATCCGTATATCCAAGGATCAGAATAATTCCCATAGACGAAAAGATAGTGCTCTCAGTGGAGGTGCCAGAGGGTCCTAATAAGCCCTACTTATACCTAGGAAGAGCTTTCGTTAGGGTAGGCTCAGTCAACAGAAGACTGGATAGAAAGGGGATGGAAGAGCTTCTTTATTTTAAGAAGCCATCTTTTGACTCCCTTCCCTTCGAGGGAAGAGCTAAAATAGATGAGGAATTGCTAAAAGAGCTAGTGAGAAGAGCTAGGGAGAGAAGAGGAATGGAGATAGAGTACACGAACACTGCTGATATGCTCACGAGGCTGAATCTTATGGATGACAAAGGTCTGAAAAACGGAGCAGTTCTCCTCTTCTCCCCAGATGCATCTTTCATCTTTCCTCAGGCAGTTGTTAAGCTGAGGATGATGAAGGACAACAAGATTGTGGACGAGGATCTCATCACAGGGCCTGTGATTAGACAGGTTGATAGAGCCCTAGACTTCATCAAGAGGAACATATCAAAGGGATACATCATAAAGGAAGCCGAGAGGATGGAGATCTGGGAATATCCCATAAAAGCAGTCAGAGAAGCAATAGTAAATGCTTTAGCTCACAGGGATTACTCCTCCACCTCTGCGGTGCAGATAACGCTGAGGGAAGATTCCTTAGAAGTGATGAATCCAGGCGGTCTTCCTCCACAGCTGAAACCGGAGGATCTAAAGAGGGAGCATCCATCAATTCCGAGGAATCCCAGAATAGCTAGAGTGTTTTATCTATGGGGTTTCCTTGAGGAATGGGGATCTGGAACCACGATGATGACTGAGGAATGCAGAAAAGCAGGGCTTACTGATCCGGAGTTCTCGGAAGAATGGGGCTTTATGAGAGTTGTGCTTCACAGCAAGAGATATGTTGAGAAGATCCTCAACGAAGGGGAAAGGAAAGCCTTGGAGCTCGTTAGAGTGAAAGGCGTGGCGACGAGGGAGGAGGTTCAGAGATTTCTTGGAGTATCTGAAAAGACAGCCAGAAGATATCTCAGCAAACTGGTAAGCCTTGGACTGGTGAGCGTTGAGGGAAGAGGAAGAAACATAAAATATAGGTTAACAGAGGTCGTTGGCTGAAAGGTTTTCATCAAGAGTGCTCCATTGTCCTCCTGAAGTCCTCCTCAACCAAGCTTCTGGCTATATCCAGGTAGACCTCTGTTGTTGAGAGCTTGCTGTGGCCCAGTATCTTCTGAAGAGCCCTTATGTTTCCACCTCTCGCCAAGTACATCACGGCAAAAGCATGCCTTATTCCATGCGGACTGACTCCCAGCAGCTCCTTGACCCATCTCTGCACAGTTCTGGCTGATATCTTGAAGATTTTGTCATCATTCTTCATGTTTTTTATGTAATTACCCACTATATCAGCGCACCAGGAGGTCATGTAGACTATTCTCTCCTTTCCTCCCTTTCCCATCACCCTGATCGTCCTTCTCTTCAGGTCAATATCTCTAGGCTTAAGCGATAGGACCTCAGAAAGCCTCATTCCAGTGGACAAAAGAAGAGCTATGACAGCAGATCTCTCCCCTCCCATCTCCGATACCCTCCCCTTCAGCTCCTCCACTCTTCTCAGCAGATCATCATCCACTCTCGGTATTGGGTTGGAAGCTCTGATCTCCTTAGCTCTCTCCCTACAGTGCTTTGAGAGATCATCCCTCTCTATATATCTGAAGAACCTGGAGAGGACGTAGAGATAGGTCTTCATGGTCCTCCTGGATATATTCTTGTTCGAGATCCACAGGTCTACATCCTTCTTCTCCAGGGAGCTTAAATCCTTGCCTATATCCCTCAAAAAGGACTGGACTATGTATCTGTAATTCCTTCTGCTGACCCTGCTGAGGCTGGATGTAAAAGCAGTTATCTCCTCCAAGCTGCTCCCTCCATAACATCTAAAATCTCCTCTTTAATCTTATTCCAATCTCTCTCAAGCATCTCCCTGCTTGGATAATTGTATATAGGCCCTCCTGGCCTTTCATTGTAGAAAGGCCTGTTGCATCCAGGGCAGCCGCTTGTCAGGAAGGCATCCTTAAGCTCACTTTCTCCACTTAACAGATATCTGTAGAGCTGGACAGCTCTATACCCGTGGATATCTGGATATTTTCCATC
>JAGDWR010000072.1:10123-13233 GCA_023269865.1 Candidatus Methanodesulfokora sp.
GTGAAGGAGAACAGAGCTATCTCAGCCCCCATGGATCTCAACTTTTTCATAATCCTCATCATATCCTCAATTGTCTCTCCTATTCCATATATCAGGTGGACATATACCCTCCCTCTTCCGAAAACGCCAACAGAATCCTCTATGAACTTCATGTAAATCTCCCAGGAGAACGGTTTTTTTACGAGCCTAAATACATTTTCGGACGATGCATCAAGCCCTACTCCCAGAAAATCAACGCCTTTCTCCATTGCCCTCTTTAAAAAATCAATAGAGACAGGAGTTGTGGCCAGAGAAATGCTTTTTCCGCACTTGGACAGCTCATCCAATATGCTTATGATTTCCTCCTCAAATCTGGGCTTTATTATAGTCTGAAGGCATATCCTGTCAAAATCGTGAAGTTTATCTATTATGCTTTCAAGCTCCACTGGCGGCCAGGTGATCCTGGAAAGCCTGTCCTTTCTCGCTGGATTGTGCATCGACTGAGCGCAGAAGGAGCATGTACCCATACATCCATCCCTGCTATATTGAAGGAGATATGCCGTTCTCGGCTCAGCCTCCATCCTTCCTCTGAGCATTCCCATTTTGACAAGGGTTCCATGAGATGCTCTTATCAGCACAATAGATGCAACACAGAGGGTATTTAAGTGCTTTCAGTTAATTAGATTTTTATCAAAAATATAATTTTATAAAGCAAAAGAAATTAATGAAAAAAGTGCTCTGAGCATGATGAGAGTGCTGAGGGAGTTCGATCCCTGGAGAGGAGAGCTTTGCACATGCCCCAAGAAGTTCTCCTTCTCTCCCTATACAGGATGCGGTCATTCTTGCTTGTACTGCTACATCTCATCTTATATAAGGGATCCATTTAGTCCGAGGGAGAAGAAGGATGTGCTTAGGAAGCTTAGCATGGATCTCAGGGAGATAAAGCCTGGAAGCATAATAGCAATGAGCACAAGCTCCGATCCCTACACTCCCCCTGAAGAGGATATGAAGACAACCAGAAAGGCAATAGAGATGATAAGAGGAGCAGGAATGAGGCTTCTGGTT
This sequence comes from Candidatus Methanodesulfokora sp., assembly GCA_023269865.1. Taxonomy (GTDB): domain Archaea; phylum Korarchaeota; class Korarchaeia; order Korarchaeales; family Korarchaeaceae; genus Methanodesulfokora. The sequence goes on from JAGDWR010000072.1 coordinate 11,168, forward strand.
ATGACAAAATCAGATCTCGTCGCCAGGGATTCTGATCTTCTCGAAAAAGCTGCAGTGAGCTTCACCATAACAACGCTGGATGAGGGCATAGCAAAGATATTGGAGCCAGGAGCACCCTCTCCTTTGAAAAGGATAGATGCGATGAAAAAACTTTCAGGAAGAGCTAACTTAATCCTAAGGCTTGATCCAATAATACCTGGACTAAATGAGGATTTTGAGAGCGTGATCGAGGTGGCAAGAGAGGCAGGGGCATCTCATGTAGTCTCATCCACATACAAAGCCAGAGAGGATAGCCTTAAAAAGCTGGAAAATGCATTCCCTTGGCTAAAACTCCATGAGCTATACTCAGAAGGAACAAGAATCTCTGGATACCTATATCTTCCATACAGAATTAGAAGAAGCCTTATGGAAAAAGTCAGAAAAATTACTTTAAACCTGGGGATGACGTTTGCCACATGCAGGGAGGGAATGCCGGAGATGCACAGTCCAGGCGTCTCATGTGACGGATCGCATCTCTCCTCTGTCATGATAAGGGATGCTTTTGTGTGAAGTTCATGGTGGTAGTATTTTTATCCTGATGAAGCTAGGCTTCTTGTGAGGACTCCAGCTGTCATCATATCGGGATACAGAGGGAAAATAGGAAAGACATCCATCACAATGGGCATAATAGAGGGCCTTAAAAAGATGGGTTTAAGAGTTCAGCCATTTAAAATAGGTCCTGACTTCATAGATCCATCATATCACTCTCTTCTAGCCGGCAGAGAGTGCAGAAACTTGGATTCTGTGATGTTCGCAAGAAGAACTCTGATATCCCAGTTCATTAGGAACACGAGGGATGCAGATATAGCAGTTGTTGAGGGTGTTTTCGGACTTTATGACAGTTATGATGGGATAACTGAGGCTGGAAGCACAGCAGAAGTGGCAAAAATAATAAAATCTCCGGTAATACTCATACTCAGTGCTGAGAGGACGAACAGGGGGCTTGCAGCCATCTTAAAGGGGTTCCTCTCCTTCGACAAAGAGGTGAAAATAAAAGGAATAATAGTGAACAATATTGCAAATGATAGACAGAGAGATAAAATAGAAAGAATATTTAAATATTATGATGTTGAAATTGTTGGAATGATAAGAAGGGATGAGGAGATTGAGAGAGTGATGGGATACAGGCACCTAGGTCTTATTCCCATTGAGGAGAGAAGAGAGGAGGAAAGAAGGATAGAGGAAGTCGCAAGAAAAATATCCGAACAGATAGATCTAAAGAAAGTGCTGGAAATAGCAAAAGAAGCTGAGGAACTGGAAGTAGAGCCTGAAATCCTCGATGCTCAGAGAATTAATGTGAAAGTTGGTATTATAAAGGACAGAGCATTTTCCTTCTATTATCCTGAGAACATAGAGTTCCTACAGGCCCATTCTGATAGGGTATACTTTATAGACTCCCTTAATGACAGGACGTTGCCTGAGATAGATCTTCTCTATGTTGGAGGGGGATTTCCAGAGGTATATGCATCAATGTTGAGCAGAAACAAGGAGCTTCTGAAGGAGATAAGAGCTAGATATGACAGGGGAAGGATCTCTATATACGCTGAATGCGGTGGACTGATGCTGATGTGCGATAAACTCGTGGATCTGAGTGGTGAGGAGCATGACCTCATTGGAATAATAGACGGGGATGTTTTCATGGAGAGAAGACCAGTTGGTCATGGATACGTGCATTTAAAAACTGTGAAAGACACTATCTTTGCCAAAAAAGGGGATGAGTTGATCGGACATGAATTTCATCACTCCAGGCTGAAGCTGAGAGGGGAGGAGAGCTTTGCCTATGAGGTAATGAGAGGTCATGGGGTGGATGGGAAGCATGACGGCATAGCGAAGGAAAGGTTTCTTGCATCCTACACCCATGTACACGTGCTGCACAAAAGAGATGTCTTTCTAAACCTGCTTCTCTCATCCTCTGCTTAGATCAAGAACTTTATGCTGTTTTTCGATGGGATGAACTCAACGAGCTCAGGTGGGTGGCTTGTGAGGAAAAGCCTGTCCACACTGATATAATATTTGTATCTGTTGTC
>JAGDWR010000058.1 GCA_023269865.1 Candidatus Methanodesulfokora sp.
GTGAGAATGGGAGCTGATGAGGCGGAAATCTTGCTGATGAAGGCTAGAGATGGAAAAGCTGATAGAGCACTAAGAAAAGCAAAAAAATGGGCTAAGATCGTGGAAAAAGGAGGAAAAAAGGCCTTAATTGCTTATTCTGCAGGCTTATCCTTGAAGGAAGCCGAGGAGGCAATAAAAGCAGAGGATATATATGAGTTCATATTGAAGGCTATCAGAAAGAGAATTCTCAGGAAGTACTCTGTTTACTAGATCCTATTATCGCTTTTAGAAGGCCCTTTACATCCACCTCTACGAGAGTCCTCCAGCCCAGCTCGAGCTCCTCCTCCCCTGAGATATACCCCTGCTTTATGAACCTTGTTATCAGGGCTCTAGCTCTTCTCTCCGGTATTTTCTTGGCCAATACATCCAATATCTCCTCATATTTTGCTTTTCCTCCTCTTCCTGCTATAAGTGAAATCGCAACAGCAAGAGCTGCGAGCTCATCTATCCTCCAGCCGCTCCCTCTTATCTCAGGCCAGTCTGGCGGTGACTTGAATGTGACGTAGAAGAAGGAGTCATCATAATCATCCTTTGATGATGGTTCTTCTCCACTCTCAGTCTTTATTGCTACCTTAAAGCCTATATCAGATAGCTCTTTGTCAAGCAACTCTATAACCCTAATATAATCATCTCCTAGAGCTCTTCTTAACTCCCATCCTTTGACGCCAGGCTTTGAGTGACTTCTGAGCATCAATATGTGAGCTGCTCTCTTTATTTTATCCTGAATATCCATCAGATCACCTCTATCACCATGGATACTTTTTCTCCTGCAGATGGATGCGGAAGTATCGTTATTTTCTCTGTCATAGGATCTTTTCTGAGTGATATATCCCCTCTTGTCGCAAGTATGCTTATCAGATATGCTCTTCTCAGAGGATCTTCCTTTATGAACTCATGATAATCAACTTCTCCTTTTATCTCACCTTTTATCCTCTCCAGCTCTTTCTCCAACTCCTCAGAGAGCTCCATGCTTATCTCTACTTCTCTCTCAGGTGGGATTGGTATATCCTTCCCCAATAGCTCCTTTGATCCCCAGTAATCCAATGCTGTCAGTAGAAAGTTAATGTTAATTCCTCTTGCCTCTACAATCGGCTTCCAGTTTCTCCTGAGGGAATCTGCTAGCTCCTTTAAGCTCATTTTCTCCAGTTTTAAGAGGACAAGAAGAGCATCTACATATAGAAGAGATGTCTTGTGTTCCACTATGTCCTCCTGCTTGAGTACAACGTCTGAAAGTGAGAGAAGAGCTTCTAAATCCAAATTTATCTCCTCTTCGGTCTTTATCAGAGGAAAAATCTTCCTTACCCTCTCCAGAAGATCAACTACATTCACCTTGAATGGATCCTCCTGTTCCCTGCATATCTGCAGTATTTTTATGAGCTCATCTCTGTACATATCATACCTCCTTGTGAATGCTCACTCCGGATACCTTCTGTACAACTATAACATGGGCTCTGAGATTCGGTATCATCCCGGGCGTTATCACTATGCTCTGACCTTCATCTCCAATTATCTCCACAAACTCCCTCAATATTCTCTCCCTTATGTGGGGATCCATGTGGACATCAAACTCGTCCACAACCCTTATCGGGGATTTTATGCTGCCCTGAAGGGATAGAAGAAAACTTACGATAGAAGCAGATCTCTCCCCTCCGCTTTGAGAGAGGGAGTCAATTGGAAGAGGGGATCCGCCAAAGGAAGCCAGTATCTCTATACCCGCTTTATCTATGTCATCCAGATCCCTTAGCCTCACCTCCCCATATCCTCCAAGCCTCTCCATCACCTTCCTATATTTCTCATTCACTAAATCGACAAGCTCTCTTACCTTAGTTTTCCACATCTCCATCCTCTTGTCAAACTCCTTCAGCACCTCCTCCTTATTTCTCTGAACTATCAGAAGCTTCTCCTTTAGATCGTTGTATTCAGCAAGGTATTTGGCGTACATCTCACCTGTCTCCTCTGATACATCGGAGAGAGCTGCTATTCTGGCTTTCACATACTGCAGCTCCTCCTCCAACTCCTTTGGATCTTCATCTCCTGTATCCTCCCCTATAGTCGATTTTCTTGTTTCTTCTAACAGTTTTCTCGCCTCCTCCATTTTGCTCTTCACTTTTTTCAGCTCAGATATCATGTATTCCAGCTTAACTCTTCCCACTGCCTCTGCCACTGAGTGCTCCACAAGCTCTACTTCGAGCCTTCTTATCTTCTCAACATCTATCTTTGGTTTGGACCACTCCTTGTCCAGCATATTTTTCGTCTCATCTCTCCTTTTCTTCTCCTCCTCAACCTCAATTTCAGCCTTTTTTATCTCATTCTCCTTCTCCTTATATATTTCCTCTATTTCCCTGAATGAGGTGAGAGCTTTTTTGAACTTAGCCCATGAGATCCTCCTGATGAGCTCATCTCTATGGAGCAGAAGTTGTTTTCTCTCATTCCACTTTTCATACTCCCTTCTCCAAAATGATAATGTCTCCTCAGCTCTTCTCATCAAGTTTGATACCTCTTTTTCCTCCTTCTCAATTCCTCTGAGCTTCTCCACTGCTTCCATAACCCTTCTTCTGTAGTCATGCAGACCTGCCGCCTCCTCAACTTGTTGCAATATCTGACTTGGCTTTAAAGAGAGAAACTCCTCTATCATCCCCTGGTGCATGAACACAGCCATGTTATCCGGATTTATCCCGAGCTTTGAGAGCATGTATACTACTTCTGCTTTCTCCGTGGTCCTCCCATCAACCTCAAACCAATAGGAGCCATCCGCCCTTATGTACCTGGATATCCTCCACTCATCCATTCTGCTGAATGGGATTGGCCTTCTTCCGTCGACAGGTGCGTTGTCGAATATTACACTCACCCTCGCTATTTCCTTTCCCCTTCTTATAAGATCCCTGAGCCTCCTGGCCCTCTCTGTATATGTCTGTCCTAGGGCCACAGATATACCCACTACTATCGATGATTTTCCGGCCCCATTAGGCCCTACTATCAGGTTTAGTCCCTTTTTCAGCCTTATTCTAGAGTATTCGTGCGACATGAAGTTCTCTAGAATCACCTCCTTTATGTAGCTCATTGTATCCCAGAATTAACAGCAAAACCTTAAAGATTTACCCGTCATTTAATCATATGGTCCTTGCATGCAAGCTGTTCAGACTTGACGAGCCAATGAGAACAGATGTCCTGATCGAAAAGCTAAAGGGATGGAAGGAGAGCACTGAAAAGGAGGTGGGGGATAAGATATTCACACTGAGGCAGGAGATATCGAACCTGGAGAGGTGGATGGAGGGGGTTTGGGGAAGCCTTAGCTATGATTTCTTAGTTCCAATAATTAAAAAGAATGAACTACATTATGAGATATCCACTAGGACGACAGGTTTTTTCATAAGGAGGGATGTGCTCATAGTTTTAGATAAGAAGAGGAGGGCGAATAGAATAGCAGATCTGATGAGCAGAATACTGTTTTTATCCCCAGGAAAGATATTAAAGGCTTCTTTGCCGGATGAGTTCCTCAGAAAACTGCATGAGGAGGATCCAGAGGCAACTAGCGTTGTGTTTTTCGACCAAGTTGACCTGCCCAGTGTGAACAAATTATCTCTGTATGGGAGCGCACTTTCAAGCTCACCTGTATATCAAGAGGGTCTTAAGCACGGAAGGTTATACTATGTAGTATTCAGGGAGAGAAAGCACGGATTTGTCCTTGGTATAACCAGGGATTGTGTAATAACTGCCTTCTCTAAAATAAGCGACAGGGATCTAGTGGAATACGTGCTTGACGAGATCTCTCCATTCATAGCCAGGAGCTGAGGATTTATAAAAAAATTATGAGAATTTTATGAACTTCTCCTTAGGAGCACCGCATATGGGACATTTCTCTGGAGCTTCCCCAACGGAGATGAAGCCACATATAGGGCATACGTATACCTTCTCTCCCTCGAAATCTCTTTCAGATTTAACTGCTTCTATAGCTTTTTCGTAAAGGTCTGCGTGTATCTTTTCAGCCTCAAGAGCATACCTGGTGCTTCTCTCCGCTTCAGCTTCCCTTTGCATTCTTGCCACCTCATTGTACACAGGATACATCTCCTCCACCTCGAACTTCTCTCCTTCCATGGCTTTCCTTAAGTTCTCTTCAGTCTTTCCTACCAATCCCAGCGCTTTTAGATGATTTCTAGCGTGGACAAACTCGGCATATGCTATTGCTCTGAAGAGATTTGCTATATTTTTCAGGCCATTTTTCTCCGCTTCTTCCGCAAAAATCAGATATCTCATATGCGCTTGGCTTTCCCCTGAGAATGCCTGCTCCAAGAAGTTCCTTGTCATAGCTCTCATAGTAACCCCTTTAAACAAGAGGGTATTTAAATTTAAATTTACAGTTCGATCTATTAACCAACTCCAAGGAGAGTAGACACTTAGAGTTAGTCAACGATCACCATGCCTCCATAGCTAAAATGTGCTCCAAGCTGTCCCTCTTTCTAGCAAGTTTCACCTCTCCAGCAGATATAACAACAACAGCAGGAATAGGCCTTATATTGTAATTGCTGGCCATGGAGATACCATATGCTCCAGCATCAAGGAGCGCAAGCAGATCTCCTCTCTCCACCATGGGAAGCTTTATTCTATCTGCAAATACATCTGAGCTTTCGCACACCGGACCTCCTATGCTGTAAACCTCAGTTCCTTCCCTGGGTCTTACAGGGATTATCTCATGCTTTGCTCCATACATAGCAGGCCTGATGAAGTCATTCATGCCTGCATCAACCAAGAGCCATCTTCTCCTGCCAAGTTTCTTGACGTAGTTTACCCTCATCAGAAGAACTGTGGAATCAGCAACTATGTATCTTCCGGGCTCTATCACAAGTTCTGGCGTGCTCATCCCATTTTCCTCATAGGCATTTCTTATCACATCGGTGACTGCTGATGCAAACTCTCTGTAGCTTATTGCCTTCTCCCCTGCATATGACACGCCAAGCCCGCCTCCCAAATCGAGCACGGGCACTTCAAGACCCTTTTTGTGTATCTCCAATGCGATTGATACAAGTTTAGCAGCTTCTGCTCTGAAGACACTCAGATCGTTTATCTGAGATCCTATGTGGGAGTGAAGAGCTATCGGCTTTATGCTATCCATTTTTGCTGCAAGAGCAAATAGTTTTACAGCCTCTCTTTCGCTTACACCAAACTTATGGCTTCTTCCACCAGTCATTATCTTCGGATGGGCTCCAGCTCTCAGCCCCAGGTTCACCCTTATTCCTACTCTTGCCTTTTTCTTCTGCCTAGATGCTATTTTTTCTATTGTATCGAGCTCATCCCTTGATTCGACATTTATTAAGCCTATTTCGGATGAAATAGCTTCTTCTATGTCATCATCCGACTTGCTTGGCCCATCCAACACTATCTTTGGGCTCTCAACGCCGGATATTTTTGCTACTTTTATTCCATATGAGGATACCACAGTCGCACCGGAGCCCCTCATCGCCAGAGTTTTTGTCACAGCTAGGAGGGAGTTAGCCTTATACGCATATGCTATATTTATCTTCACACTTCTGAAAGAAGAAGCTACTTCATCGTACCTCTCAACAACTCTATCTAGATCGATTACATAAAGAGGGGTTCCATAAGCAGAAGCTATATCTGAGAGTTTTATTCCCCTTATGGTCAGTTCTCCATCAACGTAGAATATGTGAGGTCTCCTCTTCTCCACAAATCGAGGGGAAGCAAACCCTTAAAAAATTTTATATCGAGATAGGGCGGTCTTTTTATATAGAAAAAAGGCCGATCCCTGTGCTCAAGGCCAAGTTCTTGAGTCTTTGTCCTGGGTGCGATGAGGACCTCTACACCTACGCTGAGTCCTGCAAGTGCACTTTGTCCTCTGACCTCATGATGGATTTGAGAAAATCGGAGGAATTCATGGAGTTCTTCAAGAAATGCACTGGATTTGAGGCATCTGAAATACAGAGAGTCTGGGCTAGAAGGCTGATCAGGGGGGAGAGCTTTGCAGCAATAGCTCCAACGGGGACTGGGAAAACAGTTCTGGGAATAGTCTCCTCTCTTTTCTTTGCTAGAAACAACAGATCCTACTTAATCTTTCCAACTCTTCTCCTAGTAAATCAAGCGGAAAATCTGTCAAGGATGTTTTCAGAAAGAGCAGGCTTAAGCTTAGAGATCCTGAGCTATACCTCTGGGAGGAAAGACCTGCTCGATTCAATAACAAAGGGGGAATTCGATGTTCTCATCACAACAAATCAATTCCTAACGAGAAACTTTGATCTCATAAGGGACAAGAGGTTTGGATTCATATTCGTCGATGATGTGGACTCCATGATGAAGGCATCGAAGAACCTGGAGAAGGTCCTCATACTTCTGGGATTTAGTGAAGATGAGATAAAAGAGAGAAGACCTAAGGAAGGAGAGAAGGGAGTTATATTCATGGCAAGTGCGACTGGAAGAGCTGGGAAAAAGACTTCATTGCTTAGATATCTTCTAAACTTTGATGTAGGGGCTATAAGAGAGGGAAAGTTGAGAAATGTTGTTGATATCTCAGTGGACAGAAAGGATGCAAATCTTCTGGTGGATATAGTGAAAAAGATGGGGGAAAAGGGTGGCTTGGTATTTCTCAGGAGAATGGAGGAGGCAGATGAGATAGCTGAACTTCTCGAAAACAATGGGGTATCAGCTGAGATTGCAAGAGGATCTGATCCGGAGATGTTGGAGAGGTTCAGGAGAGGGAAGACCAACGTTTTGATAGGAGCAGCAAAGCCTTATGGCGTGTTGGTGAGAGGAATAGACATACCAGAGGTGAGATATACAATATTTTACGGGGCACCGATGTATGAAATAAGCATTAGCAACTTAGACGAGGTCTCCCCGAAAGTCCTCTCCATAGCGCTAGCATCTCTTTCTGGAGTTGTTGGAAGAGAAGCACTAGTTCTCTCCAGACAGCTTAGGTTAAATCCAGATGAGGAGAAAATTAAGAGAGCCAAGAAGATTGTATCGGATTTTCTCAGCACAAATCCAGAGATGGAGAACGTCCTGTTCAGAAATGGAGAGGCATTTCTCTGCATACCCGATATGCTCACATATATACAGGGATCGGGAAGAAGCTCAAGGCTCAGACCAGGAGGATTGACAAAAGGTGCTTCCTTCCTGATGGAGGATGAGCTTTTGGACTTTTTTGTCAGGAGAGCTTCTGCTTACGATATAGACTTCGTTGATATAAGCTCAGTTGATCTGGATTCTCTGAGAAGGGAGATAGATGAGGACAGAGCTTGTAAAAAAGAGGAAAGAAAGGAGATACTCAGACATGTGCTCTTCATAGTGGAGAGCCCAAACAAGGCGAGGACCATATCGAAGTTCTTTGGAAAACCATCAAAAAGGTATCATGATGGAGCTGTCGTATACGAGACCTCGACGGGAACTGAGGTTCTAACTATAGTTGCCACTCTGGGGCATTTAGTTGACCTGACCACAAAGGAGGGATTTCATGGAGTTATACAAGAGGGAGATGAGTTCATCCCTGTTTACACCACGATAAAAAGATGTAGAAAATGTGGTCATCAATTTACAGATCTGCAGACATGTCCCTTGTGCGGATCTAATGATATAATGGACTCAAGAAACACCATAAACCTCATACTGAGACTTGCGGCTGAGTCGGAGAGGGTCCTCATAGGGACGGATCCAGATACGGAGGGTGAAAAGATCGCCTGGGATCTCTATCAAATGATAAGCAGGATAAATGGAAATATAAAGAGAGCTGAGTTTCATGAGGTTACAAAAAAGGCGATACTTAGGGCTATAGCTGAAAGCAAAGATATAGATGAGAACAGAGTTAAGGCTCAAGTTATAAGAAGAGTTGAGGATAGATGGATAGGATTTGAGCTGAGCCAAGAGGTGCAGGAGAAGTTCAAGAGGAGGAATCTTTCAGCAGGAAGAGCACAGACACCAGTTCTTGGATGGATTATAGATAGGACGAAGGAGCACAAGAAGAGGACAACATTCACTGTGATTTCTGGAGATGATATCATGATATCTGTGGAGGGAAAGGTCATCAGCGAGGGGAAGTTCAGGGCCACTGTTTCCACAGAATCAGAGAGTGTGGAAGTTATTGCCCCGCCACCACCCTTCAGCACAGGAGAAATGCTTAAAGAAGCCAATAGAATGCTGAAAATGCCTTCAGATTTAGTGATGCAAATAGCTCAAGATCTATTTGAGACAGGCCTTATAACTTATCACAGAACTGATAGCATAAGAGTTTCTGATGCAGGTTTGAGGATCGCTGAGCAGTTCTTGCGCGATGATTTCAGACCGAGGGTATGGAGCAGCGAGGGAGCACATGAGTGCATAAGACCAACTAGACCTCTAACCTCCTCTGATATAATCCAGTTGTTAAGAGAGGGAGTAATCCAGGCGAGGCTGAGCAGAGATCACCTCAGAATGTACGACCTCATATTCAACAGATTCATGGCATCTCAAGCAAGAGAAGCCAAAATTATAAAGAGAAAATACATTATTTATGTGGAAGGACAACGTTTTGAGGAGGAGAGATACATATCTGTTGTGGACCCCGGCTGGACAAGTTATTACAAAGTAATAAAAATAAGGAATCCCCTGCCTGAGGAGATTGACGTTGAGGTCAGATATGTAAAAAAACCGAAGGTCCCCCTCCTCTCCCAGGGAGATATAGTCTCCATGATGAAGGAAAAGAGAATAGGGAGACCTTCTACATATTCCACTATTATAGGAAAGATTCTCATGAGGGGTTATGCTGTTGAGAGGAACGGAAAGCTGTACTCAACAAATCTCGGGAGGAAAGTTCACTCATACCTAGTGAAAAACTACAAAGAGCTGGTGGATGAGCATAGAACTGCGCTGTTGGAGAAGAAGATGGATGATGTTGAGAGCGGCAACATGGACTATCAACAGTTATTAAAGGAGTTATTTTATGAGATAAAAACCAGAGGATTGAGACCTAAGGGATAGCCCTTTTGCCTCAACTTAATAGTGCTGTGGTGTCAGGGTAGATCGTGATGGAATCTTTTTAAGCTACAAAAGGAAAACTAAACATGATGACAGCCCAGCCGGAATGGGAGGAGGAATGGGCTATAAGCAAGGTTAAGGAGGAGATGATAAAAAACACGAGGAAACACTACACTGACTTAACAATGGAGATATTTCTCGGAATATCAACTGCTGTTGTCCTTGGATATTTCCTTTATGAGGTATTTCTCATAGCTGGAAACCCAGTTTTGCTTCTTAATGTGGACTGGCCCTCTAAGGTGAAGTTCATGCTCCTCACATGGATAGTATCGGTATTAATATCAGTGGTTGTAGCCATTCCCATTGGAAGGAGATGGGCTGAATCCGTGCTGAAAAAGACAATGGAGGACTACAGCAAGAGAGCATTAAAAAGGAGACTTTTAACACAGAGATATAAAGTGGAGAGAGGGACTAAAATAGAGATAAAAGGTGGTTTCCTCTACGTTTACGACTTAAAACCAAAGATGGAAATGGTAGGTGCACCTCTCAGCAAGCAGCTATCCGATATAGAGAGCTCAGCCAAGGAGATAATAGATAGTTTCTCTCTTCTAAAATATGAGATAATAAATATAAATATCAAGGTAGAGGATGAATCCCAGCTGAAAGAAGTGGAGAGCTGGGTTAAAAAGGCCTTTGGAAGGGATGTGGAGTTTAATGTCGTGGTATCTGAGGAGAAAGATGGCCTCATCTCCCTTGATCTGATTGCTGCAATATGAGCATTATGGCCTCAGCAACTCTCTCCGGATCGCCCCCTTCCACTACCTGCACGCCCATTTCCTCTAAAATGTATTTTTGGCTCTCAGAAAGAGGATTTCTGGAGAGAACAACAACTTTTAACTCTGTATCCATCTTCTTCAGCACAATCCTGAGCGAGTCCTCCGGCGATATTTTCTCATCCACCATCAGTACTCCGATCCTGCCGCCCACCACAGCATCGAACTCATGATAAACACCTGATAACCCTCTCACTCTGACGGCCTTTTTTACCTCAATTCCCCTGTTGAGTAATGGACTAAAGACTTCAGATAGATCCATCAAGGGACGATAAAGCGATATTTAAAAAACTTATCTATAGTAATAATTTTTTATCTAATGGTGATAACTAACCTAATTTCTTCTTATGCCTTCTCCTGTTGCTCAGCTTTATCCTTTTGACGCTCCTTCTACCCAATATAATCTTCAGTAGAAATGTTCCAATTCCAGCAGCAGCTATCATAATGGCTATTGAGTAGCCTGCTTGAATTTTTCCTCCGCTCTCTATATTCACCTGCTTCATCTCATCAGAGGACCAGCTTCCTAGGTCGTCCCTGACCTTGAACCTTATTATGTAGCTCCCACTCTCTCTGTAGATGTGATTGACTTTCACAGGAGCTCCATTTCCCCTCAGGCTTCCATTATCCACTGTCCCATCTCCCCAATCAACGGAGAAAGCTACAACTTGTCCATCGGGATCAGATCCCATTCCTCTGAGCTCTACACTCATCCCATTTACATTAATTTCTATAATCGTTGCATTAGGTGGCTTGTTTCCAGCTACATTAATCCTTGTGGAATATGAGGACATGGCTCCTCTTGCATCTCTAACTCTCACCGACACAACATACTCTCCTGCTTGAATGTAGCTGTGTTTTACGGAGAAGCCCGATAGATATGTGCCATCCCCCATGCTCCACTCTGCTGCAACTATTGAATCATCAGGATCTGTTGCTGAGACAGAGAAGCTGATGTTCTGTCCAACAAGCGGATTTTTTGGGTTTATTATTATGCCCTCTATCTTTGGGGGCACGTTTGTCTCAGTTCCAGGTATGTACACCTTTACCGTGACGACAGCAGCTGCTGACCATAGGTCTTTCTCATTCTTAAACGTAAGCCTTGCCACATAAACTCCATCCTTCGAGTACTTGTGGGTGGAATTTGCTATAAAGCCTGTTCCCTGATCCCTGGATCCATCCCCAAAATCCCAAACCCAGGAAACTATTTTCTTTCCAAGAGGGTCTACCCCATGGCCAGAGAACACAATAGAAGAGCCCAAAACAGCGGGATTTGGACCTACATAGTCTATCACTGCATACGGGGGTAGCAAGTTCGGAAAAGCATTCACAGTGTAGACATAAGGGGAGGACCAAGACCCATAGCTGTCCTTTGCCTTGAAAATAACGGTGTAGTATCCGAGATTGCTGTATCTATGCGATAATCTGCTGGGAGGAGCTCCTGTCTTGTTCTCCACAGTGCCATCTCCGTAATCGAAGAACCAAGCTACTATCGCATCCCCCTCAGGATCGTATGCATGCAAAGCAAACGTGACGGTATATCCATCTTGGGATATTGTGATGTTTGTTATTGACACCACGGGTGGTTGATTGTAGAACGGGCACCGCCACTGTTCCGCATTGATAAATATTATATTTAGGGAGAGCAATGCCAATAATATGATGTACAGCCTCATCTCCAACCAAGCTCCTGTGAGCTTATAAACATGGGTTCATGTTCAGTCGTACCATCTTACGACTTTAACAGCTCCCTAAATTTCTCAACAGCTTCCCTCAATTTCTCCTCATCAAGCCTTCCTAGTGGAGTATCAACCTCAAATATCCTTCTTGGCAGCCTAATTTTATCAAATGAGAATCCTAAATCCTCTTTTATCTTATTTTTATTCTTTAGAATCTCTTTTCCAATCCCAACAAGCTCCTCCTCGCTGAACCTCAGCCCCAATGGCTCCAAGCACTCCCTCACGACATTTGGTCTGTATATCTTCCTCGAGAACAGGCATACCACAAGACTGCAAAGAACCTGTCTCCATGACTCCTCTTCAAACAGCTTTGTTGCTATATCAGCTGGTGATTGTATTCTCCCCTCTTTTAACATCTCTTGATCGAAAGAGTAGCCTGCAGAATCTAAATGACTATGTCTTGCACCTGTTATGTTTGTTATATATGCTGCTGGACCTGTGTGATATCCTGCCATTTCATTCCCTCCAAAGGAGAGTGCAAACTCAACTCCGCCATATTTAGCAGCAGCTGCCTCGACGCCAAGGCCCATGTACCTGTAAAATTCGTTTTCTCCTCTTACTATGAGGTTGACAGCTTCTATATACTTCTCATAATCCCCCCACTTGAGATCTATCAGAACATCCTCCTTCCTCAGTATTCCCCTTTCAAGAGCCTCAGTTGCCCAAGATAGGACAACTCCTGTGCTTATTGCATCCAGGCCTAGCTTATCTACCTCCTTTATGAGTTTGAGCAGTCCATCGACATCCCCTATTCCTAGCATGGATCCCAATGCGTATATGGGCTCATAGTCATAGCTGACAAACTCGGTTTTGTAGAAATACGGCTCCTCCTCATACGGCTCCCTGAGGGCAGCTATATGTATGCATGCAGTCGGACAGTGGGAACAAGCAATTCTCCTTCCTAGCCTTTTCGATGCTATTGACTCACCGCTTATCTCATCAGCTTTATCAAATCTGTTGTACCTCAAGTTCATCGTGGGGAGAGCTCCTATTTCATTTAAAGGCATTACATTCATTGGGGTCCCGAGATCATGATATTTCTTCATGAACTCCCCTTGAGACTCCCTGAAGATTTTCTCATATATTCTGCGATATCCTGCTTTGTCCTCAACTTTTATCGTCCTTCTGCCCGATATTACAATTGCCTTCAGCTTTTTTGATCCCATCACAGCCCCTATTCCAAGCCTGCCGAAATGTCTATATGTCTCAACTACAGCAGATGAGTATCTTATAAGCCTTTCTCCAGCTGGACCTATCCTTATTATCGACCTAAATCCCTCCTTCCCGGCTCTTTCTCTTATAACTCTTCCAGCTATATCCGTCTTCATCCCCCAAAGAGCCCTTGCATCCCTGAATCTTACACCATTCTCGTTAATATCAAGATATATTGGGTGTTCTGCCGCTCCTTTTATCACTATAGCTCCATAGCCAGCCATCCTAATTGCTGCAGCAGATCTGCCTCCAGCATGGCTTTCCCCATAGTTTCCAGTTAGAGGAGATCTGAATATGGCGACAGTCTTTGATGCAAATGGATAAAGAGCTGTCATTGCACCAACAGCAAGCACTATTACATTTCCCGGACCAAGAGGGTCAGAGTTTCTGTCGA
>JAGDWR010000055.1:0-7916 GCA_023269865.1 Candidatus Methanodesulfokora sp.
AAATAATAATTTATTACATTTAAATTTAATTTCTTCTTCTAGTGATCAATTTTCCGAATCCCCTGGGCACTTTCAGCTCTCCTTCGTCAAGAGCCAAGAGCCCCCTTATGTAGACAGAGGACACTCCTCCTACTACCTCAAATCCCTCAAATGGGGTGAATTTCGCCTTGGATGAGAAATCTGATCCCTTTATCCTCCTTCTATCGGAATACCTGTATATCACGATGTCAGCATCATTTCCGGGAAGAAAACACCCTTTTTTCATGCCAAAAATTTTCGCTGGATTTCTTGAATAAAGATCGAGCGTTTTCAGTGGAAATTCCCCGCTGTATACAGAGGTGAAGAGCAGAGGAAGTGCCGTCTCGAGCCCGGGTATTCCGGTTGACCCGCTTTTCTTCTCCTCCTCAGTATGAGGTGCGTGATCCGTCGATATAGCATCAAAAAGACTGTGTTTTACAGAGCTCCTTATCACATCTCTGTCCATGCTGCTCTTTATCCTTGGCCTCACATATCCCCTCCAGTCGACGCTCTCCTCTGTCAACCAGATGTAGTGAGGGCAGGTGTCCATGCTGACCTCAACCCCATGCGTTTTTGCATTTAGCACAAGTCTAACTCCATCGGCAGAGGATATGTGGGTGATGTGACCTCCATATCTCTCTATGAATCTCATGACTGTACTAATACCCCTTGTCTCATCTCCATCTATCTCAGCATGAAAGACCGTGAAGAGACCCAGCTCTCTTGCTCTCTGCAGGATTGGATCAAGCCCAGCAGATATATCCTCAGGATAGATTTTTATGCCGACTACTAGATCCTTCACTTTATCAAGCTCGCTTGCTGAACTTGGAACTCCAAAGTAGAGCCCATAATCAACTAAAGCCATGCTTTTTGCTTCCTCCAGCTTCCTCATCAGGATTTCCTCATCTCTTATCCAAGGCCTGTTGTTCGGCATGTCCAAGATGGCAGTGACCCCTCCTCTCAGAGCAGCTTCTGTCCCAGAAGACCAGTCCTCCTTGTAGCTCTGTTCGAGCCCTCTCATGTGCACGTGGATGTCCACCATCCCCGGAAGAGCTACTTCCTTTTCCTCCAAGGTCCTCTTTTCGTTGTACTCAAACTCGCCGCTGATCCAAATGCCAGCTATTTTGCCCTCTGATACCCCAAGATATGCCTCAATTATCTCTCCGCTATGGTAAATCTTGCCCTCTATCAGCAGATCCAGCTTCCTTCTTTGGGACTTATTTGGCATCGGATTTAGCGACTTCATGTTTATTTAACTTTCTGCTCCTCAATTCATGTGGAGCTCAAGATATGCAGGAATGCTGTGGAACTTCTCAAAAGGTATTCAGATGAAGTTGCACCAGTTGAGGCGGTTGCTCTTCTTGTAGGAAAAGCAAGTGGGCTTTATGGAGAGGTGGATGCTATCTATTTGGTCTCGAATGAAAGGAGATCCTCATCATCCTTCTCCGTTTCCCCAGAGGATTTAGCATTTGTGGCAAGAGATATAGGGGAGAGGGATATAATAGGGATATTTCACAGCCACCCATTTTGGAAGGCATATCCCAGCAGTGCGGACATGAGATATATGTGGGGCTACAAGTTCTGGCTGATACTGGGAGTAGATGGGCTGAGGTGTTTCACTTTATTAGAGGAAGATATTGTTGAGGTGAATGTAAAGATGGAGGAGAGACAATGCGATTTAATAAAAGTTAAAAAGTAAGCTGTCCTGCTAATGCAGATGGAAATCATAGTGGGTCATTCGAGGCACTGGATTGAAGCTATAGGCGAGATGAAGAAGTATATGGAGGATTGTGATCTAGTAATTCTCGAGGAGCCAGAAGATGAGCTTTTTTATGGAATGTTGAGAAGAGAAATATCCGTTGAGGAATATATGAGGCATCTCAAGGAGGACTGTTTTGCAAAAACACCAGCATTTCCAAAGTTCTCCTCCTCCCTCTATAAAGTGTTAATAGAGCTTTTTGATAGGGGGATAAGGGCGATTCAAGTTGATCCATATATGTCAGCTCTTGAGAATATATATTCCATTATATATAATATGGAGGGGAGTGCATCAACTGATGAGATATTGAACACAATAGAAAGGGATCCTGTGCTAAAGGAGGTGTACAGAGTGGAGAAGATGAGGGCAGCAGCATCCATAAAATACTACAGCTCATTTAATGATTTCAACAAAGCTATAGAGGCGATAAAGGAGCTCTCAAGGGCTGAGGCCGAGATGTTGAAGCTCAGAATAAAACTAAGGGCCTCGGAGATATGCCAAAGAATATGCTCAGATAAAGCAGACAGGATTTATGTGGAGGCAGGAGACCTTCACACTCCTCTTTCTGGAGAGTTGGCTAGAAACCTGAGGAAACTCGGAGTGAAAGCTCAAATAACCCCAATATTTCATTTAAGTGGAGCTGTATTAAGAGTAACGGGTGGAAAGCTGAGGTACATATTCCCTCCCAGCCACACCATAGTCCTCAGGCGTTACTGGGGGATAGACGAGGACGATTATGATGATATTTTGGCTGCAAGATCTCTCATAAGAATGATGTTCCTGGAAAGAGGGACTGAAAGGATGCCAAGCTCTCATGAGGAAAATCCAAAGATGAGAAGCGAGATTGCGATAGATAGATTCGTCTCATCTCTTGACCTGGAGGGATGTAAAAGAGTATTTGATGACGTCATGTCGGGCAAGCCTCAACTGATCGCTTTCTTCTAGAAAACAATTTAAAGAACTTTGTTCCAATAAGCTAGATGGATGCATGGATAATAAGCATAGGCAATGAGATGCTGATAGGCAAAGTGGTGAACACAAACCTCTCATGGCTCGGGAGAAAACTGACTCTGCTTGGCTACAGAGTGAGAGCTGCTTTAACAGTGATGGATGAATGCGAGGACATAAAGTGGGCCTTCAATACAGCAAAGCAAAGAGGAGCTAAAGTGATAATAAGCACGGGTGGGCTTGGTCCCACCTTTGATGACATGACGTCCAAATGTCTCTCAGAGGCCTTCAACATGAACTGGGTTTTAAATGAAAAAGCCTTAGAGATGGTGAAAAAGAAGTACATTGAGATGGGTTTAGAGCTTACAGATCACAGGATAAAAATGGCCAAAATGCCTGAGGGAGCTGAGCCCCTATGGAATCCGCTTGGGACTGCTCCCGGCATAATGATGGATGTTGAGGGCACCTTGATATTCTCCCTTCCCGGAGTGCCCTCTGAGATGATGGCAATATTCGAGGAAAGCATAGAGCCGATTTTGAGGAAAATAGGGCCGAAAATAGAGTTTGTCGAGGGGGAAATTGTGTCAAGAGGTCTTCCTGAGTCAACAATTGCCCCGATAATAGAGAAGGTTATGGGAAGGCACAGGGTTTACATAAAGAGTCATCCGCAGGGAAAGGAGCTTGGAATTCCCGTCCAAATAATCCACATACAGTCCAGCTCATTAAATTTAAGTGAAGCAAGAGAAGAACTAGAACGTGCTAGAGAGGATCTTATAAATGAGTTGACTCGAATAGGAGCAAAAATAGAGGTAAAATAATATGAAATTCTAATTTTGGACTGGAAAACTGGGGAAAAAGCTTAAATAGATTCGCTGGTAGCTGTGAAGGGCATTATAGAGAGAATATCCCTTGATCTCCACTCTATAGGGGCTGTAAAACTGGGTGATTTTGTCCTTTCTTCTGGTATGAGAAGTCCTGTCTATTTGGATCTGAGAATAGTCCCATCCCATCCGAGGATATTCAGGAAGATAGTAGATCTATCAGTAGAAACCCTGAAGAGAGTGGAATTCGATGCGATATGCGGAATAGCAACAGGAGGCCTTCCTCTCTCATCGGTAATAGCTTATCTCATGGAGAAACCGTTGATCTACTTTAGAAGGTCTGAGAAAGAGCACGGCACGATGAAGAGGATAGAGGGAGAGGTGAAGGAGGGCATGAACGTGATAGTCATGGATGATGTTGCCACAACAGGAGGGTCCATACTGGAGGCTGTAAAAGCCCTGAGAGATCAAAAAGCTGTTGTCAGGAGGGCTTTTGTTGTGGTGGATAGAGGACAGGGTGCAAAAAAGAACCTAATGGCAGAGGGAGTTGAGCTGATGAGCATAACCACGTTGAAAAAAGTTCTTCTGGAGCTAAAAGAAGCAGGTTTTATATCTGAGGTGGAAGAGGTGATCAAGGGACTTGAGTGAGCTCTCGGGGAGGGATGTGATCTCAATAGTGGATTTCAGCAGATCAGAGTTGGATATGATAATGGATGAAGCAGAGAGGCTAAAAGGGAGAAGAACGGAGGATTTAAAAGGAAAAATAATGGCTACAGCTTTCTTTGAGCCGAGCACAAGGACCAGATTGAGCTTTCAAACGGCAATGTTGAGGCTTGGTGGTTCTGTCATAGGATTTTCCTCAGAGGAGGGAACTTCAATAGAGAAGGGTGAGAGCTTCTCAGATACAATAAGGATGCTCGACAACTACTCTGATATAATAGTTGTGAGGCATAAGCTTGAAGGGGCGGCAAAACTAGCAGCTGAGCTTGCAGAAGCCCCTGTTATAAATGCAGGGGATGGGAGCAAGAATCACCCCACACAGGCAATGCTAGATCTTTTCACAATAAGGGAGATATTCGGCCACATAGATGGGTTAAATATCGGAGTTCTTGGAGATCTTAGGTTCGGGAGGGCGGCTTCATCCTTCATACTAGGGGCATCAAAGTACAATGTAAGGCTGTTTCTCATATCGCCTCCTGAGCTAAAAGCTAGAAAGGATGTAATAGCATATCTGAAAAGCAATAATACTAGATTTTCAGAAGTAGAGAGACTGGAGGATGTGATAAGTGAGCTGGATGTCATATACGTAACGAGGGTGCAGAAGGAGAGGTTTGCAGATCCCGCTGAATATGAGAAGGTGAGAGGAAGCTACAAGATAACTACAAGAGTTCTGGCAAATGCAAAAAGGGAGGCAATAGTGATGCATCCATTGCCTAGGGTAGATGAGATAGATATATCAGTGGACTCAACATCACATGCGGCATACTTCAGGCAAGCTGCAAATGGCGTTCCTATAAGGATGGCTCTTCTTAAGCTGATATTGGGTGGTTGAAATGATAAAGGAGGAGGAGCTAATTGTTAGAAGGATAAAGGATGGGACTGTGATAGATCACATAAGCCCAGGAAGCTCCCTCAATGTCCTGAAAGTTCTGGGAATAACAGGGGAAGAAGGGATCACAGTTGCTCTTGTTATGAACGTTCCGAGCAGGAAAATGGGAAAGAAGGACATAGTGAAGATAGAGGGGAGGGAGCTGACCCAGGATCAAGTGGATAAAATAGCCCTAATATCTCCTGATGCGACTATAAATATAGTGAGAGATTACAGAGTTGTGGAGAAGAGGAAGGTCTCTGTTCCTGCATTTATAAGAGGGATAATAAGATGTCCAAATCCAATGTGCATAACGAATCAACAGAGGGAGGCAGCAACTCCAACATTTAGGAGAATCTCCGACTCCCCGCTCGTGCTGAGATGCGAGTATTGCGGAGCTATTTTGGAGAGAAAGGACATATTGGATCAGTTCAGGTGATCTCTTGTACAGAAAAGGAGTTATAGAGGAAGTGGAGGAGGTCAGTGAAAATTTGAGGCTCTTCAGAATAAGGCATAGAGTATCAGCTGATCCTGGGCAGTACGTTCTGATATGGGCTCCTAATATAGGAGAGGCACCTTTTAGCATATCGGATTTGTATGAAGATGTGTTTGAGCTCCTAATAGCAAGAAAGGGAAGGGTGACAGGGTATCTCTTTGAGAGAAAGCCCAACGATACAATTAGGTTTAGGGGGCCTTATGGAAGAGGCTTCAGCATTATAAAAGGGAAGGTGATGCTCATAGCTGGTGGATATGGCGTTGCTCCATTCCCCCTTCTGATGAGAAAACTGAGGGAAGTTGGATCAAAAGCAGATGTTTTTCTCGGATTCAAGGATAGAAGCTCCGTAATAGAGCTGAAATCTCTGAAAGACATGGCAGAAAGAATTGTAATAACGACAGAAGACGGAAGCATTGGGGTAAAAGGGGTTATCACTGATGTGATACCAAATTCCGGCTACGATCTAGCCTATATATGCGGAAGGGAGAGTATGGCCTATGAGATTCTTAGAAAAATAAAAATGGATGCAGAAGTATCTCTGGAGAGGATAATGAGATGTGGGCTTGGAATATGCGGGAGCTGCGCCTTGAATGGATTCAGAGTCTGTGTAGATGGACCTGTTTTCAGGGGAAGAGATCTTTTGATGTGCGAGGAGTTTGGAAAATTCTGGAGGGGGATGAATGGCTTAAGAGAGCCTATTTAATAGATTTTCAGAGAAGCCTAGAGGATAAGCTACTTTAAGGCTAAAAATAAATGAACTAGTTCTTTTTTATTAAAATTTCTAATAACAATCTTCATGGTGAAGTTTTTAAATAAAGCTCTGTTCATATCGTTGCCTCGATGTAAAGAGGATTGAAAAGGAAGAGAAAGGAGGCGATATGTTTTGCCCAAAAAAAGAAAGAGGAGAGATATAATGCCTATGTCAGTTGCAGGTATACTAAGCTTTTCTACAGAGGATACTGGAGCTGTTAAAGTGCCGAAATGGTTTCCAGCAGTCCTGACAATACTAACAGCTCTGGGGATAGCTATTTTACCGCTGATAATCCACTAGCGCCTCAATGTAAGATTGTAAAGACTAACGGTGGTGCAATGAGATTTCTGCCTGTGACTCCTGAGAGAGCTGTGGAATTATCTTTTAAGCTTGCTAAACTGATAAAGGAATCAGGTTACAAGTTTGACGTGATAGTAAGCATACACAGAGGAGGGATGGTAATCTCAAGGCTTCTCAGCGACTATCTAGATGTCAGAGATATAAGAGCGATAAGAGTGGAGCACTACTCTGCTGTTGAGAAAGGGGAAAGCGCAAGAGTCGTCGAACCAATCTCTAGAAAGCTTAACGGGGAGAAAGTTTTGCTTGTTGATGATGTTGCCGACACCGGCGAGAGCTTGAGGGTGGCTAGGGAATACTTGCTCAGCATGGGTGCCTCAGAGGTGAGGATTGCAACTCTCCACTACAAACCATGGAGCTCTGTGAAGCCAGAATACTTTGTGGAGCAGACAGACAAGTGGGTTGTATACTTCTGGGAGAGGGCTGAGACAGCTAAATACCTGAGGGATAAGCTGAAGAAGGACGGCATCTGTGAGGCTGAGATAAACAGGATACTGGAGGAGGAGGCTGGAATACCGGATTACATAATAGATTGGGTGACTAGAGGATGACCGGGTCATTTGAGAAGGTGATGGATCTAGCCGAAAGAAGGGGCTTCTTCTGGCAATCGGCAAAAGATCTGTATGCGGACTCTCCAGCAGGCTTCTGGGTCTATGGACCGCTTGGCACCAGAATGAAGAACAAGATAATAGATCTCTGGAGAAAAGCTGTGCTAAAAGAAGGTGCTCTTGAGATAGAAACTCCTGTAATGCTTCCAATAAGAGTTTTTGAGGCTTCAGGCCACCTAGAGCACTTCTTCGACAGACTTGTGGAGTGCAGGAGATGCCATAGCAGGTTCAGAGTTGACAAGTTGATAGAGGAATCCACTGGCACTGAGGAGAACTTGGAGGGAATGAGCGATTCTCAGCTGGCAGAGCTTCTTAAAAACGTCAAATGCCCAAAATGTGGCTCTATCAACTGGACAGATGTGAAGCACTTCAACTTGATGTTCACTTTTCCAGTGGGAGCAGATGCAACAGCACCAAATGCAGCCCTGAGACCTGAGACCACTCAGGGAAGTGTTATAGAGTTCAGAAGGGCCTATATGGTCTCAAGAGGGAAGCTCCCATTCATTTTAGCTCAGGTGGGAAAGGTATTCAGAAATGAGATCGCGCCTAGAAGAGCTCTGATAAGGATGA
>JAGDWR010000055.1:8016-9185 GCA_023269865.1 Candidatus Methanodesulfokora sp.
GTGGGAAAGGTATTCAGAAATGAGATCGCGCCTAGAAGAGCTCTGATAAGGATGAGGGAATTCCAGCAACTGGAGCTTCATGTCTTCTTTGATCCAGATGATCTGGATTCGTATAGAGAAAAACTTGAAAGTTTATATGATTATAAACTAAGGTTTTATACTCCAAAGGATAGAATAACAGGAGGAATAACTGAGATGACGGTAAAAGAGGCATTGGAATCAGGATATACAGTTAATCCGCTGATAACATACTGGCTCGTCTTCTATCAGAAGTTCTTCAACGAAACCCTAGGTTTCCCCCTCGAGAGATTGAGATACAGGGAGCTTCTAGAGGGAGAAAAAGCCCATTACGCCCTGGTTCACTGGGATCTTGAGGCATACACAGATGACCTTGGTTGGACAGAGCTTGTAAACAATGCATACAGGACGGATTACGATTTGGCTGGCCATCAGAGGGTAAGTGGAGTGAAGCTGGAGGTGGATGTAGGCGGAAAAAAGGTCCTTCCACACCTATATGAACCATCCATAGGGGTTGACAGAGTTGTCTATCATGTGCTAGCGTACTCGTACAGAGAGGATGGGGAGAGGATATGGCTAAGCATTCCAAGAAAGATAGCTCCAATAGATGTAGCTGTGTTTCCACTTCTGAAAAGAGAAGATATGGTGAGAAAAGCAAAAGAAGTGGCAGAAAATCTCATAGAAGATGGTTTTTATGTGTTCTATGATGATAGCGGAAGCATAGGAAGAAGGTACAGGAGGATGGATGAAGTGGGGACGCCAGCATGCATCACTATAGACCATGAGACCCTTGCTGATGACACTGTGACGCTTAGGGATAGGGATACGATGAAACAGATAAGAGTCAACCTGAAAGATCTTTCTACTAAGCTCAGGAGATTTTTGGATGGAGAAAGCTTGGAAAGGCTGGAGAAGTGATTGGGATTGAACATAAGAAGGATTAAATGGATGCTCTCTTTTCTGTTTGCAGATGCAGTAGGCTTGATCCCGGAGAACATAATAGTAGCACATGGGGATGTGGATGGCATGGCCTCAGCTGCCATGGTAAAAAGAGCTAAAGGAGATTCCTACATAGTGTTCTCCGGTCCCAGGTCTGTTAGCAAAATGTTAGGGATGATAAGAAGAAAGCATAAGATGTTCATAGTGGATGT
>JAGDWR010000055.1:9285-12833 GCA_023269865.1 Candidatus Methanodesulfokora sp.
CATCTGCCCTAAATGAAATAGAGAGGAACCTGAAAAGGCTAAGGGAGAAGGGATCTGAGATAATCTGGATAGATCATCATCCTTGGACAAAGGAGACAATTGAGACAGTGAGAAAATATGCTGAAGTCCATGTAAGAGGGGAGAAGAGTGCTGCTAGGCTTGTGATGGAGGTATTTAACCTAAAGGATGAGACTTCAAGGAGAATAGCTGAGATAGCAGATGATGCGGATACGGCTGAGTACTCCATGGAGATAAGCAGGTTGTATAGAGCTGGATCAAGGGGGTCAAAGCTGAGGAAGAGGATAGTGGATTTGATGGCAGAGGGAAAATTCATGGACGAGGAGCTTGAGGAGAAGCTCAGAAAAAACATGAAGAAGGAGGAGAAAAGACATGCAAACGTGGAATATCAATTTATTACAACATATAATGGAAGGAAAATTGCTGTGATAGATCTCCGACCCTCTGGAGGCCCAGGATCGGTTATTGCAAAGGAATTATGCTCAAAGGAGGAATTTGATTTTTCTCTAGTGATCTTCTCATGTGAAAGGTTCTCATTGTACAGGTGCAGGGGATTAGAAGACTTGAGCAAGGTATGCGAGGAGTACGAAGGGGGAGGACATCCTTATGCATGTGGTGGAAGGATAAAAATGCCTTTCTACAGGAGAATTCTGTGCAGGGTTCTGGGAAAGAGATATAAACCTCCGGAGATAGATGAGCTAATAGAAAGAGTGAGGAGGATGTGTGAAGAAGCCTGCTGAATAAAGTGGGTTAAAGAAAACTATTTAGTCCAGAGGGACTTGCTGAGACGCTTATGCACACAAGCTCCCTCCACAGCGGAAGAGCAACATTGTATATAGGGGTTGATCCGATGACAGCCTTTCTAAGCCCTCTATGTGAGTGTCCGTGCACCACCAAATTCAGCTTATTTCTCATGATTATCTCCTCATAACCCCTGTGTCCTAGGAACTTCCAAGTGGATGGATCCTCCCCAGCCAAAGTCCTGAAGGTCGGGGCATAATGTGATATCAAGATCTTCACATCTGTTTTAAGCTCAGAGACAAGTCTCCCAACAGTTGATATCCTCTCCTCATATATTCTGGATATTCCCGGTATGTTGCTCCTCTGCCAGCTTGTAGGCCTCTCCAAGCTCCCTTTTGTGCCGACCAATCCCACGCTAACTCCGGATATGACCATTGTAACTGCCCCATCGTCCAAGAATATGACCTCCCCTCCGTACTCCTTTTTCAGGTCCTCCTTTATGGAGTCGAACTCATCGTTTCCAAAGACAGCAATCTTGGGAACGTCTCCCACAGATTCTAGGATTTTCAGCACCTCTCCATAGTACTCCTTCTTTCCTCTATCTATTAGATCTCCTGCAAGAATCATCATATCTGCATCAAAATTGACGGAGGAAGCTGCTTTTCTGAGAAGGTTTAATCCAGCAGGAGCATGAACATCCGATGTTGCTATTATGTTGATGGACAACTTATCTGTTTGTGCAAAAAATAAACTTAAATTTTTCTTTGCGGATCAATCAAGTCCCATCTCCTCGATATACCCTGCTCTTATCTCCCTTATTATATCTGCGGTTTTTATCCCCATGGGGCACACAAACTCGCACTCATGGCAGCCCAAGCAGAAGAGGGACTGCTCTTTTGCCTCCTCCTCATTGCCTATTATCATATTCCAAAGTATGCCAATTCCTCCAACATAAGCATCTCCTCCCCAATATCCTCCCACCAAGCGGAAGATGGGGCAGAGATATTGACATGAGCCGCATCTGAGGCAGTAAAGGGCCTCCTTAAGCCTCCTGTCTCTTGATGCTCTCAATCTTCCATTATCCAGCAGCACAACATCAACTTCTCTTGGTCCATGAGCTCCAAAAACAACCTTCTTCTCTATATCTCCTGTCTTGCTTGGTCCGGATATCACGCTTAAGTAGGATGCAGCGCTGTATCCAGCATATTTCATTATAACATCGCTTACTTTAAATGCGTCCTGAAGGCCGGGAACGATTTTCTCCACTCCCGCTAGAACTATGTGCTTCTCCGGAAGAGATGTGGATAACCTTCCGTTTCCCTCATTAGTTATTATTAATATGCTTCCGGTGTCAGCTGCTATCACATTCGCCCCGCTTATGCCCACATCAGCATCTATAAACTTCTTTCTCAGAAATCTCCTGACAGCATAAGTCATGCCCGGTATATCGTCCTTGTCAACACTTTCCCCTATGTTCTTCTTTATCAGCTCAGCTACTTTCTCCCTCCTTACGTTTATGGACGGAGTTATGAAGTGCATCGGCTTTGAGTCAAGCCATTGAACTATAAGCTCCCCGAGATCCGTCTCCCAAACTTCATTTCCTTTGTTCTGCAGGAACTTTCTCAGACCTATCTCATCAGATGTTATGCTCTTCGTCTTCACAACTATCTTTCCCGTGCCCACTAGATCCCCTACTATCTCTCTTGCTTTCTCAGCGTTCTCAGCAATGTAAACATTCATGTGATTTTCCTCCATGGAGTCCTTTGCCTCCTTGATGAGCTCCTCAATTTTCTCTATTGCTGACTCCTTTATCCTCCTCACCTCCTTTGCGAGCTCTGTGATATAGGAATATCTGTTAAGCACCCTAATTCTGCTGTCCATATAGGATTCTATAGCTCTTTCCAATGCCACTATCAAGTCTTCATCCTCAGAAGCTCTTTCCATTATCTCCTTAAGCTTCATTGAATCACCTCACCTACATCAACAACATTCGCTCCTCCTGCTCTGCTCAGATTTGCAAGGCATATGGGGCAAGCCACAAGCACATTTTCAGAAATCCTCTTGAGCTCTCTTATCCTGTTCTCAGCTATTCTTCTCGATATTCTGGGAAATAGTGATTCTATCGGACCTCCACAGCAGCTCGTGTAGATCCCACTCATTTTCGGTTTTTTAACATCATTTAACATGGAGCTCAATCTATCTGAGAGGTTATACCACCTTGCGATGTAGCAGGGCTCATGCAATACATAGCTGTCTGCCTTTACTGAAAGATCGTTTAGAACTTCGGCATAATGCATGACCTCCACATTAAAATCAGCGTATTTTGGCATCAGCTCCCTCAGGACAAAGTTTGTATGAGGATCTATTGTTATGACTTTTTTCACATTATATCTCCTAAATATATCGCTAACAGCTTTTATGTGCGATTCAAATGTCTTATCTAGGCCCAGATCGTAGTAAAGAGCGCCTGAGTAGATGTCGTCCTCCCAAAGATACCCCAAAAAATCAATTTTTTTCTTAAGAGCTATAAATATGTTCCTTATTATTCTATCATACCTTTCAGTGCTTCCTACAGGGACAAGAGACGCAAGGCCTTTAACTTTGCTCAGCAATTTGGCAGCTCCTGTTGCCGCACTGGAAATTCCAGATAGCTTTTCCATCATGCCGGCGAATTTCTCTATGTAGGGAACCATTTGATAGAGCCCTCCTGTATAAAAAACAGTTTCACTTCTAGCTAAATCCATTCCAACAGCCCATTTGATTATGTTTTTCTTCTCCAAGCCCAAAGG
>JAGDWR010000106.1:0-1345 GCA_023269865.1 Candidatus Methanodesulfokora sp.
ATTATAGCAATTGCTCCTAGGAAAAATGTTATTCTGTAAACTCTGCTTCTTCTAGCAAACTCCAGAACAGATCTTATGACAGCCAAGCTCACAAGAGTTGATGACAGCATGGCCGCCAGTGCTCCAGCATAACCAATTCTCCCCAGGGCTAAATAAGTGCTCCTTCCCATGATCAGGGTTAATGCTGATGCACCAGCAGAAGCCGGAATCAGGGCGAGAAAGGAAAGCCTGAAGGCCTCTTCTGCACTTAATCCCATGAATAACATGACAGAGGTCGTCATTCCAGACCTGCTAATTCCTGGAAGAGCTGCTATTCCCTGAGATATCCCAACAACAAGCCAGTGCTTGATGCCAGTTGACTCAAATCGCTTATCTCCTCCCTTATTTGATATTTTTATAATTAAAGAATCAAATATTAGTGCTGTTCCCAGTAATATCATTGGAATTCCTATTATGAAACCCCTTATGTTCTCCTCGACAAACAGGTAGAGGGGGACTCCGACTAATCCAGTGATCAGCGTCACTACAACCAGATAGAGAAACATCCTGAACCCCATCCTGCTTCTTCCAATCACCCCGAGCAGCATCTCCTTTATCTCCTTATAAAAATATATTATAGCTGCAAGAAGGGATCCTGATTCGAGAAACAGACCCAGGGAGTATGCTTCACTCATGTTCAATCCAAGGAGAAGGGAGCTTACTATCATTATCTGAGTTTTACTGCTTATGGGAAGCCACTCGGATATACCTTGAACGATCCCCAGTATGAGAGCTGCTGATATAGAGTCCATCGGATCGGAGAATCCTGCAGAGATAAAAATTTATCTCACCAAGTCCTCCGAGAATCTAGAAGAACAGATCTGAAGGAGGTTGTGCTAGCAAGTATTATCTTTTTGTGCTGATTAGATCTGATATGCAGATCAGATCGCTTGAGATGTTCCACGTGAAGATGGATTTAGTAACCCCTTTTGAGACAAGCTTCGGCGTTGAAAAAGAGAGAGAGTGCATAATAATCAGAGCAGAGGAGAGAGGAGGAGAGGAGGGGTGGGGGGAGGTCCCAGCAAGCTCCGGCCCATGGTACAGCCACGAGACAGCCAAGTGCGAGTGGCACATAATAGAGGACTTCATATCGAAAGATGTCATAGGAAAAGAAATAGAAAAGCCGCAGGACATCTGGAAAGGGGTTGTCTCCAGGATAAGGGGCCATAACATGGCAAAAGCTGGTGTTGACATGGCTTTGTGGGATCTCTACTCAAGAATAGAGGGAAAAAGCCTTTCCAAGGCTATAGGAGGGGAGAAGGACAGAATAGAGAGCGGGGTGAGCATAGGGATAAAGAGGAACCTG
>JAGDWR010000106.1:1445-3547 GCA_023269865.1 Candidatus Methanodesulfokora sp.
GAGCTGGACAGGTACAACTTGATGATGATAGAGCAGCCATTTTCCTTCGAGGACTTGGTACAACATTCAGAGCTGGCAAGGTTGATAAGGACCCCTATCTGCTTGGATGAGAGCATAACGTCAAAAGAGAGGGCTGTAGAGGCATATAGGATAGGAAGCTGCAGCATAATAAACGTGAAACCTGCTAGAATCGGTGGATTAACTAAAACACTGGAGCTTCACGATTTCTGCGTTTCCGCTGGAATCCCTATATGGATAGGAGGTCTCCTTGAGACAGGAATAGGGAGAGCTCATCTAGTTGCAGCAGCATCCCTGCCTGGAGTCAAGTATCCAAATGACATATCCGCTAGCTCCAGGTACTACAGAGAGGACATAGTCATACCTGAGTGGAGTGTGGAGGATGGATTCATAAGAGTGCCTAAAGGCAGGGGAATAGGTGTGGAAGTTGCCGAGGAAAAGCTGTTGCGCTTCGCTCAGAGGCGTCTGCTAATTAAGTAAAAAATATTTACACAAAGCAGCTTAATCTCCTTACCTTACAAGCATGAGGGTAAAGTTTTTTAATATGTAGGGAGCTAATCTCGGGGATCTGCATGAAGATCGGAAGTCCGAGATTTGTGGCCACTGTCGGCATTCTAGCTGCTCTCACAGCTGTGGCCACCATGATAATACAGATACCGACTCCTCAGACGAGAGGATACATAAATCTGGGAGATACCATGGTCATGCTATCTGCTGTCCTCTTTGGACCAGCTGTTGGAGCTGCAGCTGGTGGCATTGGATCTGCTCTAGCGGATTTGGCATCCGGCTATGCCCACTGGGCTCCCTTCACCCTAGTGATAAAGGGCTTGGAGGGGATGATAGCAGGACTTTTTTCAAGAAGAGGAAGACCTTTATTGACAATAATAGGCACTGTGATAGCAGGGGCTGAGATGGTTCTCGGATATTTCACAGTAGAATATTTCATATACGGCCTTGGAGGAGCTCTAGCTGAGGTTCCTGGAAACAGCTTTCAGGCTGCATCTGGGATAATTTTCTCAAACATAGTGGGCAAAGTTATTAAGAGAACCACTGGTGTGGGTGTAGGATACTGATGTACAGATATGGAAAACTTCCATATGATCAGCTGAGGAAGGTTCTCGCTAAGCTGAGCAGAGAGGACAGCAGCGTGATATTGGGGCCTGCTATAGGAGAAGATGCAGCTTTAGTTGATCTAGGCGAGAGGGTTCTGGTGGTCCATGCTGACCCTATAACTGGGGCGGAGAAGGACATAGGATGGCTATCTGTGCATGTAGCTGCAAATGATATAGCCACAAGAGGTGTGAAGCCTAGATGGCTCCTGTCCGTGATACTTCTTCCGGAAAGATCTGATGAAAAGCTTCTGAATGAGATAGTGGATCAGATAAGGAGCGCAGCAAATGAGATAGATGCCTCCATAGTAGGAGGGCATACTGAGATCACCCCTGGTCTTGACAGGCCGATAATAATAACTACTGCAATAGGAGAGGGCAAAAGGGAGGAGATACTGACAACAGCTGGTGCTAAACCAGGGGATAAAATAGTGCTGACGAAGGGAGCTGGAATAGAGGGAACCGCCATACTTGCATCCGAGCTATACGACAAGATGATTGGAAAAATAGAAAAGGATGTCCTTGAGAGAGCAAAATTGTTTATTAGGGAGATAAGCGTGGTGAGGGATGCAATGATAGCTGTTAAAGTTGGAGGTGTTCATGCGATGCATGATCCAACGGAGGGAGGAGTCCTTGGAGGACTTCAGGAGATGGCAATGGCCTCAAACCTGGGCATATATGTTGAGGAGGAGAAAATACCTGTCAGAAGGGAGACTGAGATAATATGCAGGACTTTAGGCGTGGATTATCTCAAGCTCATAAGCTCGGGAACTCTCCTCATAGCAGTTGACCCATCGAAAGCAAGGGATTTAGTAAGCGAGCTCAGAAGAGAGGGAATAGATTCATCGATAATAGGGCAGTTTAAGGATGATAAGGAAAGAGTTATCCTCAGGAAGAACGGCGATAAAGTGGACCTGAACATACCTGTCGTAGATGAGCTCTGGACCATATTATCAATCTCTTAACCAGTTTTAT
>JAGDWR010000106.1:3647-5853 GCA_023269865.1 Candidatus Methanodesulfokora sp.
CCAGCATGAAGTACTTGTTGAATTTCTCCGTGACCGAAAGAATTGTTCTTCTCCCTCTTTTCTCCCTCTTTATGAGTCCCATTCTGATGAGCTTCTTTATGTGATTGCTTGCAGCACCTCCTCTTAACCTCAAGACCTCCGAAACACTTGTCTCTCCCTTTGCAGCAATTATTGCTAGAGTCTTTAGCTCAGCTTTGCTTAGTTCAGGCTCAACCAACCTGTAGAATATCTTCATGTACTCATCTTTAAGCCTCATTTCCCATCCTTCACCTGTTCTAACTATTTCAAATGGATGATCTGATAGTTCTGAGTTTATTTCATCAACTGCTTTTTCTATAGCGATTCCCACTAGACCAGATGCTCTTTTTATCTCCTCCTCGCTCACCGGCTTTGGTGAGGAGAATATAAGGGCTTCAAGGAGCCTTTTTGCCCTATCCCATTGCTGGGAGCGAGATGTATATCTCTCCGAATGGGTCATCCTGCTGTGTCACCACCCTTCCCTCCATCTCTAGGAACAAGACGGATATGAAGACATCCACTATGTCCTCCCTCCCAGTTGATATCTCCCTGAGGGAGACCGTCTTCTTTCTGGATAAAACTTCGATTATCCTCTTATAGATGGATTCAAGAAGATAGGAGAAGTTCTCGACTTTCACCACGAGATTTTCCTCTGTAAAGTCCTCCTTAAGCCTCTTTAATGCCCAATACATTGCTTCCTTAAGCTCATCTGCTGTAACAGGTCTTCTTACAATCCTTCTAGGCATCACATCAGCTATAATCCTCTCAACTTTGTTATATCTCCTCTTTTTCTTCTCCTTTCTGCCGTAAAAGAGGTTGCTTGCATATATTCTGAGCTCCTTAGAGAGGGAGAATATCACCCTTCCTGCATATGCTATATCCATGTCCCTCATGAACTTCTCCATCAAGAACTTGATTGTCTGAAAGAAGTCCATCAGGATGCCTCCTGAAGGTTTACAGCAACTATTTTGCTCTCATCCCCTTTTCTTGTGACTCCTATTATGGAGTTCATCTCATTTAATGTCTCCTTTTTCAAAGTTATTATTATAACCTGAGCTTTTTCAGATAGCTTCTTCATAGCTCTAGCGAACTTAATACAGTTGCTTCCATCAAGCATGAAATCTGCCTCATCGAACAAGTATATTGATGAGGGTCTGACCTCCTGAGCTGCCAATATAAAGGAGAGCGCAACTAGGCTTTTCTCCCCTCCTGAGAGGGAGTCTATTGGAACCTGCTTCTTCCCAGGAAGCTCAACCTCTATTATCAAGCTCATCCTTCCATCAACTTCTACAAGCCTTATGTTTCCCCTTCCATCCATTACCTCCTTTATCTTCTCATCAAAGGCCTTTCTAAGCGCATTAAAACTTGAGGATAGCACTCTCTCCCTCTCCTCATCTATCCTTTTTATCACCGCTCTAACTTCATCCCTCTTTCTCTTGACATCCTCCAAGTCCCTGAGAAGGCTTTCGTATCTCGAAAGCCTCTCTCTATATTCTATCTCAGCATTTGGATTCACCTGACCTATTTCCCTAATCCTCATTTCAATCAAATTCAGCTCTCTTTCCGGATCATCTGAGTCAGCTGGTTCGTAGCCTGATAGCTCCTGAAGCTTCCTCTCCACCTCTTTAAGCTCAGCCTCTATCATCCCCTTTTCCTCAGATATCCTCTCTATCTCCCTGGCCATTCTCTGTCTTTCTGCCATAAGGGATGAGTATTCATCCCTCAGTCTTCTTACTTCCTCTCTTTTCTTCTTAAGAGCTGCAATAATGTCCTTTTTCTCCTCTTTTCCGATTCTCTCCTCAAGCTCAATTATATCTCTTTTTAAGCTCTCCCTCCTCTCAATTAGTTCTTTAAGCTCCCTTTCATATTCGCTTTGATAATCCCTTCTATCTATCATCAGCGTCCCATCCTGGAATATGATCTCCCCATCTAGCGAGACATACCTGAACTTGCCTATTTTATCCCTCTGAACCTCCTTTATGTCCTCAACTAGCACGTAATCTCCCAACAGAAGTTGAACTAGCTTCTCCAGTTTTCTATCGTATATTAAGTAGGAGCTGAGCCAGCCCAAGCCTATCTCCGGATCCTCCTCCCTCTGCTTAACCCTTATCGAATCCAGGGGTATTATCCTAACTCTCACCTTCCTCCCCTTCAGCTTGTTCACTATCCTGATGGCACCTTCGTATTC
>JAGDWR010000106.1:5953-12739 GCA_023269865.1 Candidatus Methanodesulfokora sp.
GCATCATTAGCCCTTCCTCCTATTGCAGCATGAAATGCGATCTCATATCCCTCCATTGGTTTTATCAGCTCTGATACAGTGCCAAGAAAAGAGGGATCATTCCTTATCTCCTCTGGTATATCTCTTCTCGCTTTTAACCTCTCCTCCCTTAAAGAGATGTCCAGCTCCACTTTCCTTAGATCAGATCTCATCGACTCAAGCCTCATTCTAAGCTGTCTGCTGGGATCCTCCTCGATACACTTTTCTAAATCCTCCAGCTCTCTTTCTTCCCTCTCAAGAAGTCTTTTTACCTCTTCCATTCTTTCATCCAGGTTGTTATCGATGGAAAAGCTGAGCTTTTCTTTTCTTCTGAGAAGCTCATCTCTTCTAGCAAGAAGAACTGCTTTCATCAGCCTATTCCTCCTCTCCTCAAGCTCCTCCATTTCCTTCAGCTTATTTAGCTCCCTTTCTGCCCTTTTAAGCTCCATTTCCCTCTCTTTGAGCACAGCTTCCCTCTCTGACACCATCCTGTCTACTTCCTCAAGCTCCCTGAGGGCATCCATCTTCCTCTTCTCATACTCCTCCACCCCGCTTATCTCCTCCAGCAGCCTCACCCTCTGATGTGGGGACATCTCGACTATCTCCGTTATGTCCCCCTGGGATACTATGGAGTAACTTCCAGCTCTCAATCCAAGCTCTGAAAGCAGAACATCAACCTCATATGCTTTTCTGACAGACCCATTTATCCTGTAAACACTCGTGCCATTCCTCTTTATCTCCCTTGATATTCTCACTCTCTCATCCCCTTTTCTCAGGATCATTGTAACCTTAGCTGTTTCAGCTCCTTTTCTCACAAGTTCAGAAATTCTATCAGCCCTTA
Organism: Candidatus Methanodesulfokora sp.; assembly: GCA_023269865.1. Taxonomy (GTDB): domain Archaea; phylum Korarchaeota; class Korarchaeia; order Korarchaeales; family Korarchaeaceae; genus Methanodesulfokora. The sequence goes on from JAGDWR010000106.1 coordinate 6,813, forward strand.
GAGCTCTAGCTCTTTCTCCTAGAACAAAAGTTATCGCATCCAATATGTTCGACTTTCCCGATCCATTGGGCCCGGTTATAGCCACTATTCTCTCTGGGAAAATTATTCTTGCTCTTTTAAATGACTTGAAGTTCTCAAGCTCCAGTTGTTCGATGAATGTCAATGCAATCCTGATAGTGCAGAGAAGCTTTTAAATAACATACCTCTACCATAAAGGTAATATATTATACTAGATTGTAAGATATTATATACATTATTGTAAATGATGCCGTGTAGGATAGCAGAATGTGAGCCCAAAGGCCGAGCATCCTAGCTGGTATGAGCATGAAGAGCAGGCTCAGGGCTCCAGATAGAATTGCTGCAGAGCTAGTTCCCATGACAGCTGATATAACAGGGATCGATGCTGCAACAGCAGCTGATATAATTGACATCTCGAGAAGCTTTTGTCCCCTGAACTGCTCGAACCTTCTGTTCATCTCCCAGCCCACCCTTTCGAGGTCGGATATCTCCCTCAGGATCATCACAGCACGATCTTTATCGCATGTGGAGAGGAGAACCTTGCTCCAAGCTGAGTCAGATCCTCTCAGATAATCTCCAAGAGTTATATCCCCGCAGATCAGCTCCTTTTTCCCAAGACCTGATTCCAAAAGAGCTCTTGTCCTCCCATTCCCTCTCTCCAAGCAGCTTGCAAGAACATCTACAGATATGTGATCTTTGGGCAGTGCTAAATCCACTCTCCCTGTCCTGAGAAGAATTGCAGCTGGAACAAGAAGAAGGAGGATTAGGAGAATTGGATCAACTTTTCTCATCATTATGTTGGCGGAGAGAAGCATTGACAGAAGGAAACCCATCGTGACGAACAACTCTATTTTTCTCTCAACAGCCTTTGTCAGCTCCTCCATCTTCGATGATATCATCCTTCTGTAGAGATTTAGCACTGATGAGAAGTCTGCTCCAGCTAAAAATGGCCTAAGAAGCCCGTCCTTTATGGCATCCTTAATTCTCACCCCATCTATCGCCACCAATAACAGGGAGCTCCTCAGGTCTCTGGAGAGACTTGAAGCTGAGAGCAGGGCATGATACGGGCTCATCGTCCATCCTGATGCAAAAGAATATAGCTTTCTCATGTCATTTAACGCTTCATCCAACCTCAACGAGAGGTTGCCAGCACCCATCCTCAAAAATTGACACCTCCTTCACTCTTTTTTCCTCCATGAAAACCAGAATTGAGCCTTTCAGAGCATAATCAACCCCCCATTTCTCCCACTTCTCTCTGAGCATGTCTCTGTCCTTTGCATGAGTCGTCGCCATCACTTTGAACCCGCTCTCGTGGGAGAGAGCGAAGGCTATCACATCCTCCCTGTTTAGGAGCTCTCCCAGGAAAACCACATCAGGGTTTCTGTGAAGGAGGTCTATTACAGCCTTTCCCCTGTCCCCTCTCACCTCATAGGCAGTGTGCTTCATCCCATACCTGCCGAGGTCCTCTATCTCCCTGACCTCCTCAACTGAGATGATCCTAGTCCCAGCTGGAAGGGACCTTAGAAGGGCATTGCAGAGCGTGGTCTTCCCAACTCCTGTTCTTCCAGCCACTATCACGGGATTTCCGGAGAGGAAGAAGTGCATCACGGCTGTAAACTCCTCGCTGGATATGGTCCCGAGTTTTATAAGAGTGTCTATCCCGAGCTTCTCCATTGCAGAGAGGTTCCTTATTGCTATCGAGCCTGATGAGGAGGGAGGAGTGTCCACAGTTATCCTCAGCTTCCTCCCCATGAAGCTCATTTCAGCCTTTGAGAATGGCCCCCCTATTCCAACTTGATCCGAGCACTCCACAACAGTTATTATCTTGTCGAGCTCCCTCTCATCAAGCACCACGTTCTCCACTGTTATCCTCCCCAGGAATATGTGATCCAGATAAACGCAGCTTCCTAGCACTCCATAGAGCTCTGTAACTCCATCTGACATCGCAAGGGACAGTATTGGCCAGAGTTTTGTTGATCTAAGGGCTATTTCCTCTGCAAGAAGGTCCCTTTTTTCATCCGCCAGAAGACCATCTGTCACCTCAATTATCCTGCTCCTTCTGGTCTCAAACGCCTCCTCCAGATCTGGCCTGTCCGGATAGATTCCTCTAGCATAGTCCAGGAGGAGCTGTGCAATGCCATCTATACCCTCAGATGAGCTGTAGGGAACAAGCCTAGCCCTGCCATTGAGCACATCTAGATAGCCTCCCATCACCTTGACCGGATTTACTAAATCGATTTTCTCAGAATTTTCCGGGAGTTTTATCCTCCTTTTCTTGAAAAGAGACCTTATCTCTATGTATCTCACTCCAGCTATCGCAAGCTCAAGCTTTCTCCTTATGTCTATCGACACAAGAGCAGAGCAAAATTAGTATTAGGACAGGTTGACAGGGAAAAGTTGCAGAAATTTTCGGGCAACAGCACTTCACTGAAATTTCAGTTCCTCGCTTTTCTCGGAAGAATGACATCCTTCGGCGCTTTTTCAAACATATCCAGATAGGCTCTGAGGGCCCTTGGTATCTCAACGGATCCATCCTCTCTTTGGTGGTTCTCTATTATCGCGCTTATCGTCCTAGTGGAGGCCATTGCTGTGCTGTTCAGCGTGTGAACATACTCCCTTCTCCCCTTCCTATCAACCTTTATGTTGAGCCTGTAGCTCTGCCAATCTGTTACATTGCTGCAGCTGACCACCTCTCTATACTTCCCCTGAGATGGAAACCACGCCTCTATATCATACTTCTTTGCAGCAGGCCCTCCTAGATCGCCTGCAGCTATGTTCACAACCCTGTAAGGTATCTCTAAAAGTTGGTATATCTCCTCAGCGTTTCTTATAAGTTTTTCATGCCATTCCCAGCTCTCCTCAGGGAGGCAGAAGACAAACTGCTCAACTTTTGTGAATTGATGCACCCTGAATATCCCCTTGGTGTCCTTCCCATGAGTTCCAGCCTCCTTCCTGAAGCAAGGACTTATGCCGGCATAGAGCTTCGGAAGATCCTCCTCTCTAAAGGTGTCACCTGCATGCAACGCAGCTATTGGGTGCTCAGATGTTGCTATCAGGTATAAATCCTCAGATTCCACTTTGTATATGGCATCCCTGAACGTCTGAAGATCTGTCACCTTTCTATAGTACTCCTCCTTCATCATGTATGGGGGTATCACCGGGATGAAGCCCTTTTTTGTGAGCAAATCCAGCGATAGAAGCTGAAGAGCGAGATCAACCCAGACTATGTCGCTGAGAAGGTAGAAAAATCTTGCTCCAGCAACTTTTCCTGCATTTTTGGTGTCTGCAAGGCTTAGATATTCCTCAAGTTCATCTGCATGCCCTCTTATCTCCCAGTCCACCACTCTATGCTCAATTTTCCCTCCTGTCTCCTCTAAAAATAGATCCAGTTTTTCCCTTGGAACTTTCGGAACTCCCCAGTATCTTATTGGAACATTGTACCTCTCATCTGGGCCTTCTGGGACACTCTCATGGACTAAATTTGGCATCTCCATTAGAATCTCATTCCTCATTCTCTCAAGATCATCCAGTTCTTTCTCAAGTTTTTTCTGCTCCTCAGCAAGCTTTTTGGATTCATTCAGCAGTCTTTCCCTTTCCTCGCCCGATACAAATGGTATCTGCTTGTTTATCTTGTTTCTGCTCTCCCTTATCCTGTTGGTCTCAGTTAAAACCCTTCTCCAAGCTGAATCAAGCTCTATTGCTTTTTCCAGTAGCTCCTGATTCATCCCTCTCTTTCTTAAGCTCTCTCTTATCAACTCGGGGTTCTTTCTCAAGGCTTCTAGTATTGACCAGTTTGTTGACATCGCCTAGCAATTCATTTGGAAAATATATCCTTATCCCATCCGCACCTCGCTCTTCCTCAGCTTATCCCTCTCCCACCTGAACCTCCAGAGACCCCTCCCGAATGATTCCACGGCTATCTCAAGCTCATCAGCAAGGACATCACTTATAAGGGCTTCATCTGCAATAGGAGAAATTATCATATCTGCATCAACCTCTTTTGATTCTGCATCCTCAGCTATCACCTTTACCTTTGCCCTTCTTTTGCAATACCATGCTCTCAAGGGCCCTCCTGCTGTATCCAGAGTCACCTCCACAGCCTCCTCAGGAGGCCATAGGCCAAGAGCCCTGGCGACATCCACAGGAATCAAAAGCTGTGGAGTTGGAGCTTCATAACCACTATTCAGAAGTGCAATCACATCCACCTCCTTATCCAGCCTTATCCTCAACTTTAGCCTCACTGGCATGGTTTCTTCCCCTTAATTCTGCCTATTCTGGCAACTCTTCTGAATAAAATTCTCCCGACAAAGATCTTCTTCACATGCATTTATCCAAAACCAGTTTAATAAAACTTGTGTTAGCTGAGAGACAAGCATTAAGAAGAACTGTTATATAAATTATTTCAGAAAATGAAATACTAAAAAGTTAGATTATTAAAGGTTCAGCTTCGTTAGGATTTTACTTCTTAGGGGCTGGGTCAGCAAATGCGCTGGAAGCTCATTATTCTCATTTTTGTGACCTATTAGATTAGTGCGAGGAAAAGCGGAATATCATCCTCGCTAAGCATAGTTACACCTTTCGGGTACCTCCTATGAGGCTTTCCTGCTTTCACCTCTATCTTGAGCTCGCCGGCTATAGCGTCAATCTCATAGGAGTCCCTCCAGTAGTAGACCGAGCCATGCTTCCTGAGCAGGTGCTCCTGCACAACCCATTCATACAATGCTGGCTCTAGGAACTCAGTGGAAGTCCATATCGATAGCGCTTTAGCGAGGAAGGGGTCCCTGATGAAGAACTTCCTCTCCTTCCTGAACTTAGGAGAGCCATCGAAGTAGAGAGCCTGGCCGAGCACCATTAAGGCAGAGAAAAACTCAACGTACTCTCTAACCGTCCTGTGGGAGATCGAGAGCTGGGAAGCTACTGAATTGAAGGAAATTGGGGAGGGAGCTGCCCTGAGGAGCTGAGAAATGATGCTAATAGCTATATCCAGGCTTCTTCCCACCCTGAGTATTTCTCCCTCAATCGACCTTATGAGCTGCTCCGCTGCACTTGGATCACTGTTTAACGGCAAGGGAAAGCCTCCGGTCCTGAGGTAATCCCTGAAATACGATCTAATCTTGCTGGCCTGAGGAAGGAGGATATCGAAATTTCTCGGATCCTCGGAGGGCTCGACCTCAACTCCCATAACAGATAAGTACTCCCTGAAGGAGAGTGGAAGAACGCTCAGCTCCTTGCCTTTTCCCATCCTACCTGGAAGAAGCTCAACCTCCCCCTTAAGCCTGAGCGATGAGGACCCGCTGAGGATCAGGACATCATTTCTAAAGGAGCCTGCATCAACATAACCCTTAACCAGCCTCCACCATCCCGGGACGCTTGTCACTTCATCAAGCACTATCAAGCAGCTTTTCAACGCCCTAGCTTTCCTTATCCTGAGGTAGGTATCTAAGAGCGCTTTGAAGGACTCGAAAGTAGGCGCTAGATCCAAGTTCAAATAGAGTATCGAGAGGGCATCCCTCCTCCTCAGCTCCTCCTCGATCAATATGTGCAGCCCTGTCGTCTTTCCTACTAGCCTAGGCCCGATAACAACATTAAGTGAGAACGGCTCCAAGCTCAAGCCTTCTATCCATTTTGGTCTCCATCTAACCCTTCTTCCCTCCCAACTCTCTACTACCGGGCTTCTCCTCCCCTCCCACCAGGGATTGAGGAGGGCGAGTGTTTCATCAGCACTCATTGGTACTTCAAGTATCAAGAGATATATAAATCCTTGGTAGCTAGAGTGCCAAAGATAACTCGACCTATATGCATCGAATTTACCTAATGTTTCACCTTCAGAAGTGAAAAGAGAATCGAAGAATCTCCATTAAGATCTTCCTCAGCAAAGAATCTCATTCTCTCTATTCATCTGAGGAGGA
>JAGDWR010000103.1:0-1972 GCA_023269865.1 Candidatus Methanodesulfokora sp.
CTATCATCCATCCGTTTATTTTACATGCACATCTAATCACTTGATTTTGGGATACTATCAAGCCGTATTCCGATGGAGTTAGCTCTACCCCCTCTACATGGGATCCATCGCACAAGACAGATCTCTTTACCACTGTGTTATCGCCTAGGGAAGCACCTTTCATTAATATAGAGTCCTCCACAGAGCTGTTTTTCCCAATTATGTTCCCTTCCTCCAGTGTAACATTCCTGTTAATGGATCCCCTTATAAGAGCTTCTTTTCCTATATAAGCTGGGCCCTCTACTTTTGCATCCTCCTCTATCCTGAAGTCCCCTCCTATTATCAAGGATCCCTCTACTCTAGCTCCCTCAGGCAAGGGATCTGTGAAGCCGTTCAGTATATCATAAAACAAATTTTTTTGGGCCAAAAAAAGCTCCTCAAACCGACCTATATCGGTCCATCTGTCACCTAAATCAACTAGAACTACCTTCTCTCCCTCCATAGCAGCTTTTGTTATAGCATCTGTGAGCTCATATTCTCCTCTCGGAGATGGGTTTATCTTTTTCAGATGATCAAATATTGTTTGTGAAAAGAGGAATATCCCTGCAATTACCATATTTGATGGTTCTTCTCCCTTCTTTGGTTTCTCCACAATTCTTTTCAGGTAACCGTCTTCTTGAAGGACAACGCCATAATTCCAGGGATCCTTTACTCTTGTAACTCCAACCACATGATCCGCCCTCTCCTTAGCGGATATAAGCTCCTTCAGTTTATCCCATTGGAAATAGACATCAGCATAGGTCAGGATGAAATCTCCATCTAGGAAGTCCTCTAGATTTAGAAGAGCATCTCCAGTCCCCATGAGCTCCTTCTGCTTGGATATTCTTATCCCATTTCTGTGGCATAAATGTTCCTCCACAAGCTCATGAAGATGACCTACAAGAACAGATATCTCGGTTACACCAGATTTGAGTAAGGCAGAGATGTGATAATCGAGTAGAGATGTTCCGGCAAGGGGTATGAGAGGTTTTGGTCTGCTGAGGGTTATAGGTCTAAGCCTCTTCCCCTTCCCCGCTGCTAATACTCCTGCTTTCAACCTCCTCTCTCACCGCCTCTGGAACAGCTTCTCCAAATCTCAAAACAACTATTTTTCTTGGTTCTATGTTCTTTACTGGAGCTATTTTCGTTGATAATGACTGAATATTTGTGTTTATTTTCGCTGGATCCTCGAATATAGAGGATCTGACTAGTTCCTCTAGGGAAAGCTGAGGTATTAGCTCGTCCAAATACTGCTTAGCTCTCAATCTTATAGCGCTCTCTTGGCTGTGCCTTACTCTTACTGCTGTTGTTATGAGGTAAAACACCCTGATATGATGCCCGTCTTTTGTTATGCCCTCTGACATAACGTCTATTCTACTAGTCCTTCTCTGTATTATCGATCTTAGATAATCTCTGTTCAGAAGCTCCTTGACAAATCTAGCATAGGATTTGGAGCCATCTACCCTGAATATTTTGAATATTAGTTTGTACTTCTCGTGTGTAAAGTCCCCTGTTATATCCCTCACAGATACCTCCACATTTCTTCCTATCAAACTATCTTGATCAGAGGCCAGTGTTTCTCCCAGCCACTGGCCAGGAAATACATCAGCAGCATAGATCTGGAACCATGTCTTCGATCTCTTGGCCTTCTTCTTTCCACTTGAGGACAAATTTTCTCCTCCCAGTACTGAGGTGGATCCTCAACTTAAATTTAATCCGAGCAGCTACTGACAGTTTGAGTTTAAAAATCTTTATCTCACTAGCATCATGAGAGCTGTTATGATCAGAATAGAGGATGTAACTTTTACCTATGCTGGGAGGACTAAGCCAGCCGTAAGAAACATAAACCTCAGCATAAATAGAGGAGAGTTTATCCTGGTGGTTGGAGCTAGTGGAAGTGGTAAGTCAACTCTTTTGAGGCTTTTAAATGGACTTATACCCCATTTCTATGAAG
>JAGDWR010000103.1:2072-6681 GCA_023269865.1 Candidatus Methanodesulfokora sp.
GAGTTCAAGGGAAGGGTTTTGGTCGATGGAGTTGACACGAGGGAAAAGGATATATCCGATCTCTCAAGAAAAGTTGGCTTAGTATTTCAAAACCCAGAGCATATGTTCTTCTCTGAAACAGTTTGGGACGAGGTCATCTTTGGACCTAAAGCACTTGGAAGGAATGATTTTGAGGAGTTAGGAGAAAAAGCACTAAGGTTAACTGGATTAGTTGATATGAAAGAGTATCCTCCTTGGTCCCTCAGTGGAGGAGAGATGAAAAGGCTTTCTGTAGCCTGCATCTTGTCTATGGAGACTGATTATATAGCTTTAGATGAACCTACGGTTGGACAGGATGCTGTGTCAAGAAAGGAGCTCATAGATATTTTGAGAAGTCTAAAAGAGATGGGAAGAGGAATTATAGTTGTCTCGCACGACCTGGAGTGGATCTCTGATTTGAGACCAGATAGAGTTATTGTGATTAGGGATGGCTATATCTTCGCAGACGGGGGTCCAGACATCCTAGCAGATACTGTCACTTTGGCTAGAGCTGGCCTAGTCCCCCCGATAAGTTCAATAATTGGCAGAGCTATTGGGGTGAAGGGTTTAGGAATTGATGAGATCTTAAAGGAGGTTCTGGGTTGATAGATCCCACGAGAATATTTAAGGCATTCCAGGCATCGAAGGAGAGAACTTTATACTCATCCCTTCATCCAATGACAAAGTTCATAATATTCCTATCCTTCTTAGTAATTCCTTTGTTAAGAGATGATATAATTTCACAGGTATCTATTTTCGTTCTTCAAATGCCTATTATGGCCTGCTCGAAGACGGCTAAGAGGATAGGAGAGAGCATTAGGAGTTCTTCTTTGTTTCTTTTGATGATAATTACACTTAATTTTATATTTATAAGAGATCTCTTCTATAGTGTGGCAATGGGGATGAGATTGATGAATCTGCTTGTAGCATCAGCCATCCTCATGGCCACGACAAATCCTATAGAGATAGGAGATATATTATCCATGATTAAGGTACCTTATTATATAACCTTCGCATTTGTCATAGCCCTTAGGTTTGTACCAGTGCTTGCAAGAGATGTTGAAAATATAGTTGCTGCTCAAAGAAGCAGGGGTATGAGAATAGCGACAGATGGGTTCTTAAAAAAAGCAAAAAGTCTCATTCCACTCTTAATCCCAATGATAATAATATCGATAAGGAGAAGCCAACAGTTAAGCGAAGCTCTTGAGGTGAGAGCCTTTGGAAGTGGAAAGAGGAGTTTCTACTTTTCGTATAAGTGGACTTATGTTGACTTTTGTTTCATAGTGTATGTCATTATATGTTGGATAATTACAGTGAGAGGGTTGTTTTTCCTCTAGTTCCACTCCAAAAGCAGGGACTGGAGTAGAAAGGATGAGTTTTCATCTGCCACTTTCATCATGGAGATGAAAGAGATGAAATTATACGGAGTGTGTCTTCGACTCAATAATCAAAATCCGCAACTCTCAGGATCCACAGGCTTCACGATCTCCCTCATAAATACTGTTGCATATGATCCAGGATTCAAGAAGAAGCTCATAAAAACGCTCTTTCCAAACACAAAAATTCTTAGATCCTTAACGATAGAGACTGCTGGTCTTAAGGATCCCAGAGAGGAGCACTCAGGAATCTCCTTTATGAGAAAGCTCTCTAGGCAAATATTATCCTCTCTCAGCATCTCCCTTAACAACATGTTCATATATAAATTTTTTATATTAGTATATGCGCCGGGAACTGGTATGAGGAGAGTTCCCCCGGATTTTCCATCATACCTCCTTATCCAACCATCCCTCCCTAAAATTAGATCTCCCTCCATCGGATCTAATTTATCCAGAGCTCTTTTAGAAAGAAGTTTGTTAAACAAAAAAGATTGATAAGACTGCACAAGAATCCTCAAAATCCCCACTCCAACAGATCTAAGAGCTTTTATATGGTCGCTTTCAGGTACCAATCTAAACCCTCTCTCTATTAATGCATCCAAGGCATCCCTAAACCTTCTTTGTAATATCATCTTTCCTATCTCATGGTTAAACGGTCTCTTATACCCAAACCTCTGATACCCATAGAAATTCAAAAACCCTTTAGAAGCAAGCCTAGCTAGGTTTACGGCTTTTTCAGGACATGTTTCTCTAATCCCTACAGTAAATTTATTCCCTGATCCAACACCAGGAGCGAGAAACCTATCATATTTACCCACTAGCTTTATAAAAACACCTTCTCCCCTACAAAATTCCTTTCTCCTGATCTCAGTTGTGGCAAACTGAAAGGAGATGGATCTCTTATCCTTCATCCCAGCAAAACCAATTTTATCAATTCTTACATTCAACAACGAGGAAACTACTCTTCTTAACCTGAGAAAATCCATAGGGGCTGTTTTTGCGACAACATAGAGAAAGTATCCCCCTCTTCCACTAAACCCAGTTCTCATCGCAGAGGATGCAGTAACTCCATCTAAGACTTCATCTACGAGAAAATCGCTCAATTTCTCTCTTAGACGTCCACCTGAGGAATCATCAAAGAGATAGCACATCATTCCAAGCTCTTTATCTATATCAGGGGGTTCCAAGAGCTCACCTCAACAACTTTAGCCCACCGGTTATTTTATCTATTTTCTCGGAGAGATCAGGCCCTATAGCAACAGCAGTTGCTGTTCCAGGAGGTATTTCAGTTAATCCGGCATCCTTAACTAGACAGCAGACTAAACCAGAGGATTTAGCTTCCTCATAAATCTTTATGAGCTCTTCCTCAGATTTTACCTCAACGACAACTTTTTTGGATCCCTCCTCCTCCCACATCTTAAGCAGATCAGGACACCTCTTTCTAGCTTCTTCAACAGCACAACATGCAGCATGAGCAACTTGAACTGCCATCTTTCCTCTGCTCATTCCAAGGTCGGTTCTAACTGCTATGACTTGTTTAGTTCTCATCATGGAGGGGATCATCAGTAAGGCTTAATTATATTATGGGTGTCTTTACTCAATGGGAGTGAAAATAGGGGATTTGGTAACAGCAGTTGAAATAGAGATAAAGGATCTCTCCGGAAAGAAAATAGCTATAGATGCCTTCAACACAATGTATCAATTCCTCTCAAAAATAAGGCAACCTGATGGTTCTCCTCTCATGACGAGCAAGGGCGAGATAACATCAGTTCACTCCGGCATACTTTACAGAACGGCGAATTTGCTTGAAGATGGGATAATACCAGTCTACGTGTTTGATGGCGAGCCACCTGAGTTCAAAAAAGAAACTGTTGAAAAAAGGAGGGAGGAAAGGGATGAGGCAAAGAAGAAGTGGGAAGAAGCCTTAAGGCAGGGAGATCTAGAATCAGCACAAAAATATGCGCAAGCAGCCCTCCTTCTTACAGAAGAAATGATAGAGGATGCAAAGAAGATATTAAGGTTGATGGGAGTTCCTGTTGTTCAAGCACCAAGCGAGGGAGAAGCTCAAGCAGCATATATGGCCAGAAAAGGGGACGTATTTGCAGCGGCATCTCAAGACTATGATTCCCTTCTATTCGGCTCTCCGAGGTTGATAAGGAACCTTACAATAACAGGGAAGAGGAAACTTCCTGGAAAAGATGTATATGTGGAGAATCCGCCTGAGGTAATAGAGTTGGAAAGAACTCTATCGGATCTGGGAATAACTAGAGAACAACTGATAATAATCGGGATAATAGTAGGAACAGACTACAATCCCGATGGCATAAAGGGATACGGACCAAAAAGAGCTCTTGAGGTAGCTAAGAAATGCAAAAAACCGGAAGATATAACTAGATTTGTTGAATGGAGCTTTGATATAAGTCCAATAGACCTATACAATTTCTTCTTAAACCCTCCAGTAACGGACAGCTATAACGTAGATTTATCTCCACCCGACAAGGAGGGCCTAATAAGATTCATGGTAGATGAGCACGAGTTCTCGGAGGATAGAGTAAGGAAGGTTGCTGAGAGAGTAGAAGAGAGTTTCAAAAGGGCAAGCTACAAGGGACTGGAGGCCTGGTTCTAATAATCTACTCAATTCTAAAAAGGTTCTTCGAACTGGAAAAAATTTCATGCTAAGAACAATCTTAGTGCAGCGGGAGATCTTGATATTCGAGTTGGGTATACAGAAAATACATCTCCTTCAGCTTCCCTGTAAGCAACCCATTTAGCTACAGATGACATCTGCCAACCTCAGAGCTATTCCTCATCCGGTGTAAGGAAACTAGTTCCTTCGGCTAGCTCCACATTTAATATGCCTTTCTTTGAGCCCTCATAAACTCTTATCTTCCCATTGAGCTCAAGCTTCATCAGTGCTTTTTCCACATCGGATATGGAAATCATAGGGTCTATAGCTCTAGCCTTTTCATATATCTCCTGCTCCGTCATAACTCTGTTTTCCCCTTTCAATATCTGATAAATTATATACCAAGATGGAAACCTGGGCATCTGGATCACATACCTTAATGCAATATAGATCTAGCTCATATCCTGCTTATCCTATCCAGCTCGAAGGAGCTTATTCCCTTAGTTTCTCCGAGTATCTGCTCTACTCTATCTGAGACATCCTCATTATCAGGCCCAACTAAGAATATCATAAGCTGGGACACACCGAA
>JAGDWR010000103.1:6781-12608 GCA_023269865.1 Candidatus Methanodesulfokora sp.
AGCTCTTTAACTATATCTATAGCCTTTCTCTCTCCGTCCAGGATTGCCCTAAACACCATGCCAATTTTTCCCATAAAACCACCTCATGGACCCTTAAATCCACAAGCTGGACACACATAATCATTTACGTGCTCCCTACACTTATTGCATCTGACTATCGTGGCTTCTCCACAGTTAGGACACTTGAAGACAACGACGTTTTTCTCGTATGTTACTCTTCTACCACATGACACGCAGTAAAGCTCTTCATCAGCCCTAACTAACTCAATCTTCATCATTCTGGGTGTGCTCATAAGATCTCTCTCCCTTGCCTGGAGCTAAACCGGATGCAGATATAAAGTTCTCTGTCAGCCTGACAATGAAAGTCTTGCCAACCCTCTCCCTCTCTAAAACCCTCCTATCGACTAGATCGGACACTATTCTGCTTATCTTAGGCCTTGAAAAACCAGTAATTTCCGATAGATCATCTTGGCCTATTTCTCCTCTTTCCGAAATAACTTCTATTATCCTCCTTTCATCAGGGGAGAAGAACTGAAGCACATTCGAGGCCTTCCCCTTCCTTCTATTCAGCAACAAAACAGCAGATAGAACTAGAGTTGAAGCTAAAATCAAGGCTAAAAAAATCAGGTATGTGCTGGTCTGCCTTTCCTCAGTGGGTCTACTGGAGATTGTCACATTAACGGATCCCAGTTCGACTATATTTATGCCCATCGACTTTATATCATCCATAGTCCTGTTGTTGAGGCTTCTATCAACAACATAAATTGTCTTCACCGAGCTCATCTGAAGCAACAAATCCCTCAGGTTTGGAAGAGATCCATTTGAGGAGTATATTATTGGAGCTGATTTATTTATTGATAATAGAAGAGCCGGAAGATATAGCTCCGACCTTAGACCATCTACTACTATCAGGCTATTTGCATCCCTCCAATAGTAAGTGGCTAAGTTTATGGAGGTTTCAACTCTATTGATCCCGCCTACTCTCTCAGCAGAAGCTATTCCACTAAGCTTTCTGTAGAAATCCTCTGGAATTGCGTTTGGCTGCCCTACAACCAGAACTCTAACATTTTTCTTGAATTGAGAGAGCCCCTCTATCATGCTGATGATCTCCCCATCGTTTTGTCCCGGAAATAGGAGTAGAATCATCGATCCTGTTTTTCTAGCATAAGCTGTCGCCACAGTCCAGTCCGGGTATATGTCCCCTCTGACTATTATTACATCATATGGAATGCTCTGAGCTGTGACTGTGAGGAGGCTCAGCATCACTAAAGGCACCATCAGAAAGGAATGCCTCATCTTTCATCACTTCTTAGTTAATGGGCCCGCGGGGATTCGAACCCCGGACCTTCCGCTTATCAGGCGGACGCTCTAACCAGGCTGAGCCACGGGCCCTTATAAGATACAAGTGGACCGAGGGGGATTCGAACCCCCGACCTCTGCCTTGCGAAGGCAGCGCGCTACCAGACTGCGCCACCGGCCCATCTATATCGCCATCCAGATTAAAATCCCTTTATTTTATAATTAGACTACTTCATACCTAAGTATTGCAGCTATTCCTCCAAAAGCCCTGAGTTGCTCTCCCCACTCAGTTCCAGCGGATATGATGTGCACAGATGCTTTTGTTTCCCTAGCTAATTCCTCTATGTGATCCACTATATCTCTCTCCTCAATATCAAATGAAGTTGCCCTGCAGTTGGGACAAACCCAACTTTCAGAATACATCTTCTCCAAACCCTCCCTGTCAACATACTTAACTTCCTCATATCCGCAGTTTAAGCACTTTCTCTTTGCTAAAAAAACATTTATGTCATCCAGAAGTAATACCACCTCGACGGAGCCGCTCTTAAGCTGTTCTATCACGCTTTCCATACCATAAGTTACAATATTCGGTTTCTTTGAAAGCAGTGTAAGAAACTTATCAACCTCTTGTTTCTCCCTGAATATAGAGGCCTCCTTCATGAGCTCCTCGGACTTGGATATAAGTTCCCTTATCCCCTGACTTTCTGTGTAGGACGTAGGTATATTTCCCAATATCTTCTGCCTTAACCTGTAGTCCAGATAATCACCGGAGGCAAACTCCTCCCTTGCATCACCTGGGCCACCTATTATCAAGCCCTCAAGCTCATTTAACATCGGCACGAATATCTTGTTTGCCTCCTCTCCCACCTTATTGTAGAAGTGCTGAACTCTCTCCTCTCTTATCCTTTCAAACCTCCTTTGGCTTTGTCCTCCAGCGCTGTGCTTTGGTGGTATGTCAGAATTAAGCTCTGAAACTATCTCGTAAGAGGATCCCCTGAGCACAGCGATGGTAGCACCGCCTCTATCCATCACTATCAACCCATATGCTTTCTTCTCCTTGGTCATGTCCAAAAGGGGATCCAGATAGAACTCATGATCGCAGATGTACCTGAACGACTGTACAGGCTCAGGAGGTTCTACAACGTAGATCTCTATTTTCTCAGTCCCCCTCTCAGATCCTCTAGGTATTGCTCCACAGAAGACCACAAGGCCATTATCAGGGACCTTTCTATAGAGCTTAAGCCTCTGAATTATGCTTTCTATCGCGCTTTGCACGTTTTTCCTTGTGAGTTTGTCCTTTATATTGCCTGCTTGATCGTATTCCTGCCTCAGATATTTTATCACATCATATATATTTCGCCCTGGCGGTATATAGAGGGATATAAGCTCAGTCCCCCTCCCTCTCTTTGATTTAAGATTCTCAAGCAATCTCCTAAAGTTGTACATAGCCAGCTGTTCCAGCAAAGAAAACCACCCATCTTTTCATTCATTTCATCCCTTTCTCAGAATAGATTAAAAAACTTGGTGCTCGGTATACAGTTGATGATAGTGCTCTTCGAGGATGAGGGATATAAAGAACTTAGACCTATCTCCGAGATGAACGCAGTATCTACCATTATATTAGGGGCTTTTTCTCAAGAAAAAAGGATAGAAAGAGCATTTAAGGAGAAACCTGCGCTTCTGTTGAGGGAATACCTTGTAAAAAAGTACTCCGAGCTTGGATATGATGTTAAGCCAATAGCTGATGAAAAAACAATATTCATAAATTCTAGATTAATAATTACATCAGAGGCTGACTCTATTCTGAGCATGGGAGAGGGAGAGGCTTTTTTGAAAAGAGGCAGAGTGATAGCAGCATGCCTCCCAAAGAAGAATGCGAATGAGGCAATAGAAAACTATTCTCCCGAGAAAATAAATGAAATCTTACTAAAGAATTCAGTGAAGAGAAGGGAAATTGAAGCGAATACAATAGAACATCCTTGGGATGTTATATCCAAGGGATTGAAGCTCTTAAAGGAGGATCTGATGGGGATAAGTAAAAGCAGAGTACCCGACGAAGTGAAGATAATAGGGCATAACAACGTGTTTCTGGATGAGGAGGCTGAAATACAAGGCCCTGTGACTATAGATACGAGAGAAGGTCCAGTTCTAATAGAAAAAGCAGAAATAGAATCATTTTCCTATCTAGCAGGTCCTCTCATAGTAAAAAAAGGTTCAAAAATATTCTCAGGGGCCAGAGTAGATTCCTCCTATATAGGAGAGGTAACTAGAGTTGGAGGAGAGGTTAGCTCATCTTTTATAATGCCATTCTCAAATAAAAGGCACTTTGGCTTCCTTGGTCATAGCTATGTCTGCAGCTGGACAAATATAGGAGCAGGAGCTGTGACATCAAACCTCAAGAATACATATGGAGAGATAAGGAAGAAAACAAGTTCAGGAGTTTTGCCAACAGGCATGGAAAAATTGGGAAGCTTTTTTGGACAGCACTCAAAGATATCAATAGGGACCATGCTGCTAAGTGCAACATATGTGGGCACAGCATCTCACGCAGTTGGATTTATCTCGGAGGACATACCCCCGTTTGTTATCTATAGGAGCCATGAAGTTGCTGACGAGCTAGAAATAAGCTCAGCTATAAGGACATATGAGAGAATGGCCTCAAGAAGAAATGTTGAGCCAAGTAAAGGGGAAATTGAAGCGCTAAAAGCTCTATTCGACATGACATCGGAAGAAAGAGTCAAATTTCTAAAAAGTAAGCCGGGTGGGGGATTCGAACCCCCGTGATAGCGGGTATCGGCCTAAGGACTGCAGCCCGCCGCCTTGACCACTCGGCCAACCCGGCCCTTATTTATAACTGGCCTTTCTATTTAAACTTGTCATCACCTATTAATACTATTCCATTTTTAAGATCAGATAGGATTAAATTTCATCTTCACCTATAGCAAAAGGGCCCGTAGCTCAGCAAGGATTAGAGCGGCGGCCTCCTAAGCCGTAGGTCGCGGGTTCAAGTCCCGCCGGGCCCGTTTTAAAGAGGTGCAAGGTTTTGAGATTGGTTTTAATAGATAGTTCCTTCCTCCTTGGGATGATTCAGAGAAAGAGGAGGATAAATCTAGATGAAGCTATGGAGCTCGTAGGTCCATCTAAACTCATCACCTTGAGGGAGTGTGTTGATGAGATGAGGGAAAAGATATCAGATCAGAAAATATCCTCACTTATAGAAAAGCTGGGCATAGAAGTTGTTGATTCCGGTCTAAAGGGAAATGTAGATGACTCAATAGTGGAGTTTGCTGAGAAAAACAAAGCCATAGTACTCACACTAGACCTTGGGCTCAAGAGGAGGCTGATTGAGAGAGGAATACCAGTTATATACCTCAGGGCTGGAAAGAAGCTTATACTGGAGGCGGGAGGGATCTGATGTATTATATAGTTGAAGTTGAGGATATCGGCTCCCTGAAGCCCAATGAGCTGGGTTTAGATGTAAAATCAGTGCTCTTAGACAAGTTCAGGAAGAGGTACGTTGGGAGGTATTTTAGCGATATAGGTCTTGTTCTGGATGTTCTTGATGTGCTAGAATATGGAGAGGGAAAATCGATAATAGGCAGCCCAGATATATACGTTAAGGCTAGGTTCAACTTACTTTCATATATACCAAAAGTTCAGGAGCTTGTGGAGGGAGAGATAAAATCGGTTGGGGAGTACGGAGTAACTCTGAGCATGGGCCCAGTTGAGGGATTCATACACATATCCCAGCTTGGAGATGACATATTTGTCCAGAGGTCAGATGGGCTTTACGGGAAGAAGACAAGGACAACGTTCAAAAGAGGGGACATAGTGAGAGCAAGAATAACTGCTGTTACAAAGCCAGATTACACCGCTCCGCTCAAGGGCGAGCCAGTAATAAAGGTTTCTCTAACATGCAAGCAACCAGGTCTTGGGAAAGTGGCTGAGGGAAGGAGTGAGGAATGAAGTACAGGGCATGCAGGAAGTGCAAGATCCTTACAGAAGAGGATAAGTGTCCGATCTGTGGATCAACTGACTTGACAGTTCATTGGGAGGGAATAGTTGCAGTGATGGATCCTATGACATCAGATGTTGCTAAGGCGTTGGGAATAACAAGACCGGGGATATACTGTCTGAGGGTTATAGAGTAATATTGAATTATGAGAGGACCAACTTTTATATAGCTAGCTGTCTAATTGGCCAACGAAAGAGGCAGAGGTGTTATCATGAACATCCTATCAATGGAGAAAAGAGAGAACAAACTTCTAAACAGAGTTGAAGTGATAGCTAGAGTTGGATTTCCAGGAGGAACTCCAAAGAGAGCTGAAATTAGAGAAGAGATATCTAAAAGGCTGGGAAAGCCTGTAGATCTTGTTTTCATCCGAAAAATAATTACAGAGTACGGAAAAAGGGAAGCTCTTGTGACGGCCACTGTTTATAACAGAAAGGAAGATGCCCTTAAATTCGAACCAGCTCATATAATAAAGAGGAACGAAAAAGGTAAGGAGGAAAGTAAGTGAGGTGGTCT
>JAGDWR010000047.1:0-10409 GCA_023269865.1 Candidatus Methanodesulfokora sp.
TGTTATAACAACCCCATCTGGAAACATGAATGTCATAAGCGTGTGAAGAGTTATGAGACTTATCACGCTCCTGTTGATCAAGTAGTTTACCACTGTTTTCTTATCCTCCAACATCGGAACTATCACCATTCTCACCATGCCAGTTTTTTGTGGTCCTATAATAAGAGACCCGCTGTAATAAAGCTCAGGTATCAAAGGAGCCCCCACAATCCCCTGGACCCACTGTAGATCCTCCTCGTGTATTATCCTAATTACATCAGAGCTCATATAAGCGGAGAAGTCATCCTCAAATTTTATGTTGATAATTGACACATTCTGCGCTGCAAGGACCGGCTGAAAGGTTAGAAGGGCAAGCATCAGCAACATTGTAACATGCTTCAAATCATCACCAGCTGACATTAAGCTCACCATTTATAAACTTCCTTAGGCATCCTTATATTCTCACACCGGCACTTGAACTTGAGATGTCGATCAACTCAAGTTCTGTTTTAAGGGAGGCTCGACCAAGTTTTGGTGAGGAAAAACCATCTGATGGTGAGAGAATCCTTTATCTTATCTCTGTTATATACGATGGTGAGAAGAAAAGTGCTATACTTAGGTTTTATGATCCTGTTACCGGAAAAATGGAGTTCATCCAGGACAAAACAAGCCATAAACCATATCTGCTCACAGACGCCAGTCCAGAGGATGTTGAGAGAGTAGTGCCGGAGAGCTTCAGGCACAGAATTGTGAAAGCTGAGAGAGTTGAGAAATACGATGTTTTAAATGACAGAAAAGTAGTTCTGACGAAGGTGGAGGTGTCAGATCCCCTTGCAATAGGTGGAGCAAAGCCAAAGGATCTCAGAACCATGCTGAAGGAAGCTGGCTTTAACGTGTGGGAGGCTAACATAAAGTACTATGATAGCTACACTTATGATGTCGGTCTCATTCCGGGGATGCCCTACAAAGTAAAAGGGGATCAGATAGAACCTGTGGCAAGCCTAAAAGAGGATGAGAGAAAAGAAATAGAGAGGATATTTGGGGAAGAGGGGGAAAAGGTTCTGGAGATAGCCCTCGAGATGGCATCCATGCTGAGGTATCCAGTGCCTAGAATGAGATGCGCAGCCATAGATATAGAGGTTGCAGCTCCAGCTTTTCAGGTTCCATCTCCATCCGAGCCAAAAAGGCCAATAATAGCTGCAGCCATAGTTGGGGATGATGTAAAGAGGGTTCATCTTCTGAAAAGAGGTTCAGAGGCAGGATCTATCGCTGATTTTGAGGTGATCCAGCATGAGGATGAGATATCCCTTATAAGGGAGTTCATTAATGATATGAAGAAATATACAGTCATATACACTTTTAACGGGGATAACTTTGATCTGCCATATTTAGCTAGAAGAGCTAAGGAGCTTGGAATAACGAACACAGGAATAAAGCTTGAGACTGATAGAGCCCTATTGGATGAAGGGGTTCACATAGATCTTTATAAGCTCTTCAGCAATAGGTCGATACAGGTCTATGTCTTCAAGAACAGATATCTCGGATATACTCTGGACGAGGTATCCGAAGGTCTTCTTGGAGAAAAGAAGATGGATATAGGAGCTGATCACGATATAGCAAGCCTTCCTCCTGACAAACTTGCTAGATATTGTATTCAGGACGCAAAATTGACCTTTTCTCTCGCAAATTTACTGGATAATGGACTACTAAAGCTTCTATTTATTTTCTCTAGGATATCAAGAATGTCACTTGAGGAGGTTTCCAGACATGGAATTTCACAGTGGATAAAGAGCATGATATACAGCATGTATAGGAGGAGAAACTGGCTCATACCGAATAGCGAGGATGTGACAAGAACAAGAGGATCTAAGACGTTCAGCAGGGCTATTATAAAGGGTAAAAAGTACATGGGAGCTATAGTTCTGGCCCCAAGACCTGGAGTTCATTTTAAAGCAGCAGTTCTCGATTTTGCAAGCATGTATCCCAGTATAATAAAAAGGTGGAGGATAAGCTTTGAGACAATAAACTGTCCTCATGAGGAGTGCAAGGAAAACAAACCAGTGGAAGAGTTGCCCCACTGGGTGTGCAACAAAGGAATAGGGATAATTCCTGAGGTAATAGGAGTGCTAAGGGATCTAAGAGTGAAGATGTACAAGAAGATGGCGAAAGATGAGAAACTTAATGAAGAGGAGAGAAATTGGTTTGATACTGTACAAAACAGCCTAAAGGTGCTCTTAAATGCGTCATATGGTGTTTTCGGGTTTGAAGAGTTCCCTCTATACTCCCCACCAGCAGCTGAAATGATTACAGCTATAGCAAGGAAGGCCATAACATCTGCTGTCAGAGAGGCAGAGAAAATGAGCATGAGCGTTATATACGGAGATACAGACTCTCTCTTCATAGAGGATGCTCCAATTGAGAAGTTAAAAGAGCTTGAAAGAAAAGTGGAGGCTGATTTAGGAATAGATCTAGAGCTTGACAAAATCTACAGGTATGTTGTCCTCTCCAAGCTGAAGAAGAATTACTTAGGAGTAACTGAGGATGGCCATGTGGATGTTAAAGGTCTCCTGGGAAAGAAGAGGAACATACCGGACATAGTGAAGAAAGCTTTCTTTGAGACATTAGATGAGCTCAGCAGGGCTAGAAATAGAGAAGAGTTTGAGAAGAGCAAGGAAAAAATAGGAGAGATAGTCAGAAAGTACGTAAACAGGCTGAGAAACAGAGAATTTGATATGGAAGAAGTCTGCTTCAGATCAACGCTTAACAAAAAGCTCGGAGATTATGTTAAGACTACTCCTCAACACGTTAAAGCAGCCAGGTTGCTGGAAGAAAGGCTCAACATGAAAGTAGTACCTGGGGATGTGATATCATACGTGAAGGTGACTGGAAGAGAAGGAGTAAAGCCTGTTGAGCTCGCAAGTAAACATGAGGTGGATGTAGAGAAATACATAGAAATAATGAGAAGCACCTTTCAGCAGATACTTGATGCCTTAGATTTGGATTTCGATTCTCTTGCAAAAGGAAAGTCCTCTGGAAGCCTAGAGAGCTTCTTGTGACACCTCTTTTCTAATCCTCTCTCTAAGCTTGGAGCTCACAATTCTCCCATCAACTCTTCCCCTAGCCTTCTTCATCACTTCTCCCATCAGCATGCTAAAGGCTTTCTCTCCAATTTTCATGAGCTCATCTCTATGCGAGGATACCACATCATCTATCAGCTTTTCAAGTTCCTCCTGACTCATACTGTATCTCTTTGCTATCTCTTTGACATCTGCATATGGACTTTCAGCTAAGTCCCTGATCATACTTTCAACAGCTTCCTTCGCCAAAGCCCCTTGATCCACCAGAAGAAGAACCTCCGCAAGCTTGCTCTCTGGAATTAACTCTACTTTAACACCCTCTCTTCTCAGATATTTCATCATGGATGTCAGCGTGCTTGCTACAAACCCCTTCGATAGATTCTTGCACAAGCTGGAAACTCTCTCAAAGAGCTCCACCTTCTCCTCATCAAATATCTCCTCAGCTTGATCTCTACTTATCCCGTACGATATCAATCTCCCTATTATGTCCTCTGGAAACTCTGGTTTCCATCCCTCTAGTGCTTCAAGAAAAGAATATGATAGAACAGGAAGAACATCAGTCTCTGGATACATTCTTGCAGAACCAGGCATGGGTCTCATGAACTCAGTGTTTCCGTCCTCTAATGCTCTTCTGGTCTCCTCAGGAATGCCCTTAATAGCGTATTTAAGCCTATCAGCCACCGACTTGAGGGCTATTTCAGCTGTTTTCCTGTCCGATATAACGAGGATAAACGCATCCTCTTCTCCTATTCCTAGCCTATTTCTTATTTCTGCAACAAGATCTGAGCTTATACCGTAGTTTGGGAGCTCATCCGAGTGTATTATTCCCTTCACACCAGCAAAGACCTTTGCATAGCTAGCAAGCTCTGTTCCTAACCTCCTTCCTGGCTGTATCTCTCTTCCTATTAATCCTCTCATCCTTCTAGCATATATAGCGAATGCAGATTCGCCAGAATCGATTGCTTTTCTCACAAATCCCTTTTCAGCTTTTTTCAGCACATCGCTTAGTTCGAAAAATCCCCCTATATCCTCCTCCACAATTCCCCTCTCTGAGATCTCATCCCTTATCCTGAGAAGATTCAGCTGCCTATCTACTTCTCTGGATATCACAACAGGGATTAAATCCGGCTCCTGAACTCCTTTTATCTCCTGCCTAGCTCCTCCCTCTATGCTCACATTTATGTCTTGTCTTATTGTCCCAATCCCTCTCATCACCTTTCCAGTGGCCCTCAGTATTCTGCCTATCCTCAAAGCTACTTCTTTCGCCTGCTCAGGGCTTTTTATGTCAGGATGGGTTGCTATCTCCACTAAGGGGATTCCAAGCCTATCTAATTTATACCTGACAAAATCAGAGCCGGTTTCAGCTATGAATGCAGATTCCTCCTCCAGGCATAGAGTGGCTATCCTCACCTCCCCCTGATTCGTCCTTATCACGCTGTCTTCTCCTCCTATAGCGATTAGAGCAGTTCTCTGGAAACCCGTTGTATTGCTTCCATCCACAACTATCTTTCTCATTGTGTGTATCTCATCAACTACATCCATGTTCAGCATTTTGGCTATCCTTATAGCTATCTCTATAGCCTCTCTGTTCATCTCAAGGGGAGGAGACTCATCAACCTCAACTTCACATGTTTCATCAAAGTATATCCCATAAAGAAACTTCCTCTGTCTCAGCAGCTCGAATCTCGCAGCAGGATCTACTGATCCAAGCTCGCTCCTTGAGATGCCCATCATCCTCATTACCCAGCCATCTGGCTCCCTCTCCATTAGCATGGAAGGACAGTTACAGAAGAGCTTATGGGTTTTAAGCCTCTGATGTATCTCCAAACCGACCTTAAGCCCTTTCATCTCATCACCCAACAGGGAGGGAAGTCTCTCATGCTTATTGAGCTTGATATTTCTCCTGCCATGTTCTTGAGCATCATCTCTTTTATACAATTCATCTCATCACAATGGCCCAGGACAAACATCAACTTGACCAAAGCTACTTCAGGAAGCATATCTTCCCCAGGAATTACGCCTGCTTTCAGGAGAAGTCTACCGGTCTCGTACACTCTAAGGTTAACTCTCCCAAAAAGAGTCTGCGATGTAATAACAACTGGGATTCCATCTTTAACAAGCCTTTCTATGCTGGGTATTATGCAGGATGGTGTGTGTCCCAGCCCAGTTCCTGCTATAACCAGACCTCTGTAGCCAAGAGATCTTATGCTTTCTATTATATCAGGGCTCATCCCAGGCCAAGTGTAAAGAAGAAATACTCTGTCATCAATTCTTCCATCAAATTCAACTTTTGAGTTCTCCTCGGCCTTTCTGTAATCTGATATTATCTCTATCTTATCCCTTGTGACCCTTGCTATAGGGGGAGAATTAACCGGTATAAACGCATCTCTCCTAGATGTGTGCATCTTTCTAGCTTTAACTCCCCTCAAAACCCATGCAAATTCATCTGATGGGCTCCCATGCATTGTTATTACAACTTCTCCTATGTCAGATTGGGCTGCTACTTTAACTGCAGCTATTAGATTGAGCACAGCATCTGTAGATGGTCTATCTATCGATCTTTGAGATCCAACAAGGGCTACAGGCTTTCTCAAATTCACCAGCATAAAGGAGAGAGCTGCTGCTGAGTAGTGCATTGTGTCAGTGCCATGAGCTATCACCACACCTCTTGCCCCGCTGTTTAGCTCTTCTGATGTCTTCTCGGCCATCTTCCTCCAATGATTTGGAGTGAGATTTTCGCTGAACTCGGCGAAGATCGGTTTATATTTTATGTTGGCTATATCGGCAAGTTCTGGTATCAGATCTAGGAGCTCTTCTGGTCTTTCATATGCCCTCACAGCTCCAGTCCTGTAGTCCACTCTTGAGGATATAGTGCCTCCAGTGACAACGAGAGGGACATATGGAAGATCCTCCCTGAACTTAACCTCTGGAATGGTCTCTTCTCTCTGATATGCCTTCTCCAGGACTCTTATCTCAACTATCCTCGCTATGTTTATACCTATATTATAACCATTTGGCAATTTTACTATTATATGCTCATCGTCAAAAATGCTTGGTCTGGGAATTATCCTTCCCACTAACTCTCCTTTTGTTGTGATGATCCTCACTAAATCATAGTCCTCCACGTTGTACCTTTCCAGAAGAGCACACGCTTTACCCACATAGGAAAGGGGCATAATTCACTGTATCAGCTGGAGGATAAAAATATGGTTGTTTTCAGGAAATCTATTCGGATATAAAATCTTTGAGCTAATAATGTTGAAAAAGCACAATTCTTAAGTAAATCTGCTTTTTAGACCTTATTAAGGAGTTCAATCTTCCATGAGTCCTTGATGAAGGCCTTAATATTCTCTGAACTTCTTGGAATTCAATTTCAACTTATTATGATCTTTACTTTCAACAATAAAATACAAAAAGATAAAGAAAGGAAGGAGGTGCTCACTTTACTACAGGTCTGAACTTATAGCCGTATGCTATGAAGCCTGACTCTCCGCATACCCTCAATATTCTCAGCGACATTTCCACCTCCATACCCTCTTTTACTTCCTCCGGATCCACATCCGTGAGCTGAGTCAGCACCTTAGCTCCGTTCTCAAGCTCAACAAGAGCTATTACATACGGTGTGTAATACTCATAACCTCTAGGAGGGTTGTGCACGACAGTATAGTCCAGAACCCTCCCTTTTCTCGGCAATTTCTCCTCCGATATAAGGTGAGATCCGCATCTTGGACAGGTCCTTCTGAACGGGAAGAATTTGTAGTCGCAATTGTTGCATTTTCCTCCTATCAACATGTACCTTCTGGATCGGCTTCTCCAGTAGGAGGGAACACTTAGCCAGCTATACATGAAATCACCTCCTCAACACGGCAACAATGCAACTGCTAGCCAGCCCTCCCAGGCTGACAACAGCACAATTTTTTGCTCCCTGAATTTGATACCCATCTGCGGCTCCCTTAAGTTGCATATATGACTCAGCTAACTGATAAATACCACTTGCCCCAACGGGATAACCTCTTGCCTTCATTCCTCCTTCTGGGTTTATTGGAATCTCTCCATCTCTTCTGAATTTTCCGTTCTCAGTATCCCTGGCTGCTTTCCCCTTATCCGAAAGTCCTAAAGACTCTATCTGCAGATATGCAAGTACACTACTTGTATCATGTATCTGGATGAAGTCCAGATCCTTGATCCCGATGCCAGCTTCCTGCATAGCCATATTAAATGCTGATGTGACATTTTCCAAGTCAAGTGAATCCACTCTATGTGTAATTATAGCTTCATTCCCGCTAAATCCGATACCAGCCACTTTTACAGGTCCATCAGATCTACTTAATATTATTGCTGCTGCGCCATCTGCCTCAGAGGGTATATCCATTAGTTTCAATGGTGTTGAGACGTAAGGGGATTCGATATACTCCTTCATGCTGACCTTGAACCTCAATTGTGCATGAGGAACATTGATTGCATTTTCATGCATCATAATTGGAAAGTGGCCGAAATCTCTCTCCTCCAGCTTATACCTCCTCATATACTCTCTCATCATCAAGGCATGATGTGAGTAAACCGTTGCTCCAAGAATTCCCTCATGCTCCCTATTTATAGAGCTGGACACGACAGATGAGATGTCCTCAAGCGATGTCACATCGCTCAGCTTCTCCACACCTATAAGCAGTATCCTATCATATCTGTTCAACAATGAACATGCAGCTACTAGGGCAGCCCCTCCAGAGGCTCCTTCCAACTCGATTTTAAATGATGGTTTTCTTGCCATTCCCAAGTTTGAGGCTATGTGGGCAGCAAGATTCTCCTGACCATTGGCCACACCAGAGAAAGCATTTGCCACTATTATGGCGTCCACCTTTTCAGTATTTGCATCCCTCATTGCTTGTTCAGCTGCTTCAAAGGCCAAATCCTCTATCGACATGTTCCAATGACTGGATACTTTCATCAGACCAGCACCTAATATAGAAGCCATTTAGATCACCTCAGTATCCGCTGAAGTCCTTCAGGAGTGTTATCATCCTTCTGTTCCTTGCATATATTGCATAATCAACGTATCTCTTCCTGCTTATGTAATCCATCACCTTTGGTGCCAAGTCCTTGACCCCTTCAATCTTATCTGTTACCTCTATGTGGAATGCATCACTTCCAGCTCCCGAGCCAAATGAAACCATCAGTATCC
The DNA here is from genome assembly GCA_023269865.1 of Candidatus Methanodesulfokora sp. GTDB lineage: Archaea > Korarchaeota > Korarchaeia > Korarchaeales > Korarchaeaceae > Methanodesulfokora. Next base: position 8,236 of record JAGDWR010000047.1, read on the forward strand.
TCTGGCCTGGAGAAGCCACATCTAGAATTGCTGAGAGTCCGATTAAAGAAGAGCCGCTATAAGTATTTCCTATGTATGGAGTTATTAATCCTGGTTTTATCTTCTCCGGAGGGAAGCCCAAACGTTGTCCTACTCTCAGTGGAAACTTTCCATTTGGCTGATGGAAAACAGCATAATCATAGTCCTCAGGTTTTGTCCCGATTTCCTCCATCAACATTTTAGCAGCCTCTATTATATGGTGGAAGTAGGCCGGTTCACCTGTAAAGGCCCTTGTATGGGCCGGATATTTTTCATGTTGTCTTCTCCAGAAGTCAGGGGTATCGCTTACATATGAGCAGCTCGCTTTTATCAAAGCAACTGATCTTTCTGCTGGTCCTATGACAAATGCAGCCCCTCCAGATGATGCTGTATACTCCAAAGCATCTCCTGGTGCTCCTTGAGCTGTATCAGCTCCTACTACAAGGCCGTAATCTATCATGTTAGATCCGACAAGCCCTATAACTGCTTGCATTGCCTCTGTTCCTGCTTTACATGCGAACTCAAAGTCTGCCCCTGTTGTAGCCCTCTTCTGGCCGCCTATTCCTAATGCCTCAGCCAATATTGTTGATGTAGGTTTTACAGCATAGGGTTTTGATTCTGTCCCAACGTAGACAGCATTTATTCTAGAGGGGTCTATTCTAGCCCTTTTAATTGCATTAGAGGCAGCTTCATACGCTATTGTGAACGTGTCCTCATCTATACCAGGGACGCTCTTTTCCTCCACCATTATCCCTGCAGCATACCTCTTCCACTCTCTTCCCCAAGCTCTAGCAAGCTCCTCTGATCTTATCCTGTACATGGGAACGTAAACTCCCCATCCCACTATCCCAACTTGCCTATCCGGTCTCAACCCATCACCTCCTGCATTATTACAATAAAGTTAACAATAGGTGCGAAAGGTGACAAGCTAACAAGAAGGTGTAATATAAAGCTTAGTTTAACGGCTATAAGAGAATCGTCTAACGACTAATTTTACTCAAGCCTTTTCCTGAGGGATTCCACGAGATCCCTCGTGCTCTCCATTTTAGAAACTGCCAAGGGGACGCCCATTATCTCAGCGAGTCTTATTCCAAGCTTATCCACAGACTCTGGCTTGAGACCATGTAGCACAACCAAACTTGGTCTTATGTCGAAGACTTTTAAGGCGACCATAGGGCTTCTTCCAGTCCCAACTCTCGTGAATATAAGAGCTCTCTCCGTCGAGGAACCGAAGAGCTTCATAAAATCTGTTCCTGATAGATTCTCTATCGCTCTTATGCTGTCTATGATAGTGTAGCCATGTATCAATGTATTGCCTGGAACGATGAGCTCTCCATCGATCCACTCGATGAATTTTTCAAGCTCCACTGGGATCGTCATCTCCGCCATATCTATCACGCTCGAGAGAAGCAGACCAATTCCCATGGATTTTGCGAGAACTCTGAGTTTCTTTCCTCCTGTCTCCTCATCTTTTGCTATTATCGCCTGTATAAACCTCTTGAGGACATAGGATCCTGGGCTTTTCCTCCTGCCTGACTCGTAATCCGATATCACAGATGCCGATATTCCCAGCATTTTTGCAAGCTCGCTTTGCTTCACTCCAAAATATTCTCTCCACTTTTTCATGGCTAATCCTATGTTTGATGAGTAAAGGATATCTCCTGCTATCTTTTTGGCGACCATTTCCTTAAGAACTCTCCTATGATACGACATCGGCTCCATTTCTTCCTCGTCCTTTATCTCCACCAACCTCGACAGTCACCTAATGATCTTGAGAGCTTCGATATATAAGCATTTATTCTCTCCTGTATATGACTTCCTTAAGAACGGTCTCGAGCTCATCATCAGAATGATTTATTGTCCTGATTAAATTCATATCCTCAGCTACCATGACAGCAGCTATATGATAACAAAATCTTCTCTCTTCTCTTACTATAACGCTCAATAGGAAATCTATACAACTGCAGTAATTTCTATCAAAAACTATATAATCTCCTTCTTTTCCTCTGACTATATAAAAGGAGAAGCCGCTCGGAAGAAAGACATGTCTCTCTACTCCTCCTCTGTAAACCACATCTAAGAGCTTCTTTATGCTTCTTTTTGGAAGCTCTTTTCTGAGAAAGCTGTATTTTACAGGTATCATTTTATGAACTTAT
>JAGDWR010000047.1:10509-19770 GCA_023269865.1 Candidatus Methanodesulfokora sp.
CTTGAAAATTGAAGTTGCGAATAAAACCTGTGTGGGGTTCGCCATCTCTGCTCATAAATGAAAAGTATCTCGTTATAGCGGACCTTCATCTGGGTTTTGAGGAGAATCTCAGGAAGAAAGGAATATACATACCGGATCAGAGCGAGAATATGATGGTAGAAGTAGTTGATATAGCCAAAAGATGCGATGTGAGAAAATTGATAGTCCTTGGCGACTTGAAAGAAAGAATAGGATCTCATAAGAGGACTGAGGAGAGAATAAACAGAGCTTTCTCGTTGTGGCTTCAATTTTTTGATAGAATACTGGTCATAAAAGGAAATCACGATGGGCTTATGGAAAGAATGGTTCCAAGGGAAGTAGAGGTCATTGGAAGTCAAGGGACAGTTATAGAGGGAATAGGCTTATTTCACGGTCATTCTTGGCCTTCTGAAGAGGTACTAAGCTCAAAATATCTAATAATGGCTCATCTTCATCCAGCAGTAGTTATAGGAGAAGCTGACCTAAGGGAATACATAAGAGTGTTTGTTTTCTCAAGAGTAAAACTTAAAGATGGAAGGGAAAAGAAAAGGGCTATCATAATGCCTGCATTTAACAAATTCTTGGGAAATGCCCTGCTGAACAAAGAGGAGGTACCCAAGAAGTACAGAGGACCTATATTCTCCCGTGGAGCAATAGATCTTAGGAACTCTGACATATTCACATTGGATGGGTTCTATCTAGGAAGGCTCTCTGATCTATAAATATATATCAAGTAGAAAAGTTTTTACCGAAAACTTGAGCTTCCACCAAAACTAGGGATACTGATATTGCAGGATGAGTGGGATGTAGTGATAATTGGGGCAGGACCTACGGGGCTTTTTGCTGCGTATGAAATAAAGAGGATGGTTCCAAATGCCGACATTCTGGTTGTGGAGATGGGAAATGATCTGGAGAATAGATATTGCCCTAGGAAGGAGAGAGGAGCATGCATAATGTGCAATCCATGTAACATAGTCTCTGGTTTTGGAGGAGCTGGGGCATTTAGCGATGGAAAGCTGAATTTAACTAAAGAGGTCGGAGGGGATCTAGCGGAGATAGTGGGAAGCAGCATAGATGAACTCATAGAGTATGTCGACAAAGTTTACCTATCATTTGGGGCTCCGATTAAGGTGTACGGGGAGGACAAAAATGCGGTAGAGGAACTTAAGAGAAGGGCTTATAAGAGTGGGATGCAGTTAATACCATTTAGAATAAGGCACATGGGAACCGACGGAGGCTACATAGTCCTAAAGAACTTCAGAAGATTCCTGAGGGAAAAAGGGGTGGAAATTCTGTTTAACAAAAAAGTAAGCAAAATAGCTGTGGAGAACGGACAGGCAAAGGGAGTCTTTTTGTCCGATGGGCAGATTTTAAATGCAAAATTCGTAGTGGCATCTCCTGGAAGGATAGGGTCCATGTGGCTTGTTGAAGAAGCAAGAAGGTTGGGGATAAAAGTAGATGAGGGAAGAGTTGATCTAGGAGTTAGGGTGGAGGTCCTATCCGAAGTGATGAAGGAGTTCACGGATGTCCTCTACGAACCAAAGTTAATATATTACAGTAGAACTTTTGATGACAGGGTAAGGGTGTTCTGCGTCAACCCAAACGGTGAGGTAGTAACAGAATCCTACTTTGGCATAGTTACAGTGAATGGAATGGCAAAAGAAGAGGAGAAAACTGAAAACACAAACTTTGCAGTCTTGGTGAGCACTAAGTTTACCTATCCATACAAGGACACGATATCATATGCTCTAGATATAGCCAAACTAGCTAACAATATAGCAGGGAATCAGCCCATAATACAGAGACTTGGAGATCTTCTGAGGGGCAGAAGATCGACTTATGAGAGGATAGCAAGAAGTGTTGTCAAGCCCACTCTGAAAGAGGCTGTTCCAGGAGATCTGAGCTTTGTACTTCCTTACAGATACTTAAAAGACATAGTGGAGATGCTTGAGAAGATGAACGAGATAACGCCTGGGGTTTACTCAGATCAGACCCTTCTATACGGTGTTGAGGTGAAGCTTCACACAGCTAAATTGGATCTGAAGGAGGATCTGGAGACAAAGGCGGTAAAAGGACTTTACGCAGGAGGAGATGCTGCTGGTGTATCCAGGGGGCTTGTACAGGCATCTGCTTCTGGAGTAATAATAGGAAGAAGTATAGCAAATAAAATTAAAAATTGAATTTAACCAACCATTATAACAATATCTCTAGCTTCTTGGCGAAATTTTTTATATACAGTTCGGCAAGGTGCCTGCAGGATAAGTCAAGGAGAGGATGTTGAGCATGGCCCGAAGAGCCGTAAGGAGGAGAAAGAGCAAGGGAATAAAGCCCAGGATATCTAGAGGACTGCCTGTCATGGCTAGGGTGAAGTGTGCTGATAATACTGGAGCCAGAATTCTGCAGATAATAAGTGTTGTTGGATACAAGGGAAGAAAGGGAAGGATTCCATCAGCTAGCGTTGGCGATATGGTTGTTGCTGTGGTAAAGCAAGGCAAGTACGACCTGCTTCACAAGCCACTGAGGGCTGTTATAGTTAGACAGAGAAAGCCCTTCAGGAGGAAATCAGGTCAATGGGTGATGTTCGAGGACAATGCTGCTATAATAGTGAATGAGGATGCAACCCCAGTTGGGACTGAGATAAGAGGTCCAATAGCAAAGGAGGCAATCGAGAAATGGCCTTCTATAAGCGCTCTTTCAGCTATAGTAGTGTAGGTGGTGCATATGTCGAGCAAACCGAGTAAGCAGAGAAAATACTATTTCAATGCCCCCCTTCACAAGATAGGAGCCATGATGTCAGCTCACCTCTCCGATAAGCTCAGAGAGGAGTTGGGAATAAGATCCCTTCCGGTGAGAAAAGGAGATAAGGTAAGAGTAGTGAGAGGGGATATAAGATATAGGCTGAAGGAAGGGAAGATAATAAAGGTGGACAGGAAGAAGAGGAGGATATACATAGAGGGAATTACAAGGAAAAAAGCAGATGGAACCGAGATACCGGTTCCAATACATCCATCAAAAGTTGAGATTGTGGAGATAAACAGGGATGATGAGGAGAGGATGAAGATAATAGAAAGAAGGAGGGCTGGTGAGGCATCATGACGAACAAGGGTGGATCCAGAAAAATGAAGAGGATGGCCGCCCCGGCATATTGGCCTGTTGCTAGAAAGACTCTTAAATGGACAGTTAAGCCAAATCCAGGCCCGCACCCAATAGAGTCAAGCATACCTCTTCTAATACTCGTCAGGGACGTGCTGGGCTTGGCTTCATCAGCAGCAGAAGCTAAAAAAATAATACATATGAAGAAAATATATGTCGATGGAAAACCGAGATGGGATCACAAATTTCCAGTAGGTCTGATGGATGTGATATCAATTCCAGATCTAGACTCGAACTACAGGGTATCATCTGATCCATACAAAGTGCTCAAGCTCGTGAAGATAGACAAGGGGGAGGCGGGACTTAAAGTTGTGAAGGTTATTAAGAAGACAACATATGCTGGCGGTAGAATACAACTTACAGCTCACGACGGAAAAAACTTCCTAGTTGATCCAAAATCAGAGCTTTCAAAAGTTATTCCTGGAGATTCCCTACTGATATCTCTCCCCTCTCTTGATATTGAGAGGAGATTCCCTCTTGTCTTGGGGGCCCCTGTAATGGTCATCAGGGGAAAAGCCTCGGGCCATATTGGAAGAGTGGAGGAGATAGGCGAGTTCATAACTGTTAGAGATATAAAGAATCCAAACTTAATATATAGAGTCTTTCCAGAGAACGTAATAGTGCTTGGAGAGAGGGATCCAGCGATATCGGTCTAGGGGTGATGCTATGGAGGAGAGATGGTCTAAAAATCCAATGCTGAAGCCAAGAATAAGATCAGTTGTGCTCAACATATCCGTTGGAACCGGTGGAGAAAGTCTTCAAAAGGCAGCTCAGGTTCTTGAGGAACTAACTGGACAGAAACCATCGTTTAGAAAAGCTAAAAGGACAATAAAGGAGTTTGGAATAAGAAAAGGGATGCCCATAGCTGTTATGGTCACTCTAAGAGGCAAAAAAGCTGAAGAAATACTGAACAGGGTAGCTGAGGCAGTTAAGAGGACTGTTAAAGCGAGCTCATTTGATAGATTTGGAAACTTTGCATTCGGCATAAAGGAACACATAGATATACCTGGCATGAAGTACAAAGCTGAAATAGGAGTATATGGAATGGATGTAATAGTTTCCCTTGAGAGGCCAGGTGGGAGGGTATCAAGGAGAAGGATAGAGAGGTCTAGAATACCCCTCAGACATAGGTTGACAAAAGAGGAGGGGATTATTTATGCTCAGAAATACTTGAACTTGAGGGTGGTGGAGTAATATGTCGCAAAAAGTCAGAACCAAGGGGAAGGGAGCTTATGTTTGTAGAAGATGTGGTAGAAGAGGTAGAGGGATAATAAGGAAGTACGGACTATATCTGTGTAGACATTGTTTTGTGGAGGTCGCTCCAAGCATGGGGTGGAGAAAGTACGAGTAGGGTGATTTTCATGAGGTTAGACCCACTTGCAGATGCTCTAACTGCCATATCAAATGCTTCTATGGTCGGTAAAGATGAGGTGACAGTAAGAATAGCATCAAAGCTACTCGGGAGAGTGCTAAAAATACTCAAGGATGAGGGTTATATAGGGAACTTTGAGCTGATAGAGGATGGTAGAGGGAACGCATTTAAGGTGAAGCTTATAGGAAGGATAAATAAGATAGGTGCTATAAAACCCAGGTTTAAGGTTAAAAAAGATGAGTTTGAGTACTGGGAGAGAAGATATTTGCCGGCTGAAAACGTGGGAATCCTGATAGTTTCTACATCAAAAGGAGTCATGACAAACAGAGAGGCGAAGAAGAAGGGGATAGGAGGTGTTCTTATAGCCTACTGCTATTGAGGTGAATTGACATGAGATATCCTAAAACGGCCCTTAATGTGATAACAAGAACTGTTGAGATAAAACCTGAAGTAAAAGTTGAGATAGCTGAGGATGTTATAGTGGTCAGGGGACCCAAAGGAGAGCTTAGAAGAAAGTTTAGCAGGGAATTCTTGGATATAACTGTGGAGGATGGAAAAGTAAAACTTGTGACATATGATGATAAAAGGTTTAACAGGGCTTACATAGGGACAATGGCCTCCCATATAAAAAACATGATAAACGGAGTAGTGAACGGGTTCAGAAAGGAGATGATAATAGTGTTTGCTCACTTCCCAATGAGGGTGGAAGTCGACAAAAACAAGAAAGTTGTCATAATAAATAACTTTGTAGGAAGCAGAGCTCCTAGGATCGCCAAGATAGTCGGTAACACTGATGTCAAAGTTGAAGGGGACAGGATTATAATAGAGGGTCCATCTAAAGAGGATGTTTCTCAGACGGCGGCTAATATAAGACAGGCAACAAAAATAAAGGATAAGGATTCAAGGGTTTTTATGGATGGAATTTATGTCTTGGAGGAGTGATCTAAATGCAGAAAAAGAAGAAACCCAGGTTCATAAACCTGGCTAGATATTGGCATCTTGGTTCAGTTAAGAGCTGGAGAAAGCCCAGAGGGATAGATAATAAGCAGAGGTTAAAGCTTAAGAGCAGACCAAAGCTTCCAGGAAAGGGATATAAGAACCCTGATGAGATAAGAGGCCTTCACCCGAGTGGCCTAAAACCCATAATTGTCCACAATCCAAAGGAGCTGGAGGAATTTGTCGGAATGTATGGAGCAGATAATATCCTCGTTTATATAGCAGGAGGGGTTGGAAAAAAGAAGAGAAAGGAGATTGTTGAGAGGGGAAAATCTCTTGGAGTGAGGGTAGTGGGCTCCGCTGTGGGAGAGGGTTGAGATGGATTTAAGATATCAGAAAAGACTGGCTTCCGATCTCCTTGGGGTTGGAGAGAGCCGAATAAAGTTCAATCCAGAGAAACTTGAGGAGATATCAAATGCTGTCACCAGAAGGGATATAGAGAGACTTGTGAAATCAGGTGCAATAATAGTACTGCCGAAAAAGGGCGTGAGTAGGGCTAGAGTAAAGAAAAGGAGAAAAGGACCTGGAAGAAGAAAAGGAGGAAAGTTTTCAACTCTTCCAAGGAAAAAGAGATGGATAAGAAGGATAAGGGCACTTAGAAGAGCTCTTAAGGAAATGAGGGATTCTGGCAAAATAGATGAGAAGACCTACAGACATTACTACAGCAGGTTAGCGAACTTCCATTCGATCGCACATCTCAGGGAATCGATAATGAAGGAGGCGGGAGGGATTAGCTCTTGATAAAGATACTAAGAAGAAGACTAGAGGGAAAGACTGATTATAGACGCAGGCTTGCTTTGCTAAAGAGTGGAAAGACGAGACTTGTCGTCAGGAAAACAAATAGATATATAATAGTTCAATTTATTGATTATAATAAAAATGGAGATGTTGTTAGAGCGTATGCTTTTTCAAAAGAGCTGATGAAATACGGGTGGAAGCATGGAACAAAGAATCTACCAGCAGCCTATTTAACTGGATATCTCGCTGGATTAAGGGCTGTGAAGGAGGGGATAAAAGAGGCGGTGCTGGATATAGGTAGACATCCTTCTACTAGAGGATCAAGGCTGTACGCTGCGCTTAAGGGAGCCATAGACGCAGGGATATTGATAAACCACGGGGAGGAGATACTGCCAGATGAGGACAGGATAAGAGGTGTGCATATAGCTGAATATGCCAAAATGATTAAAGAGGAGGATGAGGAGACCTTTAAGAAGAGGTTCTCCGACATCCTTAAAAGGGGAGCAGACCCCCTTCAAATAGGGAAGGACTTTGATGCAGTCCTGAACAAGATAAAGGAGGTGATCTCATGAGTGAGGAATTTGAGCAGCAGGCAGTGATTCAGAAGGAGTGGATACCGAGAACTAGGCTGGGAAAGCTTGTAGTAGAGGGTAAAATAAGGACTATAGATGAGATACTGAGAAGGGGAATTCCCATAAAGGAGCCCGAGATAGTAGATATACTCCTTCCAAATCTTCAAAAAGAGATAATAGAGGTAAGGAAAGTACAGAGACAAACAGATGCTGGTGAGCTCTCTCAGATAAGGGTTATAGTTGCAGTTGGAGATGGAGAGAATTTTGTTGGCATTGGAAAAGGGAAAGGAAAGGAGTTTAGAATGGCATTTGATGATGCTGTTAGAAATGCGAAGCTTAACCTCATAAAAGTCAGGAAGGGATGTGGCTCATGGGAGTGTGGTTGTGGTAGACCTCATTCCGTCCCTGTTTTAGCAAGAGGAAAGTCAGGATCAGTTAGAGTTGAGATAATGCCAGCCCCTAGAGGGCTGGGTCTTGTTTGTAGCGAGACAGCTAGGATAATACTAAAGTTGGCTGGAGTGAAAGATGCTAGAGTGTTCTCTAGAGGCATGTCAAGGAACAGAATGAATTATGCGTTGGCTATCTATAATGCACTGCTGAACATGAGCAGGATGAATTTACCCAATGATTGGAAGAGGTGATTTAATTGCCTCTCTTTGCCGTAGTTAGGATAAAGGGAACTGTCAACGTGAGGCATGACATGAAGATCACAATGGACCTGCTTAACATTAGAAGAAAGTTCTGGGCATCCTTAGTTCCAGGAACAGACTCCTACATGGGCATGCTGGAGAAGGTGAAGGATTTTGTCACATATGGAGAAGTAGACAGGGAAACTCTAAAGCTCCTGATAATGAAAAGAGGTGCGACTAGAAGTGGGGAAAAAATAACCGATGAGATAATAAGAAAGAACACGAATTATAACGGGCTAGACGAATTTGTAGATGCTCTCATCTCAGAAAAAGTTAAATTAAATGATTTCAGCTGGATAAAACCGTACTTTAGGCTAACTCCACCTAAGGGTGGGTTCAAAAAGTCAACAAAAAGGCCGTTTTCAGATGGAGGGGAACTTGGCTACAGAGGAAGTAATATAAATGAGCTACTGAGGAGGATGATATGATGTCCATACCCAGGAAAAAGAAGAAGACGAGAAAGCTCAGGGGAAGCAGGCTTTATGGCTATGGAAAACAGAGGCAACATAGGAGAAGCGGAAGAGGTGGAGGATTTGGAGGAGCTGGTGCACACAAGCATTGGTGGACATGGTACACGGCTCACTGGCCTGATTACTTCGGCATGGGAAGGAGGGGATTCAAGAGGCCCAGAGCTGTGGCCAGAGAGATAAATCCAATAAACCTAGGTGATATAGAAAGGATGATCGAGGAGCTTAAGGAGAAGGGAGCAGTGAAGGTAAGAGAGGATGGGAAGTTAGAGGTGGATCTAAGTGCAGCTGGATATGATAAAGTGCTTGGGAGGGGAAGGATAAGTAAACCAATGGTGATAAAGGCAAGAGCCTTCTCAAGAATGGCCCTTGAAAGGATAAGTCAGGTAGGAGGGGAAGCAGTGAAGGTATAGGTGGTTTGATGAACGGAGTGAGGAGAATAGTCAGCATTCTAAACAGATTCATACCAGAGGTAGAAAAGCCGTCTCAAAGGCCCTCGTTCAAGGAAAAGCTAGGATGGACCGGAGTAGCCTTAATGCTATATTATCTCCTAACCCAGATACCCATATATGGTATACCGAAGAGCACAGTAGACTATCTGTCAACTCTCAGAGTGATATTCGCAGGAGCAACAGGGAGCATAGTTGAGCTTGGAATAGGCCCTGTTGTCACAGCTGGAATAGTTATGGAGCTTCTTCTGGGAAGCAAGATAATAAAGCTGGATCTCACAGATCCGGAGGACAGGAGGTTCTTTCAGGAATCCCAGAGAGTGCTGGCTATATTCTTCATAATATTCGAAAATGCCACATATGCCCTCGGCAGATATCCAACAGATCCCAAGATGGAACTCATAATAATACTTCAGATGGCATTAGGGAGTTTTCTCCTGATGATGCTCGATGATCTGGTGAGCAAGTGGGGGATAGGTAGCGGAATAAGTCTATTTATACTTGCAGGAGTAGCTCAAAAGGTCTTATGGGATATGTTCTCCCCATTGAAGACAAGTGATGGGCGTATTGTCGGAGTTATACCTGCCCTGATCCTACAGGGGTCATCTGCTCTCTATAGACCAGGTATGCCAGATATAGTAGGGCTTGCATTCACATTTATTGTATTTATGCTCGTTATCTGGGCGTATCAGATAAGGATAGACGTGCCAATAGCGCATTCTATGGTCGGTGGGCAGAGGATGAGATATCCTATAAGGCTTCTCTACGTCAGCAATGTTCCAATAATATTCACCTCAGCTCTTGTTG
>JAGDWR010000047.1:19870-28670 GCA_023269865.1 Candidatus Methanodesulfokora sp.
AGCAATGTTCCAATAATATTCACCTCAGCTCTTGTTGGAGATATAGAGATGGTCTCCAGGCTTGTTTGGACGAGATTTGGAAATGAGGGTGGATGGATGAAAACTCTTGTAGATATACTAGGCAGGTGGAAAATAGAGGGAAGTAGCATGATTCCCATCTCTGGGCTAGCTTACTATATACAGAGGCCCTACAGTCCATCCTTTGTCTATTTGTATCCGGATGCAGCTATCGCATATCTACTCATAACAGTTATTGGTTGCGTTTTGTTTGCAAAGATATGGGTTATGACGGCTGGAATGGATGCGAGCACTGTCGCAGAACAGCTTGTTAAGCAGGGAATTGTCCTTCCTGGAGTCAGATCCAGCCCTAAAGTTATAAAAACCACAATAGAAAGATATATAAACACAGTTACATTGGTGGGAGGATTTCTCGTCGGTCTTCTTGCAGCTCTCGCTGATTTTACCGGAGCTCTCGGCACAGGAAGTGGTATACTGCTTGCTGTGACAATAGTAGCTTCGTTCTATGAAGTGATAATGAGGGAGAGAGCTTTAGAGATATATCCAAGGATAAAGAGGTTCCTGGGAGGATGACTCAGCCAGATAATAGGGTTAGTCAGCAGTTCCTAGCAGGCTACATAGTCAATGGAATTTACGCGTGCACTGCAAGGGCTAACTTTATATATTCCTTCATAAACCAGTAGTGTGCCCGATATGCGATGGAATAGCACCAAATGGACACATAAGACACAGGATGAGGGAGCTTCCGTTTCCCCTGATAGAGGGAAGGTATGAAAATATATGAATCCCACAACGGTGATTCTCCTTCAGCAGTTATCTTTTTTAAGCACCTGATAAAAAGCTCTCTATGCCTCTCAGCGTTGTGATAGGGGTTCCCGGAGTAGGAAAGTCTACAGTTATGGAAGAACTGAAGAAGATAAGTCCTGAAAAAGTGAAGATAATAGTGTTTGGAGACTATATGTTCGATATAGCTAAAAAAGACGGGCTTGTAAAGCACAGGGATGAGATGAGGATGCTCCCTGTGGAGATCCAGAGAAGGCTTCAGGAGGAGGCCTCAAAAAAGATATATGAGGAAAGCTCAAAATTCAATGGAATGGTCCTTCTTGATACTCATGGTTTTATAAAAACACCAAATGGCTTCCTCCCAGGGCTCCCGGAGCACATACTGAGGATATTAAAGCCTAATTTCACCGTCTTGGTGGAGGCAGATCCCTCTATTATAGCAGCTAGAAGAAGTAGGGATGAAACTAGAATAAGGGATCCAGATATAGAGGAGATGATATCACTTCATCAGATGATGAACCGAATGGCCGCAGCAACGTATGCTACAATAACTGGGTGCAACATAATAATAGTGAAAAATGAGGAGGGCAAAGCGCACGAAGCTGCAAGAAAGCTTGCTGAGTCCTTAGGGGTGTGAACGATGAATGTGCTTTTAATACCTCCGTACTCAATAGTATTTATAATAGCACTTGCATTCTTTTTAACTTTAATTACTAATATAATAAGTAAAAAGAAAATAGATTACGAGAAGATGAGGGAGTATCAGAAGGTGATAAAGGAGTACACGGACCTCCAAAAAGAGTTCCTCAGAACAGGGGATAAAAAGCTGGAGAAGAAGCTGGAGAAGATAAAGCCAAAGTATAAGACTGCTCAATCAGAGATAACAAAGATGAGTTTTACGCCGATGGTGTATACATTAATACCGATAATGATAATCTTCATCCTCCTAGGGGGGTTCTACTCCGAGATACCCTTTGTAAGGCTTCCATTCAGCCTTCCTTACATAATGGGATATTTTCACGGCAGAAGCGCGTTCGGCGATGACGTTTTAGGATACTTTGGAACTTATGTGCTAGCATCATTCTTCTTCTCTACAATAATCCAAAAGATAATGAAGACATCGCCAACCCAGTGAAAACTTATATTCAGCTGATCACATCGCTTTAAGGGTGTCTTATGCCTCTTGTAAAGGGCGCTGAATATCACGGAAAGTTAAATAAGAGGAGAGTTTCTGTCAAGACTCCTGGAGGGAGGACAGTCTATCACTACAGAAAGAAGAGATACAATGTAGCTAAGTGTGCTGTATGCAAAAAACCTCTGAATGGCGTGCCAAATGGACCGAGAAGCATCTTAAGCAAGCTATCTAAGAGCGAGAAGAGACCAAATAGACCATATGGGGGTTACCTTTGTGCAAGATGTCTCAGGGAGCTCATGGAAAAGAAGGCTTTGCTCATGACATCAGGCTGACGTAAAATTTATTAAGCATATTCATGAGAGAAGCTTTATCCTAAGCGGGGTGATGAAATGGGAGTCATAGAAGTTGGCAGGGTGTGTATTAAAACTGCTGGCAGAGAAGCAGGAAGAAAATGTGTTGTTGTGAAGCTGATCGATGAGAACTTCGTAATAGTGACAGGGCCAAAGGAGCTCACCGGGATTAAGAGGAGAAGGGCAAATGTGAAACACTTAGTTCCTCTAAACGTTAAAATAGACATAGAAGAAGATGCGGATGACAAAAAAGTTATCGAAGCACTGAAGAAAACCTCGATATATGAGGAGATAATGAAGGAAAGGAAGGCAGGCTGATGCTAATAAAGAGAGTTGAATGCCCTCCAGGAGAACATGGATTTGTTCCTGAGGAGAGACCTTTTCCCCTCTTTCTTAGATATAGCTTATTGATCTTGGATAAGCCGAGCGGACCATCCTCTCATGTAGTAACAAAGCAGGTGAAGGAAGCCCTCAAGATGGACAAAGTTGGCCACTGTGGAACTCTTGATCCAAAGGTAAGCGGTGTGCTTCCGATAGCCATAGGGGAATCAACAAAAGCTACTTCGATAATAGCAACAGCGGACAAGGAATATATCGGGACAATGCATCTTCATGGTGATGTGAGCAATGAGGAGCTCGAGAAAATTGTGAAAATGTTTGAAACTGTGATATATCAAAGACCTCCCGTGAGATCTGCTGTGAGCAGAACCCTCAGAACCAGAAGAATATACAAGCTAGAGCTTCTAGAGAGAAATGGAAGGGATGTAAAGCTGAGGGCTGTGGTGGAATCCGGCACTTATATAAGAAAGCTCTTCTTTGACATAGGAGAAGTTCTCGGCGTAGGAGCCAGCATGACCTCCCTCAGAAGAGTTAGATCAGGAGTTTTCACGGAGGATATGGCGGTAAGCATGGATAAATTTCTTTCAGCAGCTAAAAAATTCTCTGAATCTGGAGATTGGAGTGCCCTAAAGGAACTGCTAGTTCCGCTTGAGAAAGCCCTAGTTAATCTAAAGAAAATAATAGTGAAGGACAGTGCTGTGAATGCAATAACTTATGGCGCCCCTGTGCTAGCTCCTGGAGTATGCGAATTATCCGATGGAATAAGAAAAGGCGATGTTGTTGGGATATTTACCCTCAAGGGGGAGATAGTAGCAATAGCCAAGGCTACTATGGAATCCAGCGAGATAGCAAGCTCAAAAAGAGGCGTTGTGGCTGAACCTATCAGAGTGATAATGGAGAGGGATCTCTATCCGAGGATGTGGAAAAGAGGGTCCATAGCAAACAACTAATTTCCACAAATATTTATTAGTAAGTTCTTAAAAATTTCTTTTCTGCTAGAAAAAATTTTAAAATTATTTATAAAGGAGTGTTGGAAGCTTTATAGAGGTAAAACCGAAATTTAAATATATAACTCCGTTCAACAAGATAGAAGCCGGGGTGCCCTAGCCCGGTAGGGGGCTGGCCTGGAGAGCCAGTGGCCCATTGGGCCGCGTGGGTTCAAATCCCACCCCCGGCGTCATATTAGAAGGGTTTACTGCTTTTGAAAACTCCTAGATTATTCCTAGTTTCCATAAGGTAACTCTAAACAAAAATCTGGTTTTATTATATTCTGTATAATAAAATCTAGTTCAACAATGCATAATAGACCTTTGGAACTCTACATTCCTCGGGGAAAATTTTTAAATCCTAGGATAGAAACCCACTAGCGGAGGTATGTAATTGGCCTCTGAGTTCAGGAAGATGATAAGGATACTGAACACCACAGTCGATGGAGATAGAACAATATACGCTGCTTTAGCGAGCGTAAAGGGAATAGGCTTCTCTCTTGCAAACGCGGTTCTGAAGAAAGCAGGAATAGATAGATACAAAAGAGCGGGAGAGCTCACTGATGAGGAGATAAGCAGAATTGAGGAGGCTGTTAGGAGTCCATCTCTGCCCTCATGGCTATTTAACAGGCAAAGGGATCCTGTAGATGGAAAGGACTACATACTGGTTGGAGATGAGGTCACTCTTGCTGAAAGAAGGGATATATCGGTGATGAAGAAGATAAAGAGTTGGAAGGGAATAAGACATTCCCTTGGATTGAAGGTGAGAGGGCAGAGAACAAGGACAACAGGAAGATCTGGAAGGACAGTTGGCTATTCAAAGAGGGAAAAAGGGTGATTAAATGGGAGATCCAAAGAGACTTGAGAAGAAGTATGAAAGGCCTTATAAGCCCCTTAACAGGCTTGTTATAGAGGAGAGCAACAGATTAGCTGGGGAATACGGTCTGAGAAATAAAAGAGAACTGTGGAGAGCTGCTATGATAGCAAGAAAGTACAGGAGAATAGCAAGGAGATATCTGAAGCTCCCTCCAGATGAAGCTATAGCTATAACGAGACCTATAATAGAGAAGCTGATGAAGTACAATATAGTAGGGAAGGACGCTACTTTAGACAGCCTTCTTGACATAAAAGTGGAGGACATACTAGAGAGAAGGCTTCAGACAATTGTATGGAGGAAGGGCTTTGCAAAAAGCCCGTATATGGCGAGACAGCTTATAGTCCATGGGCATATAAGGGTAAATGGGAGGAGGATAAGACAGCCCAGTTACTTGGTGAGCGCTGAAGAGGAACAGACTATAGAGTGTTTGCATCCTGAATGCACAAAGAGGTGATGTAGATGTCTTCTAAGCAGAAAATAGGTGTAGCCCACATATATTCCTCGTTTAACGACACTATAGTTCACATAACTGATTTGACAGGCGCTGAGACTATTGCTATATACTCAGGAGGGATGTTTGTGGATGCTGACAGGCTTGAGGGCTCTCCCTATGCAGCCCTAAAAGCAGCGATGGCTGCAGCTAACGAAGCTATGAGAAAGGGAATAACACACTTAATAGTGAAGGTAAGAGCTCCTGGTGGCATAAAGAGCAGAATACCAGGCCCAGGAGCAACAGCTGCAATAAGAGGCCTTTCAAGGGCAGGCTTAACCCTTCTGAGAGTTGAAGACGTGACCCCAATACCTCATGATGGCACGAGGAGACCTCATGGAAGAAGAGGAAGAAGAGTCTGAAGGAGCAAAGATCAGAAATCACTAGTTATTTTTATTTAATTATTTTTTATTAACGAAGAAAATTGTTTAAATAGCAAATCCCTACTTTTTATCCTGAATGTACGAGGAAGATCTGGATAAAATGAGGCTTTTTCAGCTCTATAAAAAGGCTTACACCGATATAACTGAGAGAGACATAGAAATAGAGGATGTAAGTGGCTGGTTCTATCTGGTCAATATACCCAAAATGGATCTAAAGATAGCAGCAGTTATACTAGAGGCCGTTCCTGAATCCGATGCAAATAGAATAGTTACAGAGCTTGTTGATCGCATTAAAGATAACCTTGGGGATGAGTTCGAGTCAACATACGTACATATATGGACTACTTCTGCTTACAGAGATAAACTCGAGGAGATAGTTGCAGAGAAGGGATATGAAAACGTGAGTATTGAGCTTATGGACGAGCTAATTCCAACTAACAAAAAACAAGTACTTCCAAGGAAGAGAGATATAGAGATGAGGAAAGAGACTAAAAGAGCTGACGAAGTCGTGATAAAAGAAAATATAAGTAAAGAAAGGACAAAAGCTACTCAGGATTCTGTTATGGTACCAGTAGACGTTCTAAATAAGGTATTGGATACACAAAAAAGCCTGGCTGAGACATTGGACAGAGTTGCTCATCTTCTAGAGAGATTGCTGAGCAGGGAGGTCGCAGAAACGAACTATGTCGCAAAGAGCATTACATCAGGTGCAGCTGAGCAGGAAATTGCCCGAAAACCAGCTTTAAAAGTGGCCAGAAAAACCGTGATAGAGGAAAAAATTGTCGAGAGGGAGGAGAAGCCCATAATCCAGGAATCTATCCGCAAGAAAGAGGAGAGAATTGTTGAATCATCCGAGCCCCAGGTAACAAAAGGTGCTGATGAGTTTATAGATGAGTTCGTGATAGACAACCCCTGGGCTGAGATATTAAGCAAGAAGGTGAGAAAGAATGAGGGTAAAAGTAGTTGAGATGAGGGAGGATAGAGCCACAATCCTGCTTGAGGACACAACTCCTGCTCTCGCAAATGCTCTGAGAAGGTCCATAATGTCAGAGGTTCCGGTTATGGCTGTTGATGAAGTCATATTCTTTATCAACACAACGGACTTCATAGATGAGTACATAGCCCATAGGCTTGCGATGATACCTCTAAGGACAGATCCAAAGCTTTACAAGATGAGCGGTGATGTCTTCGTGACATTGAAGCTGGATAAGACGGCAGAGGAGGATATGACAGTATATTCTGGTGATCTTGAAAGCTCAGATCCATTGGTTATACCGGTAAGCAGCAAAATACCCATAGTGACGATGAGAAAAGGCCAGAAATTAAAGCTGGAGGCTATAGCTAGGCTCGGTAGGGGGAGGCAACATGCTAAGTGGCAGCCTGTGAGCGGTTTGAGATATCAATATCTTCCAGTATATGAGTTCGACAGCAGCATAGTAAAGTTAAGCGATTGCGAAAAGTGCGAACTCGAGAAACTTGAAGGAAGCTGGTACAGGCTGAAAGATCCAACAAAATGCCCTGTATGTGCTAGCCAGCTGGAGAAGATGCTGAACAGAGGGGAGCCTGGAGTGAGGGTAAAATGGGATGATAAAAGGATATTAATAGGATTTGAATCAAATGGACAGCTTCCTCCATTCAGAATAATAACAATGGCTGCTGAAGAGCTTGTGAAAAAGTTTGAGGAATTTGAAAGCAAGTTTGTAAGCGCAGTAGGAAGATCAAAAGAATCCTGACAATGCTAATGGCAAAATCCCCTTTCTAGAGAGCTTATTTTCTTGTCCTATTAAAGCTATTTAGGGCACTTCTATGTGTTTGAATTTTTCGCTTGCCTGCTCTCCTCCTACACCCCAGTTTTCCTTTGGTACCTCCTGTATCACTACTTCAACAGCTTCCTCTGGGATACCAATTTCGACAAAGGTCTTTGTTATCCCCTCTATGACCTTTTTCTTGGCTTCATTGGATAATCCCTTCCAGACATACACATGAACTATTGGCATCACATCCCCCTTTGTGCAACGTAAAAACCAAAAATACAAGAAATGCGGGGGGTGGGATTTGAACCCACGCGAGCCTACGCTCACCCGCCCCTCAAGCGGGCGCCTTGGACCTGGCTTGGCTACCCCCGCAGGATACTAAATACAAGATCCATTTCTCTATATAGGTTTTTCTATTGCATGCTAACATATTTTATTTTAAGTGATTCAATTCATAAGTAGCAGGGAGCAGTGGATCCCAGTATAGATTTAAAAACCGGTGTTTGTCCTCCTCAAAGGTAGGTCGAGATGGCTAGAAGAACTGGACCAACAAATCCAGTGCTCAGAAAACTGATAAATTCGCTTGAGAAGCAATCTAGGGAGAACAATGCACCTGTATGGGCAGCAATAGCAGAGAAGCTTAGATATCCTAGAAGAAGGAGGATAGAAGTAAATTTAGACAAGATAAACAAATTATACAAAGAGGGGAAGGTTATAGTGGTTCCGGGAAAAGTTCTCGGCGACGGTGAGCTAGATAAACCAGTGAAGGTGGCTGCATTCAAGTTCTCCAACTCTGCATCAAGGAAGATAGAGGAAGCTGGTGGCAAAGCGATGAGGATAGATGAGGCTATGAGGCTCGATCCAAGAGGAAGCAATGTTATTATAGTTGCTTGAGGGGTGTTCTTATGTTCGATATTGTAATAGACGCTGATGGAAAGATCCTGGGAAGGCTGGCTAGTTATGTGGCAAAAAAACTGCTAGAAGGCAAGAGAGTTGCCATTATAAATGCGGAAAAGGCAGTGATAACGGGAAATCCAAACACTATAAAGGAAAAATATTTGAAAAGAATGCAAATCCCGGGAAGACCAAAGCCGGAGAGGGGAATGAAGGTCTCTAGGACCCCGGATAGAATAGTCTGGAGAGCAGTAAGAGGAATGGTTCCCAGAAAGAAGGCAAAGGGAAGAGAGGCAATGAGGAGGCTAAGAGTATTCATAGGGGTTCCAGATGAGCTTAAAAATGTGTCCATACATGAGCTCAGTGAAGATTATACAAAGGAAAAACTTAAACCTAAGAGGGGCAAGAAGATTATGACGGTGTTGGAGCTATCGAACAGCTTGGGGTGGAGGGGTGCTGAATGAGCTCAGCTAAGGGTGTTAGGAAGATGAAGATGGCATCTGCTTCTGCGTCCAGAAAGACTTCTAGAGCGTTTGCTGTCATTAAGAAAGGTAGTGGAAGATTATTCATAAATGGAATGCCATATGATGTCTACTTTCCAAATGAACTTGTTCAGATGAAAGTGCTGGAGCCTCTCTGGCTGGCTAGCGACTACATCTCTGATGTGGACATAGAGGTAAGGGTATCAGGAGGGGGCTTCATGAGTCAGGCAGATGCTGTCAGGATGGCAATAGGTAGAGCCTTAGTTGAATATACTGGTTCTGAGAAACTCGAGAGAATATACAGAGAAT
>JAGDWR010000047.1:28770-34002 GCA_023269865.1 Candidatus Methanodesulfokora sp.
AGAGCCTTAGTTGAATATACTGGTTCTGAGAAACTCGAGAGAATATACAGAGAATACGATAGAACGATACTAAAGGGAGATCCAAGACAGAGAGAGCCAAAGAAGTACGGAGGAAGACGCCCGAGGGCCAGAGTTCAGAAGTCATACAGGTGAGAACATGTCTGTTACTCATGGTAGCGCTGGAGAGCTTAAAAAGGGGAGCTATGTTGTGATAGACGGAGAGCCCTGCGAAGTTCTCTCCGTCTCGAAATCAAAGCCAGGAAAGCACGGATCTGCAAAGGTCAGGGTTGAGGCGAGAGGTCTGTTCGATGGAACTAGAAGATCAAAGATATATCCGGCTGATGCAACTGTGGAGATACCAATAGTTGACAAAAGAAGTGGGCAGATAATCTCAATCTCAGGAAATACTGTTCAGGTGATGGATCTAGAGACATTTGAGGTGTTTGAAATGCCTATCTCGGAGGAAGTAGCAGGTGAGATCTCCTCGGGTGCAGAGGTGGAGTACTGGGTATCAATGGGCAAGAGGAGAGTAGTAAGAGTTAAAGGGCAATAGCCTTGGTTCTGGAATCTCTTGGATCAAAGCTTTCCTCTGCTATAAGCAGGATGATCGGAAGACCAACATTAGATGAGATATCGCTGAATGAGTTCATAAGGGATGTTCAAAGAAGCCTTCTTGAGGCTGACGTCAACGTAAAACTTGTTCTAGAGCTATCTAGAAGGATAAAGAGCAGAGTTTTATCGGAGAAAGCACCTCCTGGTGTTTCTAGAAAAGAAATTGCCATCAAGATATTGTATGAAGAGCTTGTCAACATGGTTGGTGGAAAGAGACCAAGCCTGGATATAAAGCAGGGAAAACAAAACAGGATACTTCTGGTTGGAACTGAGGGATCAGGAAAAACTACTACGGCAGCAAAACTTGGTATCTGGTTCAAGAAGAGGTACGGAAAAGTTGCCATAATATCATCTGACACAATAAGACCTGCATCACATCAACAGATAGTTGGTCTAGTTGGAGAAGCAGTTCCCGTGTTCTGGATTGATGGAGAGAAACCGGAAAAAATTATTGCCGAGGGAATAAACAAATTTAAGGACTATAATATTGTAATAATAGATACTGCTGGAAGGCATAAGGATGAAAAGGGACTTATGGAGGAGCTCAAAGAGTACATAAAGATCGCTGATCCAGATTACACGCTACTTGTTTTGGATGCATCTATTGGTCAAGCTGCATTTTCACAAGCAAAGGCGTTCTCAGAGGTTGCTCCTTTAGGAGGTGTCGTTGTGACGAAATTAGATGGATCGGCAAAGGGAGGAGGGGCTCTTTCAGCGGTCTCGGCAGCAGGGGTTCCGATATACTTCATCGGAGTTGGGGAGAAAGTGGATGATATACAGCCTTTCGATGCAGACAGATTCATATCCAGGCTCTTGGGAATGGGGGACATAGCAGAGCTCATAGAGAGAATAGAGGAAGTGATGAAACCGCCTCAGATAAAAGGTAAGTTCGACATGTATGACTTCCTTGAATATTTGGAAGGAATGAAAAAACTTGGCCCAATAGATCATCTCATAAGCCTCATGCCGGGAGTGAGAGCACAAGTGGGAGTAGATGAGAGGAAGATATCTCAGTGGATAGCAATAATAAAATCGATGACAGAAGAGGAGAGAAGAAATCCATCAATAATATCCGGAACCAGAATAGAGAGAATTGCAAGGGGGTCAGGAACCACACAGAGGGATGTAAGATCTCTTCTGAAAACCTATAGCATGGCTAAATCAGCTATGATTGGAGGAGACAGGATGATGAGAAGGCTTTTGAAGGGGTACAAGCTTTGAACTTCGTGCTAGATGAGTTTGAGCTCTGCATTTTCTGTTCTGGCTCGCTATATGGATCATCCACGAGAATTCCAGGGTGGATCAGAGGGCTCTCACTTCTTAAGTTGTTTGGCAGAAATGGGAGACCTTGTCAATCGTGCGGAAACCTTTTTGAGGATAACATGGATAAAATAATCTCGAAAGCTCTTTTAATGCTAAAGGACTATGAGTTCAGCACGATAAAGACAGGGGTCATCGTACCTCCTGTTATCATAGAGAAATTGGACAGGATAAGATCTAAATATGGGCTATCTGATGCGGAGTCCGTGAAGCTGACTGTATCAAGGCGTTTAGATGAAATACTTTCCTCAAAAATAGGCGTAGCTGTGGAAGAAGAGGACCCCGATGTGATGATAATATTTGATTTTAATAGAATAGATGTGAGCATCCAGATAAAGCCTGTCTACATTTATGGAAGGTACAGGAAACTCGAGAGAGGAATATCTCAGTCCAGGTGGGTGTGTCCACAATGCAATGGCGTGGGCTGCGAGAAATGCAGTTGGACAGGCTATAAGTATCCATCTGTGGAGAAGATGGTGGGCGATGTGCTGAAAAAGGCTTTCCTAGCATCAGAATATCATATTCATGCATCTGGCAGGGAGGATATAGATGTCAGGATGCTTGGACCTGGAAGACCTTTTGTGATGGAGCTTGTAGAGCCTAAGAAAAGAAGAGCGGATTTAAATCAATTGGAAAGGGAAATAAATGAGAAGAATAAAGGGAAAATAGAGGTAATAGGACTTAGATACTCTAGCAAGGGTGAGGTTGTAACTTTAAAAGAGGCCAAGTTTAGAAAAGTTTACAGGTTGAAGGTTGAAGTGAGAAACTTGAGTGAGGCAGAAGTTAAGATGCTCGAGGAAAAACTCTCAAACTGCATTATAAGTCAGAGAACTCCGACCAGGGTTCTCAGGAGGAGAGCAGATATCGAGAGGAAGAGGAAGGTGTTCAAATTTAATATTGTTAATTATGATATTGATGGTTTTGAAGCTACTGTTGAGTGTGAAGGAGGTTTATATATCAAGGAGCTTGTAAACGGAGATAATGGCAGGACGAGACCGAGTGTCTCATCCCTGCTCGGAAGAGAATCCATATGTAAGGAGCTTGATGTTATAGATATTTTAGGTGATGAATATGGGTAACAGGTCAAGAGGGTTCCTCAGCAGATCGAGAGGATTCTTGAGCAAGGCCCCAAGAGAGAAGGGTATGCCTCCAGTAAACAGATTCGTGCAGGAGTTCAACGTAGGGGACAAAGTGGTCATAGACGTTGAGCCCTCTGTTAGGAGGGGCATGCCCCACAAGAGGTATCAGGGGAAAGTAGGAACTGTTGTTGGAAAGAGGGGAAGAGCTTTCATAGTTGATGTAAAGCTTGGAGAGAAGGTCAAAAGGCTGATAGTGAACCCTGTTCACCTGAAGGAGCACAGGGAGTAAGGTGCTGTCCATGCCAAATGTCATAAAGAAAACTCCCATCACGATAAGCGAGGTAAAGGAGCTTGTATACAATAGGTGGAGCGAGAATTTAACCTCACTTATAATAGATCAGAGAAAGCTGTTCGAATACCTATCGAAGTATGACAAAGTTAGCTCAGCAAAAGAAGCTAGAGAAGCTGTTAAAAGGCTTATGGAGGACTATGGCATAAAGGAGGAAGATGCCATCATGCTGGTAAATATAGCACCTGAGAAAAAGGATGAGATAATGGCCTATCTCTACAGAGGATATCCTCTGCTTGGAGAGAAGGAATATGAGGGTATAACCAAGCTATTAGAGAGCATCAGGAAAAAAGCCGATATCAGTTAACTTTAACAATATTACTTTTTCATCTAGAAATGGTGTGGTGAATGTGGAAGTTACCCGGTAGAAAGATCCCTCATGATATGTTTGCATACGTGCTCTCCATCGATGAGTACCAGAGAAAAGTGCAACTCATGGGGAGCAGATATTTCATATTAATGGAATTTATGTTGAGGCCAAATGCTGAGGTCAGACAGGGAAGCAGGATATACGTCGGAAAGGGGTTAAGACAGGAAGTGAGCAAGTTTATAAGGTATTTATCCCACGAGGAGCTGAGCGAACAGGCCAGAGTTATCCTTGAAGACACAGTGGAGAAAGCCATCAGGGAAGAAGAGCAATTTTTTGTCCAGTTCTTCAACGAGAGCCTTCCGATAACACCCAAATTTCATCAACTTGAGCTCTTGCCGGGAGTCGGAAAGAAGATGGTGCAGAAAATCCTGGAGGAGAGAGGAAAGGAACCTTTCAAAAGTTTTGAGGATATAAAAAATAGAACTGGATTGAAAGATCCGGCAAAAGCGATAGCAGAGAGAGTTATGCAGGAGCTTACAACACCGCAGAATGTTTACATATTTGTGGCTCACAAGAAGCTCTTCTTGGAGGAGCTCATGGAATAAGTTCCGTGCCTAACTCCCCTTTTAAAGCCATTTTAATATCTCCTTTTTTGGAAAATCCTGATATAACTACTCTTATACCCATTTTCCTCAGCATAAACCCTTTCTTCACCTTGCCTAAGATGCCTCCAGTCACATCTGCCTCACAGCTTTTCACTAGATTGAGGGATCCTTCGCTCATCTTTCTCAAGATTTCTCCCTTTTCATCCATTATTCCAGGCATGTCTATCAGAAAGATAGCTGTATCTATCAAATCTGAGAATAAAAATGGTATATCATCTCCTGATATAACAGAGGATCCCCTTCTCTCATCGAATATTAAATCTCCGTAGGTGACCGGTACAACACCAAGCCTCAGCATGTTTAGTATAGGCTCCTTAAAGGAGACGAAGTTTCCGCTCATGTCCCTATAGACAAATGATCTTGGAGGAAACGATACAGCCGGAATGCCTTCTTCTACTAGAGATCTTACGACTACTTTGTTAAGGTGATCTACAGAGGAGCAGACCTTTGATATGCCCTCGGGATTCATTCCATTCTCGTCGATTCTGTAGGATTTCACCACCGGATGTCCAAATGATCCAGCTCCGTTTGCCAATATAATTCTTCTCTCCTCAATGATGTCAACTAGATCGGCCCCTATATCTGATATTATCCCCTCCTTAATGGAGAGAGTTCCTCCCTTCTTATCTGTTATTAGAGAGCCTCCTATCTTTATGAAGACTGCCTTTCTCACAGGAGATTTGTGAAGCACAAACTATTTTTATGTTTGTCCCACCTCATGCTTCTGGAGAGGTAGATGGGAGAAGTATATGTAGCTGATGAGAGCGTGCTTCTCTATGATCTCATTCAGAAAGACATGGAGAAGTATGCTGAAGCCGAGATAATAGTACCTGTCAGTATCCTGAAGAAGCTGGAGAGAGAGGCAGAGAAAGGCGATAAAATGGCTCTAAAAGGCCT
>JAGDWR010000047.1:34102-50804 GCA_023269865.1 Candidatus Methanodesulfokora sp.
CATCTGAAGGAGGGGGTCCCTCCACTTGCAAAGAAGGGAAGACCGGGAAATTTCATCCTAGTAAAGCTGAGAGATGAGCCTATGACGGAGGAGGAGATGAGAAGGCTCGCATACGAAGTGCTGGAGTATGCAAAGTTTAGTCCAGATACAATGCTGGAGGTTAGAGCAAGAGACGCCCATCTAGTGCAGATGGGGGAGTATAGAATTCTGGTGGCAATGCCACCCTTTTCTGATGGCATAGAGATAACAGCAGTAAGACCATTGATAAAAGTTACATTAGAGGACTATTCCTTGAGCGAGAAACTGAAGAAAAGGCTCTCTGAAAGAGCAGAAGGTGTTATAATAGCTGGCCCTCCTGGAGCTGGCAAGACCACTTTTGCAAGCGCTTTAGCTGAGTTCTACATGAGAAAAGGAAGAATAGTAAAGACCCTTGAGTCCCCAAGGGATTTGTTTGTCGGGCCAGAGATAACACAATATGGAAAACTTGAGGGATCGTTCGAGAAGACAGCAAGCCTCCTGCTCCTAGTTAGACCAGATTATGTTATATTCGATGAGATGAGAACATCGGAGGACTTCCTGATCTATGCTGATATGAGGCTTGCTGGCATTGGAATGGTCGGAGTTGTCCACTGTGGAAGCCCCATAGAGGCTGTCCAGAGGTTTCTTGGCAGAGTTGACCTTGGAGCTCTTCCTCACATAGTGGACACAATAATATTCATAAAGGATGGGAGGATAGAGAAAGTTTACAGTCTTAGAATTGTGGTGAAGCTTCCGAGAGGGATGAAGGACAGGACTCTAGCGAGACCTGTAGTTCTAGTGACCAATTTTGAGACAGGAAAACAGGAATATGAGATATACACATTTGGAGAGGAGACTGTCATAATGCCTGTGAGGGAGAGCGAGGAAGTGGTATCACTGGAGGAAGAAGAAATAGGATATCACATCATAAAGAGGAAGAACTCAATAGTTTTATCCCTTGGGAGGGAGATGGCGAATACCGAGGTTACTCTTTACTCAGGAGATGAGGAGATAATTACGATTAGAACCGATGAGAGAGGTAGAATAAATCTGGCAAAGAAAAGCCCTGCTGGAAGGGCAGTAATGGATGCTGTGAGAAGAGGGAGCTTGAGGGTGAAAACTGCTTGATTCATGTTACTATGGACCTAAGCCTTTCCTCAAACTTTATCTCATCCAGGAATCTGGCAACTTCCTCTGGGACAAGAGATCTCCAGGAGCTATCCCCTTGCAGTATCTTTTTCCTTATCTTTGTCGCCTCATAGAGCTCTCTTTTGTGAAACGGTATTCCCTCCACATGTACACCTACTTTAGACAGATCCCTCACTGTTTCTGGATCGTTCGAAAAAGCTATATCTATCCTTGGAACTCTCTCCAGCACTATCATCCCCCAATCCTCCTCAGGTTTCTCTGTATCAGGTATAGGGACTATCGATATTCTTTCCATAGGAAATCCCTCTCTTCTCAGCGCTCTCACTATCATCTCATATCTCTCAGCTGTTGACAAGGGGTTCCTCTCAGTGTTATAGTGCTGTGAACTTCCTATCCCTATTACAAGCTCAGATGCTTTTTCAAGAGCGTATTTAAAGCAGTGAATATGACCCCAGTGAAGCGGCTGAAATCTTCCCACTAGAAGAGCTCTTCTGTACAACTGGATCCCCTGTGATAGCCTGGTCGAGGGTTAAATTCTTAACTGCTGTTATTACATGCTGCATAACTACATAATAGATTATGCTTATATTTTTCTCTCGAGAGGGATTGAAACCTGGTCAGAACGATTATAAATTTTCCCTGTTATGCTTTTATTATGAAAAAAGTTGGGTATGTGCAGAATGAGCCCAGGCTTGGTGATGTAGAGGGAAATTTGGAAAGGATCTCCCACCTCGTGAAAAATTTAGAAGCAGATCTGCTTGTATTTCCTGAGCTTTTTAGCACTGGATACCTGTTCACATCAATCAAGGAACTGGAAAAGCTCTCTGAGGAAATACCTGATGGCAGAACAATAAAATTTCTGGAGAAGCTTTCATCAGAACTCTCCTGTGCAATTGTAGCTGGATTTCCTGAAAAAGCTGGCAAATTCATATACAATTCAGCTGTTATAATTAGGGAAAATGGTGACATAGCGGGAGTTTACAGGAAAAGTCATTTGTTCCTCGACGAGAAACTTCTTTTTTCACCTGGTGACACTGGATTTAATGTGTTCAATGTATCTGGCATGAAAGTTGGCGTCATGATATGCTTCGACTGGATATTCCCCGAGGCATGCAGAGTGCTAGCCTTAAAAGGTGCTGAGATAATAGCTCATCCTGCAAATCTAGTCCTTCCTTATGCTCAAACTGCTATGCTAGCTAGATCTATTGAGAACAGAGTCTTCACCATAACTGCGAACAGAAGCGGTGAGGATGTATCAGGAGATAAAAGGCTTAAGTTCACAGGAATGAGTCAGATAACAAGTCCAAAAATGGAAATTCTCGCAAGAGCTCCTGAAAAAGGAGAACACGTGGCGATCGTGGAGATAGATCCATCAGAAGCTAGAAATAAAAAGGTAACAGAAAGAAATGATCTCTGGTCTGATAGGAGGCCGGAGCTTTATGGAGAAATCACAAAGAGAGTATCCTAGGCTTCCGGTAGTCGCTGTCGGAATTGTTCTGCTAAGAGAGGGAAAAATCCTATTGGCAAAAAGAAGAAATCCCCCTGGAGCAGGTCTATGGTCAATTCCTGGAGGAGTTATGGAAGAAGGAGAGAAATTGGAGGAAGCCGTCATTAGAGAGGCAAAGGAGGAACTGGGAATAGATGTCAGACCAGCATATCCTATTTGGGTCTCAGAGGTCGTTGATAGGGATGAGCTGGGCAGGATCAGATACCACTATGTGATAATAGACTATCTCTGTGATGTGCTGAGCGGAACTCCTTCAGCTGGAAGCGATGTCTCAGAAGTGGGCTGGTTTGACCTAAACTCAGAACTAGCTGAAGTGACCAGATCAACGAGAGATCTGATAAAAGCCCTTAGAAGGAGGGTCATAAACGTGAGGAATTCCGATGTAGAGGAACTCATAATATGCACTCCAGAGGGGCATATACATAAGAGGATTTTTCTCGTACTAAAAGATGCTATAATAGTGCTCCAAGAAGCCACAGCTGAGAGCATAGCAAGAGCTGTCGTTGAAGTTGAGATGCACCCGACTAGGAGGTGCATAAGACTCAAGGGGATGAATATAGAGAGACCCTTTAGGAAAAGAGGTTATAATGAGTATCAATTGATTGAAACCGACGAAAAAGACGAGGACATAAGGAAGAGGGTGAAAGAACTTATTGGTGACGAGAAAGATAGTTAGGATATCCTCGGGCTCTGGAATTCCACTGATAGGCTCCATAGCTTTTGGCTTGATAGATAGAGGAACAAATTTGATTCAGATAAGGCCCATATCCACATGTCCCCTCTCTTGTATATTCTGCTCGACAGATGCAGGTCCTAGATCTAAAAGAAGGGCGGAATACATCGTAGATGAGGAGTATTTGATAGGGGAGTTTGAGAGGCTCGTGGAGTTTAAGGGAGATAATGATATAGAGGCGCACATAGATACAGTCGGGGATCCCCTCACCTACAGGGATCTTCCGAAATTGGTCAGAGATCTAAGGGAAATTCCCGAAGTAAAAGTGATATCAATTCAAACTCATGGAGTCCTGTTGACAGAAAATCTGATAAAGAACTTAGAAAAAGCAGGAGTTGATAGGATAAATCTGAGCATAGATTCCTTAAATGAGGAAAAAGCCAGGTATCTTTCAGGCTCTCAATGGCTTAAAATAGACAGAATAATAAAAGCAGCTAGGATGATAGCAGATAGCTCAATGGATCTTTTGATAGCTCCAGTCTGGGTTCCAACAGTAAATGATGAGGACATTCCGAGGATAATAGATTTCGCGCTGTCAATAGGAGCTGGAAAAAGATGGCCCCCTCTTGGAATACAGAAGTATGAGCTATACAGAAGGGGAAGAAATGCTGGTGTCAAGCCCATGCCTTGGAAGAAGTTCTACAGCGCGCTCAAAAGGTGGGAGGAGGAGTTCGGGGTAAAGCTAATACTGAGACCGGAGGACTTTGGAATACATCATTCAAGACAACTTAAAGCTCCCTTCTCAATAGGTGAAACGGCTTATGTGGAGATTGTAGCTCCTGGAATGAGAGCAAATGAAGCCTTGGGAAAGGCTAGAGGTAGAGCGATAACTGTGGTGAATGCATCTAACATACCGATTGGCGCTAGGGTGAGAATAAGAGTGATCAGAAACAGGGACAACATAATAGTCGGGGTGCCTATATATAGTAGTGAATAATTAATTTCTCAATTATATAACACTCAACTTTATAAAGAGGTTCAAATGTCTAATCCCGATGGAAATAATAGGAGAAGCTGAGCTACCTTTACATGATGGAAAAGCTCCTTCATGGCTCTTCTCTAGGATGAAATCTCTTGGAAGGGAGATAATAAGAAGCATAGTTATTGAGTTTGGTAGGAATGAGTTTCTCCTTAGATTAGGTGACCCCTTCTGGTTCCAGTCATTTGGATGTGTTCTTGGATATGACTGGCATTCATCTGGGGTAACAACAGTTCTATCAGCTGTTATAAGGGAGGTTTTAGATGAGGAAGAACTGGGAATAGTTGCCTGCGGCGGGAAAGGAAAAAAGTCCCTTGAGACCCAAGAGGAGATAATCAAGAAGGGAGATAGACTCTCTCTTAGCGACAGAAGGATAGCGGAGATATCAAAAGCAAGCAGGTTATCAGCAAAAGTGGATAACGCAGCCCTGCAGGACGGGCATAACTTATATCATCACATAATAATATTCTCCGAAGACGGAAATTGGACTGTCGTCCAGCAAGGGATGAACCCAGAGAGAAAGACAGCTAGAAGATATCACTGGATATCACAGGGGCTTAAGAGCTTTATAAACAAGCCCCACAGCGGAATAATAGCCGAATCCATGGAAAAGGAGGTTATAGATCTGACAGCAGAGGAATCAGAGGAGACAAGAAGGATATCAGTTGACCTAGTTAGGGATGGATCAAGAAGGCTTAGGAGGATGATGGAGGAGCTAGGTGGAGGAGGTCTATCCCCCTATTTAGGGAGCAGCTTGAAAGTGCTGAAAATGCCAAAAAGGATAGATTGGAAGGCTGTGGAAGAGGCCAATCAGCTTGATATCAGGAATTTCGAGGATCTTCTCTTGGTAAGAGGCGTAGGACCGTCTCTTCTTAGGGCATTATCTCTTATATCCGAGGTTGTGTATGGGGCTCCTCCAAGCAAAAGAGATCCAGCAAGATACTCCTTCGCCTTTGGAGGGAAAGATGGAGTTCCATATCCAGTGAACATCAGGCTTATGGAGCAAGCTATTGAGGTGCTCAGAGCTGGAATACTGAACTCTAACATAGAGGACAAGGACAGAAGGACAGCGTTATATAGGCTCTCCATTATGAAGAGAAGATTCCTCCCGGGGGGATATGATTGATATCTCTCAGCCAGGGTGAGCATGATCTCCTCAAAAGAATAGAATCCTTCGGAGGAAAAGTTATTCTGGAGGATCTTGGACTAGAAAAAAGCTCAGCATATGCTCTTGCATCTCTACTGGAAGCTAAATCTCTCGTCAGAATATCTAGGATAAGAAGAAAAGCATATGAGCTTACGGAGAGAGGAAGAAGTTGCTTAAAGGATGGAATGCCCGAGGAAGTCCTGATAAATGCAGCCAAAGATGGGAAGATATACTTGGATGATGCCTCAAAACTTCTTCAAGGAGAGCTTTTACAGGCAGCTGTAGGATGGCTTAGGAGAAAAGGGGCAAAAATGGGAGAGGATGAGAGAGGGAAATACCTAGTTGTAAGAGGGATTGAAATACCTGAGAGAGAAATTTTGCTCGAAATAGAGAAAGGAATTATCCCAGAAAACAAGGATATTGTAAGAGCTTTGATAAAGAGAGGTCTCGTTAAAGAGAAGGAGTTAGCTCTTACGGCGGTTGAATTGACCGAGCTGGGAAGAGAATGTCTTGAGGGAAAAGTCCCTCTTATTATAGAGGTGGCAAAACTAAACAGAAAGCTGGTAGAAACAGGGGAATGGAGAAATCTTAAGCTTAAAAGGTATGATATCTCAGCTCTTCCTCCAGAAGCTTTCCCAGGAAAGCCTCACCCTTATTCCATGCTCCTGGATGAGGTAAGGGAGATATTGATTGGAATGGGGTTCAGGGAGGTGAAGAGTCCTTTCGTCGAAGCAGAATTCTGGAACTTTGACGTCCTCTTCCAAGCTCAAGATCATCCAGCTAGGGAGATACATGACTCTTATATAGTGTCTTTTCCCTCAGAACCAGCCGATCTAAGTGAGCACATGGATCTAGTGGAGAAAGTAAGAAGAGCACATGAGAATGGTTATGGGACAGGTTCAACAGGATGGGGGTACAAATGGAGCTTTGAAATAGCTAGAAGACTGGTCCTGAGGACTCAAACTACAGCAGCTTCTGCTAGGGAATTGGCAAAAGGGTTGGAGATACCCTCGAAGATATTCGCAATAGATAGGGTGTTCAGACCGGAGGCTCTCGATAAAACTCATGCAATGGAATTTCATCAGTGTGAAGGTGTTGTTTTAGCTGAGGATCTGAACGTTAAGCATCTTTTAGGCTTTCTAGCTGAGTTTTCAAGAAGTCTGGGATTCAAGGAGGTGAAGTTCAGGCCGGCGTACTTCCCATTCACAGAGCCCAGTGTTGAGGCATATGTCAGACATGAGAAACTTGGATGGATAGAGATAGCTGGATCCGGCTTGTTCAGGCCTGAGATGCTTGTACCTCTTGGTTATGATTATCCAAGGATTCAGGCTCTCGCTTGGGGGATAGGCATAGGAAGGCTTGCAATGCTAAGGATGGGGATAGATGACATAAGAGAGCTACATTCTCAAAGCTTGGACTTTCTGAGAAGAGCTCCGTTATAGGTGGTGAGCATGCCCATCATAGAGGTTGATAGGGAATATTTGTACTCGCTTCTAGGGATGAGGCTAAACAGAGATGAATTAGCAGAGATATTAGAGGACACCAAAGTGAACATAGAAGGATTCAGTGACGAAGGCGTTGAGCTTGAGATAACAAGCGATAGATTAGACCTCCTCTCAGCAGAGGGAATTGCTAGGATGATAAAGGGTCTTATTGGAAGGGAAATAGGAATACCGAAGTATCCTATTGAGCATAGGAAAGAGGAACTTCTAGTGGATGAAAGCGTGAAAAAGGTTAGACCATTTGCTGTTGGAGCAGTCCTGCTTGATGTAAAGCTTAATGATAAAACAATAAAATCCATAATACAATGCCAGGAAAAAATACATGAGACTATAGGAAGAAAGAGGAGAAGAGTCGCCATAGGAATACATGATCTTGATGCTGTAAAGCCTCCCTTCAAGTACGTTGCAAGACCTATGGAAAAAGTGAAATTCATTCCTCTTGGTGAAAGCAGAGAGATGACAGCTAAGGAAATACTGGAGGAGACAGAGAAGGGAAGGGAATACGGATATCTCATAAGGAATGAGGAGAACCTAGTTCCATTGATAGAGGATTCCATGGATAGAGTTATGTCAATGCCTCCAGTGATAAACGCAGAGCTCACAAGGCTCAAGAAGGAGACGAGAAATCTGTTCATAGATGTAACTGGAACTGATGAGAAATCCATAAGAACGGCTCTTTCAATACTCGTCCATTCAATAGCAGAAACTGGGGCAAGAATAGGAGTCATAACAGTGAGAGATTCCGGAAGAGAAATAAAACAGCCCGATGTGGAGCCCAGAAGGATGAGAGTGAGCATAGAATATATAAGAAGAATGCTTGGAGAGGAGATAAAGCGGGAAGATGTCATAAACCTCCTCAGGAAAGGCAGACTTGATGCTGAGCTGGCTGGGGAGGACGAGATAAATGTGATGATACCTCCATATAGGACGGACTTCTTGCACCCAGCGGATGTAGCAGAGGAAGTAATAGTGCTCTACGGTCTAAACAAGCTAAAGCCGCAACTTCCTAGAAATGTCATGACAGTTGGCTCAATACACCCCTGTGAGAAGATCTCCAGAAAGCTCAGGATTCTTATGGTGGGTCTGGGATATCAGGAGGTGATGAACTACATGCTATCCAACAAGGAAAGCCTGTTTAAGAGCATTGGAAGAGCCGAGACAGAAGTTGTGGAGATAGGGAATCCAGTGAGCTCTAGTTACACAGTGCTCAGGGATTCCCTGATTCCAGGCCTTCTGCACTTCCTTTCAAGGAATGTCCACTCTCCATATCCCCAGAAGATCTTTGAGATAGGAGATGTAGTTCTGGTGGATAGAAGCAACCCATATAGGACAAAGAGTGAGAGAAGGCTTGCTGCAGCTTATTCTGATGATTCTGTTGGCTTTGAGGACATTCAATCCCACTTATTTGCCGTGCTTAGATCAATGAGAATTGATTTCAAATTAAGGGAAGCCAATAATTCAATATTCATTGAGGGGAGATGTGCTGAAATAGTTGCTGAAAAAGTAATTGGAATAATCGGTGAGGTAAATCCAGAGGTGCTATTAAAGCTCGGAATCTCCTCTCCTACAGCCATGTTCGAGGTGAAGATTTATGAATATTGAGGTAAAATTTGGTGAAATTAGTATAAATGGTACAAAATATTTTGATGACGTAATAATCAGATCTAACCTTGTTGTGGAAAAAAGACCCAAGGAGAGATCCTCAAGCCTAAGATCAAAATATGGCCATACTCCTCTCACTTGGGAGGAGCTAAAGGATATAATAGAGAGTGAGAAGCCCGAATATCTCGTGATAGGAACTGGCTTCTTGGGTGTCATGCCTGTCTTAAGCGTTGTTGAGCAAGCTGAAGCATTGGGAGTTAAAGTTATTACTGAGAAAACTGGAAAAGCTGTGGATGAGTTCGTTAAGTTAATCAACGAGGGCAGGAAAACTGTGGGGGTGTTCCATCTAACATGTTAGATTTCAGAATAAGATCAATAAAGGCTATTGAGGTGCTGGATTCAAGGGGAAGACCTACTCTGAAGACTATTGTTAAAACTGGATCCGGACAAGGATACTTCATCGTGCCAGCTGGCGCCAGCAAGGGAGCAAATGAAGCTCTGGAGCTGAGGGATGGTGGGAGAAGATATGGAGGATTTGGAGTTCTAAAGGCTGTTTTCAATGTAAACTCCGTTATATCTAAGATGCTAATAGGCGAGGATTCTAGAGAGCAGGAGAAGATAGACAAGATGATGATAGAAGCTGATTCCACTGAAAATAAGTCCAGATTTGGCGCAAATTCCATCTTATCGGTATCAGGTGCTATTGCAAGGGCAGCTGCTGATACAGCAGGACTGGCTTTGTACAGATATTTAGGAGGTAGCGGCAACTGGACAATGCCAGTTCCGCTGATGAATGTCATAAACGGGGGGCTCCATGCAGGAAACGAGCTCAAAATTCAGGAGTTTATGATAGCTCCAATTGGTTTTGATTCTTTTAGAGAAGCTCTTGCAGCTGCTGCTGAAACTTACATGACACTTAGGGATGTGATAAAGGAGGTATATGGGAAAAATGCTATAAACATAGGGGATGAGGGAGGATTCGCTCCTCCCATGAAAAATACAAGGGATGCTCTGCTCGTCCTCTCAGAATCCATCAAAAAAGCAGGATACTCCGACAAGATATTCATTCTTCTTGATTGTGCGGCAACCAATTTCTATGACAAGGAGAAGAATAAGTATCTGCTTGATGGAATGGAGCTGGAACCAGGAGATCTATTAGAATACTACTCTGAGCTCGTGGATGAGTATAACATAGTGAGCATAGAGGATCCATTTCATGAGGAGGATTTTGAATCGTTCTCTGAGCTCACAGAGAAGCTTGGAAACAAAGTTCAGATAGTTGGAGATGACATCTTTGTGACCAATGTTAAGAGAATAGAGATAGGGATAGCTAAAAGGGCAGCAAACGCGGTTTTGATAAAACCAAATCAAGTTGGGACAATAACAGAGACATTTGAGGCCATAAGAACAGCCTTAAGAGCTGGTTATTCTGTAATTATAAGTCATAGATCAGGGGAGACAGAAGACAGCTTCATAGCTGACCTGTCGGTTGCTGTCAGGGCTGGACAGATAAAAGCTGGTGCTCCATGCAGAGGAGAAAGAGTTGCGAAATACAACAGGCTTATTGAGATAGAGGATGAGCTCCCTGACTCAAGATACTATGGAGAAAGGTTTTTCAGACGAGCAGTCTTGTGAAAACTTCCTCTCTGATCAGATTTTTCCCTATGAAATTTCTTACATCCTCCGGCACCTTTCTTATCTCATTTCCCGTTATCACTTTTATTCTTCTTCCTCTCGCTAGCTTTGGTGCATTCCTTCCGCTTAGATAATCAGATATGAGCTCAGCAGCGTTGCAGAACCTTCTTCTCTTGACGACATACCATCTATCCCCCTCTATATACGGGCCTGAGAGTGTACCCTTGTCCGAGATGTGCTTGGTCAGAAAATCCCTCTCTCCCTGGCTACCGACAAACGGGCCTTCTCTTATCAAAGCCCTTGGTATCTCGATGCTCTCAAGCTCAGCAGCTACAGCGATAGTGCTCTTCTCATCAGTGTAACCAGCACACCACAGGACTCTGAAGTCATTCTCCTCGAGGACGTATTTTATCCTTCTGGATATGTGCTTTGCCTGCGTCCAAAGGGTATCAGGTGGTAAATCCAAGTCCTCAATCAACAGGACAATTATATCAGTTCCTCTTTCGGAGAGCTCCCTTTTTATTCTGCTTGGAGAAAAGAAAGTCTCTTTTCTTGGCTTAAAGAGATCTTCCGTTGGCTTATTTAAAAGAGCTCTACATGAAGCAATAAATCTAAAGAACTGGGTCTTTGATAGAGGGGATGCGACATTCCTATTTGGATCCACAGGGTCGATCACTATAAGCGGGTTGTCGAATTTCTTCAGAGCCTCTCCCTTTGATGTAATGCGCTCTATATCTATAAAAACAGGAGGTCTCCATTCTGCAGCGTTTCTGACAAGCGAGATGAAATCACCGTAGAACAGTATAAGGAGCTCGAGAAGATATCCACTAAATCCCTCTACTTTTATCTCAGCTCCATATACTCCCACTGCTCTAGCAAATGCCTTCAAAATTCTTATTTCTCTTCTTAGGTTATCATTGAGCTTCTCCATAAGGTAGTTGTTGTGAAGAGGGGTTCTATCAGCACTGCTCACTATTTTCTCCCCTCTCTTTATTTTATATGCTGGCACTATCTCAACATCAATATCCTCTATTCTACATGAGGCATAAGGGTGCTCAGAGTACCTCAGAGTATAGAAGCCGAAAGCCCTTCTAGCTGCTTCCACAGCGATGCTTCCGAGTTTTTCCTCCGGAAGATCCCTCGGCAGGAGGATGAAGATGTCTATATCGATGTCATCTGGCAGCCATGTATCTCTAGCTACAGATCCAACAGGAACTACCTCTGCATTTAAGCCAATCTCCCTCACTGCCATCTCCACTTTTAATAGGGATTCCCTGAGCAATCTCTCAACTTTTTCCCTTCTCTCCTTGGAGGGAGTTACAAGTTCAGATACCCTCTCCAGAACTGTCATCAGGTCATACTGTTGCATGCCTTCCCTCCAGGTCTTCTTCGCTTTTTCCAAGCCTGTAAACCAACTCTGCTATGAGCGCATCAAAGAACACCATCGCACTAAGCTCAAAAAGAGTTCCAAGCGGGGTCAGAGGCTCGTGCTCTCCTGATATCTGTCTGGCCTCATAGTCCCTTCCTGACTCCGGCAGTATCCTGCCTGGTATTATCACCCTTAGATCAGCTATCTTTCCAAGCTCTGAATCAGGATAACTTGTTATCGCCACAACTTTTGCTCCTAACCTCTTGGCCTCTTGTGCAACTGTAACTGTATATCTAGTTTCTCCTGATCCACTTACAGCTACAAGGAGGTCTCCCTCCCTTATCGGGGGTGTAACAGTCTCACCGACAACGTAAACATTAAAACCAACATGCATCAACCTCATTGCAAACGCTCTTGCCACAAGCCCGGATCTCCCCACTCCGACGACAAAAATCCTTTTTTCGCCCACGGTTCTAAGAAGAGCCCTTATAAACTTCTCAACTTCCTCCTGATCTAATCCTGAGAGATTTTCGCTGACTCTCTCCATCAATTTCTCAACTTTCTCTTTCACCATGAGAGGCACCAAGTCTAAGTGGTTAGCAATAAAAATTAGGCTTGTTTTATTTATATCTACTTTACTGTTACGCTTTTTGCGAGATTTCTCGGCTTATCCGGATTTCTTCCCAACGTTACAGCAGTGTAATAAGCTAGAAGCTGCAGTGGTATTACGAAAACAACAGGAAGGACTTCCTCAGGAAGTCCGTTCTCTGCTACTTTTATCCTTATATCGGAGGGAAGATGCTCATCTGTCTCCACAGATATCACCTTGGAGCCTCTTGCTTTAAGTTCATTCACATTGCTCAGAAGGAGATCTCTTATCTCCTGATCATTTGACCCTATTACAATGGAGTAAGTGCCCTCTGATATGAGAGCTAATGGACCATGCTTATATTCACCAGCAGGGAATCCCTCAGCATGTATATAACTTATCTCTTTCATTTTCAGGGCTCCTTCAAGGGCTGTTGGATAGTTTATCCCTCTTCCCATGAAGAAAATGCTATTTTCCCCCTTTATAGCTTCCGATAATGCTTTGGCAATTCTATTTGAGCTCTCAAGACATGAAGCCACGATAGATGGAAGACGGGGCAGAGCTTCAGCCACATGATAAACAGGATCTCCTGTAATTTTCCCAAGCTCCGTGAAAGTCAGAAGAAATGAGACAAGCTCAGCTACATATGTCTTTGTGGCTGCTACTCCTATTTCTGGGCCTGCTGAGAAGAAGAAAACCTCATCTGACTCCCTTGATAAGGTGCTCCCAGGAACGTTCACAAATGATAAGATTTTGGCACCTTTCTCCTTAGCAGATTTAACTGCCATAAGCACATCAGCAGTCTCACCCGACTGGCTGACTGCTATCACCAGATCATCCTCACTTAAGCCCCTCAGGTTCCATCTTGTGAACTCAGAGGCTATTGATACCTCCGATGGATATCCTAGCAAGCTGTTTAGCAGATATTTACCCACCATGGATGCATGATAAGAAGTCCCTGCAGCAAGAAAAATTATCCTTCCGCCGTTTTTCATCGTCTCCTCCAGGATGGAAAGAGCACCTTTGATGTATCTCCTCGATTCCATGAGAATTCTCTTGACTACATCCTCCTGCTCGAATATCTCCTTCAGCATGAAGTGTTCATATTTTCCCTTGCTTGTCATAGAGGGGGACCAATCAACCAAGTTTATCCTCTTCTCCACAGGTATGAGTCTTCCTTCCTCAAACCTCCATACATCAATGTTTTTTGAGGTTATCAGAGCGAACTCCCCATCATTCACATATATGAATTTGTTTGTAAGATTCAAAAGTGCTATCACATCTGATGCACAATAGTTCTCACCTTCTCCAACACCTATCACAAGCGGTATTCTATTTCTGGCAAGATAAAGCTCATTCGCTCCTTCAAACATGCAGGCTACAGCATATTCTCCTCTCAGCTCAGATATAGCTGAGACAAATGCCTCTAACCTTCCCAATCCCCTGTTAAGCTTCTCCTCTATTAGATGAGCTATCACCTCCGTGTCTGTCTCAGTCCTAAACTCATGTTTGGCTGATAGCCTTTCCCTGATCTCCATGTAATTGTCTATTGTTCCATTGTGGACGACAGCTATCCTTCTGCTGCAGTCCGTTATGGGGTGAGCATTTGAATCGCTGACCTTTCCATGCGTTGCCCACCTTGTATGCCCTATGCTCAGTTCTCCTCTCATCTCTAAGATATCTGGATACCTAGATATCAGATTTTCTATCGTTCCTGCGGCTTTTCTAACCTCTATTCTCCCGTTTAACATGACGGCAATTCCTGCGGAATCGTATCCTCTATATTCTAATATTTTGAGAGAATTTATCACTTTTCTAGCAGCATCCTTTCCAATAATACCAACAATTCCGCACATTTCAGATCCTCTCCACGAACTTCCTCCTCCAAATTGTTATAATGAGGCCTATCATCAGCACAAGAGATAACACAGAGAAAAAGCTTAAAGCCACAGTGCTAACTGCCATCCTCCTTTCAAGATCTCTTTCCAACACATTTAGCTTCACCTCCGCTTGATCTACAGAATTTATTGCATCATCATAATCTTTAAGAAATTTATCCATTGTCGTGAAGTCCTCCTTCAGGAAGGCATATGCCCTGGAGCATAACTCAGTTGCATTTCTCAGGCTATCCACACTAGCTCCAAGTCTGTAAAGCTTGAGGATCGTCAGATTTACTCCTATCAGCCGGGATCTGACATCTTCCTTGAAGGATTTAACTAGAACATTAAGGACTTTTTCTGATTGATTCTCGGATTCTAAAACATATTCCATCACTCTTGGACCCCTTGAGTTGAACTCTCGGTATGCATCTGATAGCGAGATCTCGGCTTTTGCCATGCAATCAGATATGTTCTGAGGTATCACTATTCCTCTTCTCTTTGCCTCCAGATAGAGAGCTTTGGATGTGTTTAATTTCTCCGATGCCTGAAGTATCAGGTTGAAGTACCTTGTGTAGTTCTCTATCATATATGATCTTATTGTCACATAGGTATCCTTGCTCACATTTCCGGAGAAGTAATCCAGAAGAGCCCTTATTACAAGAACACCCTGGGAATCAGGAGCTTTTATTGGAACAGAAAGAGAGCCAGCAGTCTGATTAAGCACAGACATGTATCTTACAGAACCATTTGCCAGCACAATCAGCCTGGGCATGAAGCCCGAGGGCATGTTTGTGGTGGAATAAGCTATAAAAAGATCAATCCAACCATTAGGGCTGACCTCAGAGGTATTTGTAATTAGAGTTAAATCCGCGTATATATTCGGCTCCTCAACAAGCAGTAGAAATTTGCCTCCCATGACATGCTGGACTCCAATATACCTTGGATCCTCGACATCCAGCTGTGGATAAACTGGATAAAGGGATGCAGATGCCCAGGGTGGAATTGTGAACTGTATGTTCAGCTTGGCACTGCTGTTTGGGTCGATCACAGTGCTAACCTCCTTCTGGAATACCCCCCAGGGGGTGTATATGTAGAGCCTTAGCACACTTAATCTGACTTTATCCCCATTTTGAACCATTATGTCAAGGCTGCAGGGAAATCCTCTGAGACATCTGCTTTGCCCTGAAACGCTGACGTTGATATTGCTGGCTGTGATTATTATAAATGGAAGCATGATAATTGAAAGCAGCACAGCAGACTTCAGAGTCAAACTTATCAACCTGAGCATCTGAATCCAAAGATAAATATATCGCTGAAAAACCTGATATATCAGTTTGCCCTGATGAGGTGAAATCGGGGGAATCCATCCAGAAATAATACAAAAAATCTTTTACTATTAAGAAATATTTTTGATAGATATTCCGAAATCTAAATAAATGTACTATATTAGTATTTTAGTGTTTCCGTATTCGTGAGCTGATTGAATAAAAGAAGGAACTTTCATTGTAATATCTAATTCATTATTAGAAATCTAATGTTTAAATATAGATTTTTAGCGAGCTCTTTGAAAGAGGTTGTTGCCTCTTGAGCTCATCCCAGAATACTGTCAAAACAGTTGTAGGAGTTGATCTTATATCAGGATCTCCTAGATCCAGAAAAGGTGCAAAATACGCTGTTTCTGTAATCAAGGGGGAGAAGGAGATAGAAAAACTGGAATCAGCCACTTTTTATGATCTGATGAGGATAGCTAGAAGGTACGATGCTGACATAATTGCAGTGGACAATATCTTCGAGCTGATAGGAAGAGCTAGGGACATATATCCCCTGATGAGCAGGCTTTCCAGGAAGACCAAGATAGTGCAAGTGACGATAACGGATAGAGGAATATTTGAGAGCTTAAAAGATCTAGCAGAAGCCTATAACATAGCTCTTGATGAAAGAGATCCACTGAGTGAGGCTAGAACATGTGCTATATTGGCCTCAAAAGGTGTGGGAAAGGAAATACTCACACTGAAGCCTGAATGCAGGATACTGATATCCAGAAATAGGAGCGTGAAGCAGGGAGGGTCAGGAAGAGAGAGATGGATGAGATCCCTCGATGCGACGATACTGGAGGAGACCAGAAAAATAGAGGATGCTCTTAGAAGGGCTGAGATAGACTATGACTTATATGCCTTAAGATCCCCCGGAGGATTGAGAAGAGCAGAGTTCATAGTTTATGAAGCAGAGGAAAAAGTCCGGGATAAACTGGCTGGAGTGTTGAAGGAGGAAGAGTGGGGACCTGTTAGAATATCCCTGATACCAGCTTGGGAGAGCCAGCTGAAGTTCATCAAGGAGCAGAGCAGTAGACCTATTCTCGTTGGATTGGATCCCGGGCTCAACTTCGGAATAGCTATAATAGATCTGGATGGAAGGTTGGTGCACTTGTGCACGTTAAGGAGGGCATCCAGGTCGGAGGTTATAGATGAGATATTGAGCCATGGCTCACCAATAATAATAGCAACTGATGTAGATCCGCCTCCAAAGAATGTGCTTAAGATAGC
This sequence comes from Candidatus Methanodesulfokora sp., assembly GCA_023269865.1. Taxonomy (GTDB): domain Archaea; phylum Korarchaeota; class Korarchaeia; order Korarchaeales; family Korarchaeaceae; genus Methanodesulfokora. The sequence goes on from JAGDWR010000047.1 coordinate 50,756, forward strand.
TGGAAGCTTAGGAGTTAGGGTTGAGGTAGCCAAAAAGGAGATGAGGACG
>JAGDWR010000047.1:50904-57910 GCA_023269865.1 Candidatus Methanodesulfokora sp.
AAGATGGATATAATACTGGATTATGTTAAGGAGGAGCCCATAAAACTCGGTTCCGTTCATGAGAGGGACTCTCTCGCGGCTGTGCTCAAGGTTTATAAGAGGCTTAAGCCCCTGTTTTCAAAAGCTATGAGCAGAGTTAGGGAGCTCGGAGTTGAGCTGGATAGAAACATGCTTCTGAGGAAGCTTGTAGAGGGTTATGCGATAGATGATGCCATAAAGCTCTCCTTGGAGACAAAGCAGGAGCAAAGGAGAGAGGTAACAAGGGAAGCTCATGTTCCAGTGGATTGCAGGAAGCTTGTGGAGAGGCTAAACTCAATGAAGGAGTTGATAAATGAGTACAAAGAACTTCTGAGGCAGAAGGATGCCGAGATAAGGAGATTAAGGGAGAGGATAGAGAGGCTTGAGGACATAAGAGCAATGGAGATAGAGAAGGACAGGAGAATAGAGATGAGGGACAAGAGAATAGAGGAGCTGATGAGAGAACTTGAGAAGGAGAAAAGAATGAACGAAATACTGAGAAAAGAGCTGGAAAAAATGATGGAGAAGGAGGAAGGAGATATTTCAGGATGGATCCCGCTTAAAGTTGTGAGAAGTCTTTCAATAGACGAAATAAAATACCTGATAGAAAGAGGAAGGATAAAAAGCAATGACGTGATATTAGTGCTGGACATAAGCGGGGCTGGCCAGAGGGTTGCGAGATTTTTGAAGCAGACAGGGATAAGAGTCCTGATATACAGGAGCGGAAGTCCCTCTCACGAGTTCCTGGAGGAGATGAAGGAGTCGGATGTTCTACTGGTCGATGGAAGCAAGTTGGAGCTCAGATGGAGAGGTGTAGTTCCATATATCAGGGAAGAAGACCTGCTTAGGCTGTCATCAGAGGCAAAGATCAGCGAGGCAGAAGAAATAGATATAATAAAAGTTCTGGAGGAGTACAAAGAAAAATTAATTAAAAAATAGCTATCTGACTATCTCATCAACCTCTCTATACCACTTCTCACTAGTTCCTTTTTTCGCTCTCTTCTCCCACTTCTTCGTCTTTGGCTCCTCATCTATTGCCTTTATCAGTTCATCGACTTTTTTCACTACTGTTTGTGCCTCATCCTCCTTTAAGACCCCTTCTTTCACCAGAGAACTTGCCATTTTCTTCACCTTCTCAAGGTTTTCCCTTGCATCATACCAGAATCCCCAGTCATCTGCCAAGAGCCGGGCTATGTACTTCCTGTTTATGAGACCATCTCCATCTTTATCAGAGAGCTCATGGCTGAGGAACATCACTATCAGATCCACAAGATCCTTCCTGTTTATATGATGTATCTGCAACTTCTCCAGCACTACATCTGTTGGTGATATCGCTGGAAAGCTCAGCTCCAATCTTCCCTTTCCAGGAGCTTCCCCGAATGGCACATCATGGCTGAACTCGAGCTTGTTGAAGAAGACATCTATGTGGTACTTCCCTTCAGGATGATAGTATATAAGCCTCTTTCCAGGGAATAAAATATTTATCATCCTGTCAGGCTTGTAGCCAAGGGACTCAAAGAACTTCTTTATATCATTCATCTGCTTTCCATAGGCCATTAAATCAAGATCTGTGAACATCGGAGCTCCTTCTCCAAACCTCACTCTATGTATCTCTTTGCACCTTGAATTGTTGCTTGAGTGTATGTAGACAGCCATTGCACCAAGTATTCTCATTATTATGCCCTTCTCCTGCGCCCTCTTTAAGAGGTCAACACACTCTCTTACGAAGGACTCTTCATCCATCTCAACGAAGTGAATTCCCTCAGGCATGTTCAGCCCTCTATCTTCCAGTAATTCTTGAGACCATCTGGCTCAAACTCTATTATGAACCCCCTCAGAAGTCCCTCTGTGTACTCGCTTCCCGGATTGACAACTATCGTCCTTCCTATTTTATCGCTTGCATAGCTCTCATGTATGTGGCCATGCAGCCCCATTAGTGGCTGATACTCCTCCTCCAACTTTCTAACGGCTTTTGATCCGACATGAACCATCAAGGGCTTACCTCCTACATACACGGGCTTCAGGTTCTTGTCTAGCTTAGGAGCTAAGTCAAGCTTTGTGTCATAAGGTGGGCAGTGGAAATTGAAAAGAACCTTTGAGAACTCCTTTTCACCTGATTTTTCTATCTTATCCCTCAATATCTTCTCAAGCTTGTCCTCGGGAGCCTCTCTAGGGGTGTTCCAAGGCGTTGGGTTTACATACTCATGACTTATTATTTTATATCCATAAGTTATTTCTACAGTTTTGTCCAATGGATATATAACCCCTCTATCCTCATAGCTCTTTATCGTCTCATCTATGTATCTCTCATCGTCATTTCCTGGCATCACAATCGCAGTAACATTCTTCAAGTCAACCTTCTCCGTCAGCAGATCGAGCCATTTCCTCAATCTTTCTGTCATCACTTGTTCAAATAGTTTCTCCTGTTTCTTCGGATCTGCTGCTATCTCCTGCGCCTCTTGCGGAGTCAGAACTATGTAATAATAAGATATATTCTCTATTCTCTCCTTCAGGGCCTCAAGCTCATCCTTGCTCTTTGCTGTGTACTTCTTCCCCATCACCTCTGCCTCATAGCTGTTTCCTTTGTCGAATATGGGCACTACTGCCTTCCCTGTGAGATCCCCTGCTAAGATTATCACATTTGCCTTATATACATTTACAGCGTTTAGCCATTTCCTCCAAACCATCGTGTTCCCATGTATGTCTGCAGCAAAGAACATTCTTACGGTCACATGTTACACCTCCTTCCCGAATATATTCGTCATGCTAATAAGCTTTTTCTCTTATATTTAAGGAAAATATTTCTCTTATTCAACCTTGAATAAGTTAATTTCTTTAACAAGAAGAAAAGAACAAAAAAAGGTAAAAAATTGGAGGATTTTTCAGGCAGGAGGTATCTCAGTGTATATAGTCTTCACATCTATGCCACGCTTCTGGTTGTATATCAGGAATCCCAAGAATATGTAGGCGCCTATTCCCATCCATGCAGATTGCATCACTAGATCCTTTTCTATGTTCAGCCAGCTTCCTGCAACTATTAAGAAGTAGAAGTTCACTGCAAATGCAAACGCTCCTATTATAGAGAGAAGTGGCACTTTTGCTATCTCGACCTTCAGCGGTGACTTTTCATAAAGGTCAGCCCTGAGATACGGCAGCACAGCTGCTGCTAGGGCTCCGCACATGACTGCAAACTGATAAAGCATTGTCGTGTCCACAGAAGCAAGCCACTCTCCGCTTACTACGTTAAGAAGCACTCCGGCTATACCTCCTATGAGCACAAGCACTATCGCCCAGTGTGGGCTGTGGAATCTCGCATTCACAGCAGCGAACACCTCAGGGAAGAACCTGTCGAATGCCCATGCAAATATCATCCTGCTGCAGACGACGAAGAATGCAGGTATATCCTTGAGAAGCACAATTCCAACTAATGTAGCATTGAGAACTTGGAACCAAGCAAGCTCATGTGGCAACAAGGCTACAGTGTATGTAACGACAACGCCTCCCGGCATCAGCATGTTCTGCGGCACTCCAAGTAGTTTAGCCACTTCCGCTGGTCCTAGCTGATTCATTAGGAATTGATACAGGGCTGTAAAGTAAACTCTGTCCGGAGGAACTCCGAGCTTCTGGAGGACGGGCATTGCTCCAACTTTCTGCAGCACATCCTGCGGGACAACCCAAGCTGAGTATACCAAGAATGGCAATGTTATATAGTATGCCATTATCAATATTGTTCCGAGGACCTGTGCTATTAGAAGAGATGTGGTCGGGGTCTTCAGCTCACCTCCCACATACACAGCAGCTGTTATCCCTATGTACGCCCATATGGCCCCAATTCCTGCTCTCATCGTATCTGACCAGCTGAATGAGGCTACTGGAAATGCAGGGTTGTCTGACATCTGAAATGCCTTCTGTACTATCTTCTCGTAGGCACCTGGGCCGTATATCCTGTTCCATCCTGCAACAGAAGCTCCTGGGGCAAATCCCCATCCAGCCAGTATTATCAGGTTTGTGATGCAGCCTATTATTGCAAGAGTCCCTAGTATGTTTATGAGCCAGCCATATACCCTCATTCCAAATAGTGCTATTACTGAAAATATAAACACAAATAATATGCCTAGTATCCAATGTGCCTCAGCAGATGCCACCCACTGGGCTGTATTGAGCCATTCAGTGCTCTTAAGAGCTATTCCTCCAGCTGTTAAGGCTGTTGCGAAGAAATCTATTGAATACCATGCTATTATACCAAAGCTCAGGACCTCAGTGAACCAGAAACCCCATGAGGCTATGAAGCCCAGAGCAGGGCTCAGACCCCTTGTTATAAATATGTAATCTCCTCCAGTTCTAGGCATCATCGATCCCATGACCGCATAGACGAAAGCTGTCGTGAGCCCTGCTAACAGACCTGTTACCAGGAATGAATATGGTATGAACGCGCCTGGGCTGCTGTATGATGCTATAACTGCCAGCTTATGTATTCCTCCTCCTACTGTATGTGTGAAGACTATCATGAATGCTGTAAAAGGTCCTATAGTTCTCACAAGACCAGAGGCCCTCCTGACGAATAACGTAGGCGCCTCCTCAGATCCCACACATATCACCTCTGCATTTGTCGATTTAACAATCCCTCTATGTCGAGGGACTCTCCAATCAGCAAGGTTTATTATTTAATCCTTACTGTCCACAGCAATGAGGATAACTTCAATCAGGAGCCATGGAAAATTCTGTAAAAAATTTTAACAGGTGAATTGGATGGACAAGAAGAGAAAGAGGCTGATAGACAATGTATCTTACTTAATAGAGGCCCTTGATGCCTATAGGGTTGGAAGAAATGCCGATCCAAAGGTATTTGAGGGAAAATATGAGGAGATAGCTGATGACATAAGAAGCGTGATAGACAGGGGGAGGAAGAAGGTGCTGATGTCGTCGATAGACTATATGATAAACCTTCCTCTGAAGGACAGGGATGCTAAAACCTGGTCATCCATCTTCCTTATTTCAAGGTTCTTAATAAGGATAACATTCACATTGCTACTTTTATCTGTGCTGCTTTATATAATCTCGCCTGGCCAAATCGCAAGCTATCTCCTGATAGCAGGAGTGGTCCTCTTTTACGCAGCATCTGTGCTAAGGTGGCATTCATTGAACAAACTATTAGATTTTTATGGAAAACAAACTGGAAGAGCTGATTCCAGAAGGGCATTGCTGAGGGAAGCAGCTCAGGATCTAATAAACTATTTGAAGCAGATAAAAGGAGATAAGAAAGTGAAGCTTCATCTTTACAATAGGGATTACGATGGGGTAAAGGTTCTGAGGAGGCCAGGATGGCTCAGAGATTACTATCTGGTGGAGGTGATCTAATGAAGGGTATAGTGGTGGAGAAAAGCCTCCTGAAGAGGGGAGAGCCTGTCGTGGGAGAAGCAAAAGAGGAGGGCATAGAAGCCCTCTTGATAGTCTTGATAGCGAGCAACCTCAGGGGAGGACCACATCAATGGGAGGTACTGTACTCATACAGAAAAAGCGTTAAGCTGGACAAAGGCAGGTTTGAGATCGAATGTCCAGCTGAACTTCCACCGGCAGTGTATTCAAAGAACTTCAAGGTGAGATGGTCTCTTATTTTTGGGATCCCAAGGTTTGGTGGAAGATTTATGTGGCCGAGGAAAGAGCTTAGACTGAAGATAATGCCCTCATTTATTGAGGTATCAGAAGAAGAGCATGGAATAAGGCTTGAAAGGTCCATCTACAGGCCAGGAGATTTAATAAAAGGGGAATTTGAGCTGCCAAAAGGGGATGCATCCAAATCCCTTGTCGGAATAAAGGTGAAGGAGTGGCTGGTGAAGGGAAAGGAAAGCTACAGCAATGCTTACATTCTCTCGGAGGGAGATATCACAAGAGCTGAGGGAAGGCATGGATGGTTTGAGATAGAGGTAGAGAAGGACATAACGAGACCTGAGGATGTCTCATACTTCTATCCCTACACCTTCAGATCCAAGTTCTCCGACATGGAGATGGGCATCTCCTCCTATATCGTGGTGGAGAACCCGGAGTTCACACTGGAAAGAGAGATAGTGATAATCCCAGTCGAGCCGAGGATTGTGAGGAGAGAGTTGTCCAGAAAATGAGGTTCATAAACAGCCCATCAGGTAAAGAGATGACATGCAACAAGGTGCCCCTTCGAGACCTCGAGAAGAGCTGGCTCCTTCTCCCTGCATACATCCATTCTGCTCGGACACCTTGGGTGGAATCTGCAGCCAGGTGGCACATCTATTGGGGATGGTATCTCCCCTGGGAGTTTGATTCTTTCCCTTTTTCTTCCGGGAACTGGCACAGGAATTGCGCTCATGAGGGCCTTTGTGTATGGATGTAGCGGGTTTGAGAATATCTCCTTCTTTCCTCCTATCTCCACTATTTTTCCTAGATACATTATAGCTATTCTATCAGATATATATTTTGCAACTGCAAGATCATGTGTTATGAACAAATATGATAATCCTATTTCATCCCTGAACTTGAGCATGAGTTCAAGTATCGATGCTCTTAGCGAGACATCTATCATCGACACTGGCTCATCTGCTACAACTAGCTTTGGCTTTGTTATCATTGCCCTAGCTATTGCAACTCTTTGTCTCTGTCCTCCGCTTAAGCTTCTGGGATATGCCCTGTAAAAGTCCTCAGCTGGAGTTAATCCAACCTTCTCCAGCATGTCTAGCACCATTTCCTTTGCCTCCTCGCCTTTTGCTATTCCATGGATCTCCAATGGATCCTTTATGGCGTCTCCAACCCTCATCCTCGGGTTCAAGGAGGCATAAGGATCTTGGTATATCACCTGCATGTGCTTCCTCATCTCTCTCAGTTTTTCTCCTCTGATATGAGTTATATCAACTCCATCAAATACTATTCTTCCGGATGTGGGCTCTATCAACCTAAGAATGAGCTTTCCTGTTGTCGTCTTCCCGCTTCCAGATTCTCCCACTAGTGAGAATACTTCTGC